>JBHEKU010000178.1:0-35515 GCA_041859205.1 Ignavibacteria bacterium | reverse complement strand
CGCGCACCTGTAAGAATTTATTTTGAAGCAGATTACAGAATGTATCAGGATAACGGTTCGAATCCTACCACTCTGATTAATTTCATTCAGGGAATGTTTGCATCGGTTGCTACTATATATAGCAACGAAAGCATTCCAATGGAAATTTCTCAAATCAGATACTGGACACAATCAGACCCATACGCCGGTATGACAGAAACACCTGATATACTTACAGCATTTGGAAATAACAGAAAAGATAATTTTTCCGGTAGTCTTGCTCAGCTTCTTACTACAAGAGATGTTGGCGGCGGTATTGCCTGGATAGCAGTACTTTGTATTCCTTATCAGGAGGCAGACGGCTCAGGAAGATATTCTTTCTGCGGAATTGAGGATGACTACAATAATTTTCCGACATATTCATGGACAGTAAACGTTGTTGCTCATGAGCTTGGACATAATTTCGGTTCATATCATACACAATCCTGTCACTGGCCCACAAATTTTTCAAATACCGGCGCTATTGATTCTTGTTATCAGGCAGAAGGATTTTGTTTTAGCGGTACACGTGCAAATTATAACGGAACAATAATGAGTTATTGTCATTTGAACGGTGCAATAAGATTATCATTAGGCTTTGGTCCCATGCCCGGAGATACAATAAGAGCCTGGTATAACCGCGCATCATGTTTTACAGGAATTACTAATTCGTCTGAACTTCCTGTAGTATATGATTTAAAGCAAAACTTTCCGAACCCATTCAATCCTTCAACTACTATAAGATTTCTGGTACCGGAAGATGCTGTTGTATCACTGAGAGTTTATGATGTTTCAGGGAAAGAAGTTGCGAACTTAATAAATAATTCAAACTACATGCCAGGATTTTATGACGTGAACTTTAATTCATCAGTATTCAATTTGCCATCGGGTCCATACTTCTATAAAATGACGGCAGCTCCATTAAATGGCGGGAATGCATTTACACAGGTAAAGAAAATGATTTTGGTAAAATAAAAATATTTCTCTCACACATAAAATTTTAATTATGAAGTTTTCTAAATTATATATAGTAATATTTCTGCTTGCGGCATTCCTTGGGGGATGCACATCATCGGGCGGAAGTAATAACCAAATCGAGCTTGCCGATTATACTTTTACAATGTATGGCAGCGGCGGAGCAAAGGTTGCAAGCGGTGTTATGACTGTAAAGAGTATAAATGCTAAAGATGTTAATATGCCTTCTATAAGCGGAACATATACTGTTACAAACTGGTACGTGGAAGATTTCCCGGGCAAATCATCTATGAACGGTGAGTTCGGCGGAAACATGGATTATGAAAAAGGAAAAATTTTTGTAAACATGAATCCTAAAATTGCCGATGCAAATGTTTTTTTTAATGCAACTATGTACAGTTCGTTTTATCAGGGAGAATGGAACTATTCTACTTTCAGAGGTCCAACTAACAGAGGTGAATTAAAAATCACTAAGAATAACTAAAATACTTTTTGCCGGTGTTGTTGGCTATTATGACCAACAACACTGCAAATAAGATATAATTTTATTATTTTACAAAACCGAAAATCAGGAACAAAAAAGAAATTACATTCATTTAATAATAAGTAGTCCCGTCCCGCGAAAATAAAATCACTCATTATTAATTTATTAATCTAAAAATCAAAATGGAGAACGAAAAAACATCTCAATGTTCATCGCGCAGGGATTTCCTTAAGAAATCTTTCACGGGAGTTATTTTAGGCACTGTTGCCGCAAGCTGTATTAATGTTGAAAAACTATTAGCTGCTGCAGATACCTATGAAATATCTTCAGGCGGTGCGCCAAAGACATTCAGCCTTTCTGATTATCCCGATCTAAACAGCAAGGGCGGCTATGCTATGGTAACAAGCAAAGTTATTGTCATAAACAAAGGCAGCGGAAAATATACTGCTCTGGATATGACCTGCACCCATAAAAAACAGCCTGTTGAATTCGACGGCTCAAAATTTATATGTCCGGGTCACGGTTCTGAATTCGACAGCAGCGGAAAAGTTACTGAAGGTCCTGCAACGAAAAACTTAAAAAGCTATAAGGTAACATATAACAAAGAGGATAACTCCATCACCGTTAATATGTAAAAGTTTTGCACCCGAAACAAAACTTTATCTTATAAAAATAATCGACATATTCCTCGTCCCCGTCCTTTTATTATCGATTAATGAATTCCTTTTAAAAGGGATTCCTAAAATAAATTCAAACCACAAATGAAAAAACTCTCACTTCTGTTCTCTGCCATTGCAGTTATTTGCTCTTTGTTTATTCTTTCTCAAAAAAGTTTTTCTTATCCGCGGTTTTCTGCATATACAGGTGATAAATGCGGCGATTGCCATGTAAATCCTTCGGGTGGTTCGATGCGCACAGAGTGGGGCACTAAGTACGGACAGCAGAATCTTGGAATGGATATGTTTAAGAAGCTTACTTCCAAAATGGAATTTTCTCCAAAGCTTTCAAAAAGTATTTCTGTCGGAGGTGATGTTAGAATTGCCCACACAGATAACGATTTAAAAACTTCCATCTCTGCAAATAAATTTCTTGCAATGGAAGGCAATCTTTATGTTAATGCCAAAGTAAATGAAAAGCTAAGCGTGTTCGTATCGGCAGGATTGCAAAGCCAGCAGGCACCCGTAAAAAATGAATTCTACGGGTTGCTTTCGAATATAACTGATTACAATTTCTATTTTCAGGCGGGGAAATTTTCTCCTAACTTTGGAATAAAAATTCCTGATCACCGAGCTTATCAAAGATTATATTTGCTTAACACTCCCTATGATGCAGATGCGGGCTTGCAGCTCGGGATGTCGCCGGGAGATTTTAATATGAGTGTAGGTTTATTTAACGGACTTAGCGTGGATTTTTTTGATACTGATTTAAACAAAATGTTCGTTGCTTCGGCAGATTATACTTTTCACTTTGCAGAAGATTTAGTTCACTGGAATCTTGGAACGTCTTTTTATAATAACCCATTCCGCAAAGCAGATCAGTTTGGTGAGATGATGGATGCAAATCAAAAATCATTTAACGGATTTACGAAGATAGGTCTATTTGATAGAGTTGCGCTTCTTGGGGAAGTTGACTTTATTGAAAATCAGGAGACGGGAATTTTCAGAAGAGGTATGTATCATTTCGGAGAGCTGAGTATAAAAGTTGCCAAAGGCATTGAGCTGCGCGGCCAGTATGAAATGCGTGATAGAGACAGAGACGTAGTTGATGACGAGATAAAAAGAATAAGTACCGGCTTTGCTTTATTCCCGATGCCCGGTATGGAGCTTGAATCCATGATTCGTTTTGTAACGGAAACACCTTCAGTTGATAATAACGAATATCAGGTGATGTTTCATTTTTATTTTTAGATTATAACTTTCATCTCCGCAAATACTGGGATTAATTATATACATTTCTGACCTGACAGGATTAAAAACCTGTCAGGTCTTTTTGTTTACTCCACAACTACCACATAACTCTTATCCGGCAGCACATCAGGATTATTATCTTCGTGATTTAATACGTGTGTATTCTGTACAGTGTTTTCTACTTCTTTGACTTCCTTAACTGTATATTTCCAGTCAGATGTTCTTGTTATATAAAAATCTTTTGTAAGTCTGTTGCCTTCTCTGGCAAGCTCGTTGCTTATCTTTGAAATAATTTTTCGTCCATTCTTCCAAAACTCAATCCTGTATTTTTGTTTTTCCATTTGCTGTAATTATTTATATATTTTCTTGTTGTATGATATTTGAATTATTAAATTAAAGTAGACTCTATTTATGAAACTTAAAACTCTCTTCCTTCTCATAATAACTTTCGTTGCCTTAAATCTTCATGCCCAGGGTTCGTTACCAAAGCCGTTAGATTTGACTTTCCTAAATCTTATACAAGGCTCATGGACAGGACAATCGGATATGATGGGTACTAAAATGAATGAAGAGCTTGTATGCCGATTGGATTACAACAAACAATACCTCATAATAAATCTTACAGCTGCCTCAGAAGATAAAACGCATACTTACAGCGGAATGGGTGTATATGGCAGCGATGCCGAAGGTAATGTAAAATCATGGTGGTTTGATGAATGGGGTGTTAATACTGTTTCCATGGGAACAGGAAAAATTGATGCTATGAAAATGACAATTGAAGCTAAGAGCGATGCATATACTATGGATAGATCTCTGGAGCTTACCGGTGGTAATCTTATAATGAAATGGACAACAACTTTTAAAGACAAAGACGGACAAATGCAGACGTTAAACGGCGAGACTTTGTATACAAAAACAAGATAAGTTAACAATTCCCGCGAAGGCGGGAATCCATAATGAAACAATATTACGTATATATATTAGCAAGTAAAAAAAATGGCACACTGTATGTAGGTATGACAAATAATTTGTTGAGAAGAATTAATGAACACAAAGAAAAACTTTTTGAAGGATTTACCAAAAAGTACAATGTTGATAAATTGATGTACTATGAACAATTACCGGATTCTAACTCTGCAATTTCAAGAGAAAGCGCTATAAAAAAGTGGAACAGACAATGGAAAATTAATCTGATAGAAAAAGAAAATTTGGAGTGGGTAGATTTATATTTGGAGTTAATTAAAGTATAAGAAACATTTTTATGTATGGATTCCCGCTTTCGCGGGAATTCCAGTTCTATTTATCGTAACTTCTGAAATATTCCAGCAAAGCTCTTGCGTCTTCTTCTGATAAGTTTTGCGCCGGCATCTGCATTCCGTATTTTTGCATCTGGTCTTCGGCAGTTGCATTGCTCTTAGTCATCTCTAAAGGATTCAAAATCATATTCATTATATATTCAGGTTTTCTTCTCTTTGTTACTCCCTGCATCAGCGGCCCAACTTTGCACTGGTTCATCATATGACACATTGCGCATTTTGAATCGAATAATTGTTTACCGTGAGTCACAAGTTTTTCATCAATGGTGCTGTTTAGTTTTAATTCTTTCACCGGACCAATGCCCAGCTCTTGCAGTTTAGAGTTTCTTACTGTTAAAAATCCTGCAAGTGCTATTATAGATATTGCCGTCAGTATTATTAATGTTTTTCTGTTCTTCATTTTAGTATAAATGTAGTAAGAGTTAATTTCTTATACCGCTTTCAATTTCAATTGCCTTGGGGAAGAGGATATTGTTTTCAAGGTGAATATGGATTTTCAAATCTTTGTAAAACTCTTCAAGCTCGTTATAAGTTACTCTGAATGTTGTGCAGGCATTTTCAGGCGGAGTGAAGCTGTTTGTTATTTGTTTCAAAAGTTCAATATCTCCGCCTGCTTCTTCGTGCTCTCTTATCAATACGCTTATTGGTGTTTCTACATTTCCGAAAGGAGGAAATGAAACGCTGTTGTACGTGTTATCCATACCTGATATATACGGAAACAAAACTCTCTCTTCTTTTTCCATGTGTGATAAAAGCTCTTCCTGAATTTTTGCAAACACTTCTTTTAGCTGAGGAAGATATTCATATCTATCGCCGTGCGCATTAACAACTTTATCTATATGCTGGGATATTACAGGGAAAACTCTTCTTAAATAATCGTGGTGATTTACTTTAATGTACTCGCACAAAAAAGACATGGACCAGAAATTGAATTTATCGCTTACGTATTCATTTTCAACTTTTGCAAGTTCATTTGTAATTTCTTCTGCGTTCAGTCCTTTTTCATTGCAGATATATGAAAACAATTTTTTTCCTCCGCAGCAGTAATCCAGATTATATTTTTCAAGGACTCTTATTGCCCTGAAGTTGTTCTTTACTATTTCTCCGAGTGATGTTTCAGGTGTGATATTCATTTTATTCTATTGTTTGGTTTTCTTTAGTTACAATAAAATTAAACGAATCGGATTTGAGAGGCATTGACTTAAGTCAAGATAGCTGCCGGTTGCTGGTTTGAAGTTGCTAGTAGTTACCGTGTATTTTTAAAAAAACGCTTGTTATTACTTCCCTGCATTTTGTGCGGTATAAACTCCAGTGGGGTTTGCTTTACTCATTGAGTCGACACAACGCTTGTCATTCCCGCGAAGGCGGGAATCCAATCAGCATTAGAGATTCTTCCCCCTTCTTTATAAGGAGGGGAACAATGGTACACAGTTTTTCATTCCCGTCTCGCACTAAATGCGGGACGGTAGTGACAAACGTCGAGCTAACAACGAGAAACGAATAACCAATAACGAAAATCACTCCGCTATCTTCTTCAGCTTTTCTAAATTCTTAATTGTAAAAGATTTTCCGGCGACTTCAACAAGATTTTCATCCTGAAGCTTCTTTAATGTACGGGAAAGTGTTTCGGGAATTGTGCCGAGCAGCGATGCCATATCGTAACGGCTGATATCAACTTCAAAATTTTCTTTGTTGGTCTTTTTATATTCGGTGAGAAGAAATCCTGCAACACGCTTAACAACATCCTTTAAGGTAAGGTTTTCAATCTGAAAATTCAGCTGTCTGTTTTTCTTCGCAATGCTTGCAAGCATTTTAAGGCAGAGATTAACATCGTTTTTAAAAAACTGATGCAGCCGCTCTGCAGGGATGTAAAGAAGTTCGGTGTAATCTTCCATTGCAGTTGCATTTGCGGGATAAGTAAGCTGTTTAGTTTCGTCAGTGAATTTTTCAAACAAGGGAACATCGGCAAATGAATTGTAGGGATGAATAATTGTGAGTATCTGCTCGCGCCCTTCCTTCGAGACTTTATAAATTTTAACTGCGCCATCCAGCACAACGTAAGGACCGCCGAACATTTCCGATTCAAAAAATATCGTATCGCCTTTGCTGAACTTTTTTTTGTGAACAAATGATTTTACTTTTTCAAGGTCGTCATCACTCATCTCCGAGAAGAGAAATATCTTTTTGAGGATTGAATTATCTACTGATTTACCCATAGCGGAGTTTCATTACAAGGTTTATAGTTGCAAAAACCGCACCGATGCCGTTAGCAAATATAAGGGGCATATCGTTTATGATGATTCCGTACACCAGCCAAAGAATAATGCCGACTTCCAGCATAAGTATCATAGGAAGAGAAAGGTCTTTTGTATGTTTTGTTTTTATTGAGCGGATTGCTTGCGGCAAAAGAGCAAACGTTGTAAAAAAGGCAGCAACGAAACCGAGTATGGTGATAATTGTATGGTCCAAATTAATTAATCAGTCTGAAGTTTATGAAAGTATGGATGATAGTTAAGAAGAAACAACCCGATGCAATAATATCACATCGGGTTATAAAATTTACAGCATTATTTTATCAAGTAAGTAAGCTCGTATCTGGTCAACAGGAATTCTTATTTGTTCCATAGAATCTCTTTCACGAATCGTTACAGTGTTATTCTCCAACGACTCTGTATCAACCGTAATACAGAACGGAGTTCCGTTCTCATCCTGTCTTCTGTAGCGTCTTCCGACTGCACCGGATTCATCATAGAACACATTGAAGTTCTTTCGTAAGTCAGCTGTGATTTTATGAGCAAGCTCAGGCATTCCATCGCGATTTACCAATGGGAAAATCGCAGCTTTTATCGGAGCCAACGCCGGATGCAGGTGCAGAACTACTCTGGTTTCAGAGCTTGTTGTTCCATCTGAGTTTTCCTTCTTCAATTCCTGTTCTTCGTAAGCATCAACAAGGAAAGCCATAAAGCTTCTTGATGCGCCTGCTGAAGTTTCGATTACATAAGGTATAAATCTTTCCTTAGTCTGGTCATCGTAGTACTCCATTTTTTTACCGGAGAATTCTGTATGACGCTTGAGGTCAAAGTCAGTTCTGTTGTGAATGCCTTCAATCTCTCCCCAGCCGAACGGAAATTCATATTCAATATCGGCAGCAGCTTTTGCATAGTGAGCAAGTTTATCGGGAGATAAAAATTTCATCTTCTCTTTTTTCAATCCGTACTTTATGAACCAGTTATAGCGGAGTTCTTTCCAGTAATCAAACCATTTTTCATCTTCTCCGGGCTTTACGAAGAACTGCATTTCCATTTGTTCAAACTCGCGTGTGCGGAATAAAAAATTCTTGGTATTGATTTCATTTCTGAAAGCTTTACCGACCTGCGCTATTCCAAACGGAAGTTTCTGTCTGGCAGATTCCCTTACATTAAGAAAGTTAAGATAAATTCCCTGGGCTGTTTCAGGTCTTATGTAAATCGCATTTGAAGATTCTTCCAGAGGACCTATGAAGGTCTTGAACATCATATTAAAATTTCTTGCTTCGGTGAATTTTCCTTCAGCGTGGCACTTGCTGGCTTTTCTTCCTTTGTACCCTTTATTGCCGCATTCAACGTCATCAAGCTGGTCAGCACGGAAACGCGCTTTACATTCTTTACAGTCAACAAGCGGGTCAGTAAAATTTTCAACGTGACCTGAAGCTTCCCATGTTTTGGGATGCATTAAGATAGAGGCATCGAGACCTTCAACATCTTCGCGAAGAGTCATTTCTTTCCACCACGCTTCTTTAATATTGCGAAGCAGTTCAACACCAAGCGGACCGTAATCGTAGCAGCCGTTTAGTCCCCCATAAATTTCCGAAGACTGGAAAACAAAACCCTTTCGTTTAGCCAACGAAACAATTTTCTCCATAACATCGTTTTTGGAATTATTAGCCATATATATTATAAAATTGAGTTAATTTTAAATTTACCAAAAACGTTGTATATTAAATATGTAAAATTTTAATCTAAATTCTAATCTGGCAAACCGTTTAAAACTATATTATACAGAAAATGAGCCGCCTGGTGAGCTCGGAAATTATTTCCTGGAGATGGCAAAATTCGAAGTTAAAGAAAAGAGAAAATTGAATTTTCAATTGCTGCTTGATTCGACATCTTCGCTGTTAATTATTTATAACGGAAAGACAAAAAAACTTTCAGCAAAAATTGCAGGATACAGAAATAAGAAAGCAAATCTTAACCTTTCGGAAAACTCTTATATTTTTCTTTTAAAATTTAAACCCGAAGTTTTTTATTTGTTGACGGAAGGTAAGATTGAAAATTATAAAAATAAACTTACTGCATTTGCTGATATAAAGTTTCCTGATTCAGAAATTTCAGATCTTGAAATTATAAATAACGTAACAGATTATTTTGAGAGGAAGAGATTCGATTTTAGTTTAGTTAAAAATTACATTACGGAAGCCATTGAATTAATTAATAGTAGAAACGGAATATTTAAGGCGGAAGAATTCGTTGCCAAAGCAGGCGTGAGCATAAGACAGTTTCAAAGGGAGTTTAAAAAAGTAACGGGCTTTTCTTCCAAAGAGTTTTCTTCCATAGTCCGAATAAATTCGTTAACTAGTGAGTTGATTAAAGAAAATGTATCGCTGAGAGATATTTTTTTTGATTTCGGATTTTATGACCAGGCGCACTTTAACAAAGAGTTTAAAAAAATTACAGGTGCAAATCCTTCAATGTTCGAATCCCGCCAAAAGCTTATCAGGTATCTAAATTTGTTGAAGTGAGAGATTGAGATTCTGAAATTCAATTGAACTTCTTCCGTTATTCAATTAATAACATGATTTCTTTTACCTCCCCCTATCCCCCTCCTTATAAAGGAGGGGGAAGATATGCTTATCTTGTCGCATTTTTACAATCAAACTTTCCATGCATTTTATATCTTTGATATAAAAACTTAACACAATGAAAGCTCTATTTATTTTTTTAATGTTAAATTTACCTCTGATGGCACAAAACAGCGCATTTGACAAACTGTATGATTTATACAGCAGAAAGAAATATTTTAAGTTTATCTCCCAACTCAAAGAAGTTGAAAACTCTCTCAATAAAAACGAAAAAAACATCTGTAATGTATTTTATTCTAGCTTGGTAAATAATCCGGCTGAATCAGAAAAATATTTTACTGAAGATATTATCTCAAATGCGGAAATACACGACACTGTTAAAAGAGATTTATGTACGGTAAGTATATTCAACAATGTCTGGTTAGGTGATTATAAAAAATCCGTGGATTATTCTAAAATTCTTTTGAAGAATTACTCAGCCTACATTAAAGAAAAAGATAAAGAAGATTATGAGAACTCACTTTTAATATGGGAAGCGGTGCAGGGAGTCGGAAAGCAGGAAGTAATAAGAAAAGATGAAACTAAACTGAAAATGAAAAGAGATTTAGCAGGGCTTTACACTATTCCTGTAACATACAATAATGAAACTTTTGATTTTGTATTTGATACAGGAGCAAATTTCTCTACTATAACGGAGAGCTATGCTAAAAAACTTGATTTGGTCTTTAGCGGAGGCATAATAAAAGTCGGTGCAATAACCGGAAAGAAAATCGACTCCCGGATTGCGTGGGCAAAATCGTTCTTTATAGGTAATATGGAAATTAAGAATGCGCTGTTTCTGGTTTTAAAAGATGAAGATCTGTCTTTTGCTGGCGGTGTTTATAAAATAAATGGGATTATAGGATTCCCTGTTATTGCCGAAATGGGAGAAGTGATTATTTCTAAAGAAGGAGAATTAGATGTTCCGCTAACACCGTCAGTTACAAATAAAAATAATTTATTGATAGATGGATTCAATCCTTTAGTCGAAGTTGATTATAAAAATAATCCTATGTGTTTTACTTTTGACACTGGGGCAAAAACTACAATGCTGTACATTCCGTTTCTTAAAGATTATGAGAAGGAAATTACATCGGAATATAAATTAGAGGATATTAAATTCGGGGGAGCAGGAGGAGATATTAAAGTACCAGGTTACAATCTAAAAAATGTGGAATTAAAAATTGCAGATGATAAAGTAGTAATTCCCGGGCTATCTTTGATTTCTGAATCACTGAAAGATAAAGAAGAAGTATTTTACGGGAATCTTGGACAGGACTTCATTTCTAAATTTGATAAAATGATTTTAAACTTTAAATATATGTCTATAGATTTCAGATAAAAATAGTTTAACCGAATCTAAAAATTGCACTATTCTGAAAGCAGTATAGTGCATTTTTATTTGGATTTATAATATCAATAATTTATCTTACCATTATTTAAAGACCAATCAAAAACTTAAAGGAGGAATTGCTATGAGAAAGCTACTTTTTCTCTCCTTAGTAACCATCCTTTGCATTACTTCAACACAGGTATTTGCAAACGGAGTCGGTGTTGTAAACGCTTCAACAGGAATTTATTTAAAGCTTACGGGCACAAAAATAAACACTTCTGTTGAAAGCCAGATTTCCACAACTGTAACTACACAAACATTCAAAAATTTGTTGGGTGCGGATAAAACTGTATCATTCGCTTTTCCATTACCTGAAGGCGCAAGCGCTACTGGGCTAAGGTGGAAAGTAAATAATGTCTGGTACCAGGCGCCCATTTCTCCGCAGCCGCAGGATACAACTTTGCCCGGCGGATCAATGAATGCAAACCTGAAAACATACCTTGGTAATACTCCTATGTTTTTCGGAATACCACAGCAGGTAAAAAAGGATTCTTTGCTTATCGTTGAGCTAACTTATGTTCAGTTACTTGCATATGATTTCGGCAGCGTATTTTTCAACTATACAAACGATTATCATTTAATTCAGACAGCTATATTAGATGCTCAGGAACTTACTTTTAATTTAACATCTCCGAGAACGATTGACAGCATTCGTTTAGTCAGCACAAATCCTTTAACTCAAATATCAAATAACGGAAACAATGCAGTAGTAATCAGCAATCTTTATGAGGCTGCAGCAACTGTAAATTTTAAAATAAAGTATTCGCTGAATTTAAATCAGCTGGGACTTTACAGTTATTCTACTTTAATTCCGCAGTCACAGCTGCCGGATAGTCTAGGCGGCTTTTTTATGTTTATTGCCGAACCAAATCCGGGTAGTACTGCGAATGTAATCAAAAAAGTATTCACATTGATAGTTGACAGGTCGGGAAGCATGAGCGGAACAAAGATGACTCAGGCAGTAAATGCTGCTAAGTTTATTGTAAATAATTTAAACCCGGGCGATAAATTTAACATAGTAGATTTTGAAACCACTGTTTATAAATTCCGCAATAATCATGTATTGTACACGAATCAATCGAGAGATTCTGCTCTTGCTTATGTAAACGCTATAGTTGCAGGTGGCAGTACCAATATTTCCGGAGCGTTTTCCACTGCAGTTCCACAGTTCTCTGCAGCAAGTGATAGTACGGCAAATATAATTATATTTTTTACTGACGGACAGCCGACTGTCGGAATAACGGAAACAGGAGCATTGGCAACACATGTAAGAAATCTTATTCAGTCAACTGAAACAAAAATATTTTTGTATTCTTTTGGAATAGGAACAGATGTAAATCAGCAGCTGCTTACATTGATGTCTTCGCAAAATAACGGCTATGCAGAATTTTTGCTTGACGGGGAATTGGAATCAAGAATAACTAATTTTTATTTAAGGATAAAAAATCCGGTATTACTTAGCCCGGCTGTAAGTTTTAATTCCGGAGGAATTACAAATGTTTATCCAAATCCGCTTCCGAATTTATACATAGGACAGCAGATGATTGTTGCAGGCAGATATTTATCTTCTGGTCCGGTTACAGTTACACTTTCCGGTAAAGCATTCAATCAGCCTGTATCGTATCAATATACTTTTAACAGAGTTGATACAACAGCCACCAGGTATCAGTTCTTAACTAAAATATGGGCTAAGCAAAAAATTGATAATTTACTTGTTCAGTATTATGCATTGACACCGGGCTCACCGCAGGCACTTATTATAAAGCAGCAGATAATAGATCTGAGTATAGCTTACGGAGTAATAAGTCCGTTCACAAGCTTCGGAAACCCCACGCATGTAAATAATGAGTCAGAGAATATAAATATAGCAGGCTCTTATAAACTGTTGGGTAATTATCCAAATCCGTTTAACCCAACAACTACGATTAAATTTATTGTTAATAAAAATGTAACGGGAGTTTATTTTGTAAAGATTTATAATCAGATAGGACAGCTAATAGATATTATTCAATTCAATGTAAACGGAAAAGGAACCTATGAAGCAAGATGGAATGCAATTAAGTTTTCATCGGGAGTTTATTATTACAGAGTTGAATTCGGTGACGAGGCTTTGATTGGCAAGATGGTATTAATGAAGTAAGATGTAAGAAATAAATTAGTAGTTACCGGAAATGAAAAATAAAAGCCGTGGGTTTTCCTCCCGCGGTTTTTTTGTTTTGTAAAAATTTACTTTATGCAGTACATATAGTTTGTAATACGTACCATGTAACCTGCATTTCCTCCTGCCATATCGCTCCACTGGTCGCCGACATTTCCTACAAATGTGTATCCATTGTTTGCAAGCTGCTGGCGTATTGAACTTTTATATTCCTGAGCTGTTGAAGTTTTAAATTCCTGCGGCCTTAGAATAAGAGAATCAATTTTTGTATAACCTGATTTTTTCAGATTGCTGTAAGTATGGCTGTAGTTAAAATCATTATTATCTCTTCCTGTAATAAAAAAAACTTTGAACCCTCTTTCTTTTAAAATGTTATACAATTCTAATACTGGCTGAACAGCCGGAGAGCTTTCTGTTTCAAGTTGGTTATCATAAAGTTTCGCATTCCATATGTAACCTGATGCGCGGAAAACTTCAAAATTGCTTAAAGAAGTTTCATCAACATCAAATACTACAACTGTATTATTGTGAACGGGTAGATTTTTAAAATACTCTATCGCCGGTTTAATAATTCCACGCAGCTCGTCATCATAAGCGCCTGAAGTATAATAAGCCGATACGGATGCGGAGTCATTAAGGAAGAAAAAATTCTGCGAAAATGAGCAGTTAGCCACTAAAAACAGCGATGCGGCAATAAGTATAATTTTGAATTTCATGTCAGTGATTTTTAAAGTAAATAAGATGTTAACAATATTATAAATCCTGCGAAATAATGCAGTATTTTAATATATATAGATTTTTAACTTAAAAATCCCCCTAATAATCGGTAAATTACAGAATGTCAAAATCCGTTTCACTACATACGCTTGGATGCAAACTGAACTATAGCGAGACCTCAACAATTGCAAAACAATTTGAGGATAAGGGCTATAAAGTCACCGATTACGGAAATCCTTCCGATATTTTTGTGCTGAATACATGCTCAGTAACAGATAACGCCGACAAAGAATGTAGGCAGATAATAAGAAGCGTGATTAGAAATAATCCCGATACGTATGTAATTGTAACAGGCTGTTATGCACAGCTTCAGCCCGGAGAAATTGCAAAGATGGAAGGCGTTGATTTAGTGCTCGGAGCAAATGAGAAGTTCAAGTTGTTTGATTACATGGATAACTTCGAGAAAGAGAATGTATCGTGCATTGACGGAATTGAAAATCATTCCCATGCAAAAGTTATTAGAAAAGAAGTATATGAACTTGACGAATTTGTTGAAGCTTTTTCTGCGGATACGGATTCAAGAACAAGAGCATTCTTAAAAATTCAGGACGGATGCAATTACAAGTGCTCGTTCTGTACGATTCCAATGGCACGGGGAAAATCACGCAGCCAGGATATTACAAAAGTAATTGAGAATGCTAAGAAAATAATTGACAGCGGATATAAAGAAATAATTCTTACAGGCGTTAATACAGGCGATTATGATTTTCAGATAAATATTTCAGAAGAAGAAGTTTTAAAGTATAAATTGATTGATGTATTGTACGAACTTGATAAGCTTGATATAAGCAGAATAAGAATAAGTTCTATTGAACCAAACCTTCTGACAGATGAGATATTAGATTTATATGCGGCATCAAATAAGTTTTGCAATCATTTTCATATTCCGCTGCAAAGTGGTGACTCAGAAATTTTGAAATCAATGCGAAGAAGATACAATGCTGACTTCTATGAGAATTTAATTTACAAGATTAACGATAAAATAAAAGATGTCGGCATAGGTGTAGATGTAATCGTCGGCTTCCCCGGGGAAACCGATGCTCATTTTGATAACACATATAAGTTTTTAAACTCGCTGCCGATAAGTTATCTGCATGTATTCAGTTATTCAGAGCGAAAAGATACAGTGGCAATTGAGCTGCCTGATTCTGTTGATGTCAGAAAAAGAAAATTCAGAAGTCAAGTATTGAGAAACTTATCCAATAAAAAGAAGTTTGATTTTTATTCCAAGTACATAGGGACAGAACAAGAAGTTTTATTTGAAACTGTAAAAGATGCCGGATGGATAGAAGGATATACAAGAAATTATATAAGAGTTAAAACTCCGTTTACACCGGGAGCAGAAAACTCAATAAGCAAAATAAAATTAATTACACCGGACTCTGTAAAGCCGGTTGTATGTGAATTGATAAATGGTTAAAAATCCCCACATATTAGCGCAGTTCGAAAAAGAGTACATTCAAAATGATAACAGATCATTTGATGAGAAATTGAAAAGTTACGATGCATTATACAATTACGCAGTTAAGTTGGGAATACTACCAAGTGGCAATCCCTTAGAAGGAATTGAAACTAAAATTAAAGTTGCTAAAATTATAAATGGAATTAAGTGAAACATTAGTTAATGTTTGTAAAGCTTTGGATGTTCATAAAATTCCCTATATGATAATCGGAGGACAAGCCGTATTATATCATGGTTATCCCAGACTAACAGAAGATATAGATATCACCCTTGGATTAAGTATTTCTGATTTTCAAAAATTATTAAATATACTCGGTGATATAAATTGTTCTCCTTTAGTTAAAAATCCTGAAGATTTTATAAAAACAACTTGGGTTTTGCCCGTAGAACAATATGGCAGCAAAATCAAAATTGATTTTACTTTTTCGTTTTCTGAATATGAAACAGAAGCTATTAGTAATGCTGTTTCGGTTTCAATAAACAGTGTGAATGTAAATTTTTGCTCGCTGAATGATTTAATAATACATAAGATTTTTGCGGGAAGACCAAGAGATATTGATGATGTAAAAAATATTTATTTGAAAAATAAGGATAAAATCAATTTAGATTATATACTTAAATGGCTGGGTGAATTTGATAAAAGTTATTCAGAAGTTCCGAAGTATAGTTATACAAAATTGCTTAAAGAAATAATTAATGATTAAATGAAAATTTGTTTAATAAGGCACGGAGAAGCAATAGACCACGAAACCAGCTCCGTAAAATCAGATGAATACCGTTTCCTTACAATTAAAGGAAGAATGACAACGCGCAAAGTTGCCAAGAATTTAAAAGAAGAACTTGAGGCGGCAGATAAAATTTTTACAAGTCCGCTTACAAGAGCTGTGCAAACCTCTGAAGTAATTGCAACTTCCATTAAATATAAAAACGATGTAGAAATTGCAAATGAGCTTAGAATTGGCTCTTCAATATCTCAGGTAATTGAACTGATAAGATTAAATGCAGACTTGAATTCAATTGTTCTTGTAGGACATGAGCCAATGATGGGAATGCTTGTTGGCGCTCTTTCAAACAAAAAAGATTTTTATAACTTCAAGAAATCGGGTGTATGCCTTATTGATTTTGACGTTAAGAAGGAACATGGAACATATAAATGGTTTTTGAATCCGAAAACCCTTGAGCATTTAAGTTAACTTGAACGAAAATCTTCTTGAAATAAAAGCGGCTGAATTCTCCTATGAAAAAAATAAAATTTTTCTTGAGAATATTTCTTTTTCGGTAAATGAAGGCGATGTACTTGCTATAATAGGAAGAAACGGTTCAGGGAAATCGACATTAGTAAAAATCATTTCAAGAATAATAAATAATTATTCTGGAAGTGTAAATTATTCAGGCAAAGATATAAAAAATTACGAACACAAGAAGTTTTCAAGGAATATAAGTTACTTGCCGCAGGTTTTTCCTGCTTATGTAAATGAACTGAAAGTATATGATTTACTGCTCTTGGGAAGATATGCTTATAAAAAATCATCACAGCTTTCATACAGTAACGAAGATATCAGTGTGGTAAACGAAGCAATGGAAGTTTGTGGAGTCGCTCAATATAAAGAGAAAACTCTGAAAGCACTTTCCGGCGGAGAGAGGCAGAAAATTTTATTAACTCTTTCACTTGTTCAGCTTGATATTACAGATGACCTCAAAGGAAAAATTTTAATAGTCGATGAACCGCTTACGCATCTTGATATAAATTATCAGTATGAAACTTTATCATTGCTAAGAGATTTAAATACTAAAAAGGGATTAACAGTAATATTTGTTATTCATGATTTGAATCTTGCATTAAAATATTCGTCAAAGACACTCATGATGAACAAAGGAAAGATGGTTGATTTTGGAGACACGCAGAAAATAATTTCAAAGGAAAACATTGATAAAAATTTCATGGTAAGCTCAGAGCTTGTAAATCACAACAACAACACATTTATACATTATAATGACATATAAAAAAATAATAGTAAAAGATTTAGGATTAACAAAAAAAATCATACTTAACCGTCCCGACAAAAGAAATTCGCTGGACGAAGAAATGATTTCGGAAATAACGAGTGTATTCAACGAGCTCTCTGATGATAAAAATACAAAGACAATAATTTTAATGGGAGCGGGCGGTAATTTCTGCTCAGGTCTCTTTTTAGATTATCTGCAAAAAATTTCCGAGTTTGATATTCTTCAAAATAAACAGGACTCACAGAAATTCAAAAACATGCTTCTCGCCATTTACTATTGTAAAAAAACTGTTGTGGCAATGGTTGAAGGATACGCCCTTGCCGGCGGCTGCGGTATTGCAAGTGTTTGCGATTTTATAATCGCGTCTGATAAAGCTACATTTGGATATACAGAAGTGAAAATCGGATTTATTCCTGCTATTGTTATGATTTTTCTGATGAAGAGAGTTACTGAAACAGTCGCAAAAGATTTATTATTAACATCACGATTTATCAATGGAACCGAAGCTAAAGAATTGGGTTTCAGTAATTATGTTGTTTCTTCGGAAGAGCTTGAAAGCTTTACAATGAAACATTGTGAAGCTCTGAATAAATTACCAATGAGCTCACTAGCTTTGACCAAAGAAATGTTTAAGAATGTTCCTTCAATGAGTTTCGAATCTTCACTTGATTATGCAGTTGACCTGAATGCAATTACCCGCATGACAGAAGAATGCAAAAACGGTGTAAGTTCTTTTTTAAATAAAAAATAAAAGTTATAAAATATAATGGCTGAAAAAAAATACAACGAGCTGCAATATCTCGATAGAAACGAATCACAATACGGTCCATCGCCAAAATGTTATGAGTATCTCAAACATGCAACGATAGATGACTTATCATGGTACTCCAGAGATTTTGCAAAAGGAATAAAATCAAGCTTATCAAAAAGAATAGCCGATGATTTTAATATTGACGAAAGACAGGTAATTCTTTCCTATGGAAGCGAAGACCTGCTTAAACAAATAATTCATTACTATCTCGATAGAAAAGAAAAAATATTAATCCCGAAAGAAGCATGGTGGTATTATAAAAAAGTTGCTTATGAAGTCGGCGGTTTTAACGTTGAGTACCCAATGTTCATAGGAGAAAAAGACGGATTAAAAACATATATGTACGATGTTGACAGAATGATAGAAATATATACACGTGAGCAGCCGAGAATAGTTTTAATTGCTTCGCCTAACAATCCGACAGGAAACAGAATTCCAAAAGAAGAATTAAGAAGATTTCTTGATTCTGCCCGCGGCGCAATCGTAATGATTGATGAAGCGTATTGGGGATTCGGCTCAACTGAAAATGACTATGTAAAAGAATTTATTGATGATTTTCCGAATCTTGTAATATGCAGAACGTTCTCTAAATACTATGCACTTGCAGGAGCAAGAATTGGTTTTGCTTTTGCGGGAAAAAATCTTGAAGAGCTGATAAATTTCTCTGTAAGATATTTAGGCTATAATAAGATGTCAGAAAAGCTCGGTGAAATTGCATTGGATGACAGCGAATATTATGAAAGAGTTACAAAAATGACGCAGGAAGATAAAGAATACTTCTATAAAGAATTTAATGCAATGGAAGGATTCACGGCATACAAGTCATATGCCAACTTTATGCTCGTTGATATGCCTAAGCACGTAAGAAAAGATATGGATAAATATCTTAAAGAAAGAAATTTACTGATTAAATTTTTAAACGAAGAAGCGTTCAAAACAGAGACCAGAATTACATTGGGTACAAGAGAACAGAATTACCATCTGATGGAGTGTATAAAAGATTTTTTAAAGGAAAATAAAAGCAAATGAGATACAGAAATTTAATTATATTTTTTCTTTTTTTAAGTTTTAGTTTTTACTCTCTTCAGGGATGCGACAAAAAAGAGGAAGCATCAGAGTGGAAAGTAAAAGATCCGCGTGAAGAAGTTAACAAACATCCGGAACCTCCCTTCAAAAAAGAAGGTGACCTTTCTTTCTTAAAAAAGGATGGAAAAGAACTAAAGAAAATTGACATAGAAGTTGCAGATGATAACGCACAAAGAGCACAGGGTTTAATGTGGAGAAAATCGATGCCTGAAAACGAAGGAATGCTTTTTATATTTCCGGAAGACGCTGACCAGGCTTTTTGGATGAAAAATACTATAATGCCATTGGATATACTTTTCATCAATAGCAATAAAGAAATCGTTAAAATATATAAAAACACAATACCTTACTCTGAAAAATCAATGCCTTCGGAAAAGAAGGCAATGTATGTTGTTGAAACGGCTGCAGGCTTCTGTGATAAATATGGAATAACAGAAGGTGATAAAATCAGTTATAATTACTCAACAAAATAAATTATAAAATTATTGAATAGATAAATTACTCTAAATAAAAAACTCATGGGTAAATTTATCTTTTTAATATTTGTAATAGCATTTCTATCGTCAGGTTCATTAACCTGGGCTCAAAAAAATATTCCGGAGGAAAAATTCATTAGCCTTTTGCTTAATGATAGTGAAGAAGCACTTCCATTTATTTCTCCGGAGGAAATTCAGACCTCTGTAAGACTCAATATAAATTTTCAGGATGTAAAAAATAAACTACTCCTAAGTTTTTCTTCTTCTCTTCGTCATGATATAAAAGAAAAAATAAACAAAGGAGAAGCTGCTTCATTCCAGACCATTTCGTTAGGAGACGATTATACTAAAAGTGTTTTGAATGTGCCTTCGCTAAATTACTCCGTTCCCTTCTATTTTAAAAATCATAAAGCTATTGCAGCCTTAACTTATTTTACCCGTAACTGGAAAAAACAGTCAGGTAAATATTTTGATTTTTTGATAAGTGATGAAAAATTGTTTAATTCGTATTGTATAGATAAGCTTGATGAGTTTGTGGAGAGAACCGCATCACTTCTAAAATACACTGACACGGAATTACAGTTATTAAAAGAACAAAAAATTCTTTATGTGTTCTGTAGCAATCAGGATGAGATAGCAAATATAACGGGAAGCGTTTCAAAGGGAAGATATCTTTCGGAGCTGGATGCTGTAGTCACAACATATTCGTCTCATTTTCATGAAGTAGCACATTTACTTCTTAACTACAAAATAAAAGAAAATTCTTTGTATCCTCTTCCCTTTCTACAGGAAGGATTTGCAGTGGCTACCGGAGGAAGAGGCGGTCAGAACAATAATGTTCTTAATGATGTCGGCTACTTTATAGCCCGATATAACTATGCTAACTATAAATCTTTGTTTAGATATGAAAATTTTAGCAGGGAAGATCCTTCAATCTCTTATCCACTAGCCGGAATATTTTCAAAGTATTTATTGACTACCTTAAGCATAAAAGATTATTTATCCTTTTATGACCAATCTACCGTTGATACTTCTCAGAAAATCTTTAATGATTTTAATCAATATATAGAGCAATACAATTCTTTCAAAGACATTACATTTAAACCATCTGTAGAATTTGAAGAAATTATATCCGACAGCTCATTTTTTCTAACTCCCCTAAATCCTCTTAAAAATTATTCAAGTACAAAATTTAGCGAGTTGTTTAAAGATAAAGTTTATAACGGTGAGAAATATTATTTTTCTATAGATAAGAAGGAAATAAATATATATAATTTATACTCGAACGAGCTTATTGCTTCCTATGTGAATTCTTTTGCTGATAGTCCTGTTGATTATTTTGTAAACGGGAAATATAGATTTTATATTTCTAAAAATCTTTTAGACGAAAACTTTAACGATTTAGAAATAAGTTACAGATAAATGAAAAAGGATATTTTAAAATTGAACAAGTGCGGAATATTTTGTCCTCAGGGTGATTTTTATATTGATCCCTGGAAGCCTGTAGATAATGCTTTAATAACTCACGGACATTCAGACCATGCAAGATGGGGAATGAAAAAATATTTGTGTCAGGAGGATTCCGTTGAAATTTTAAGAACGAGACTTGGAAAAGATATTAACATTGAAGGTATAAAATATAATAAAGCTACAACAATTAACGGTGTAAAAGTTTCTTTTCACCCTGCAGGACATATCCTCGGTTCATCACAAATAAGAGTGGAGTATAAGGGAGAAGTTGCAGTTGTTTCCGGCGATTATAAAATTCAGCCTGATACAACTTGCGCTAATTTTGAATTAGTTAAATGTAACACTTTCGTAACTGAATCTACTTTTGCTCTACCTATCTACAATTGGGATAACGAAGAGAAAATATTTGAAGGAATAAATAAATGGTGGCAAAGCAATGCAGAGGAAGGTGTGGCAAGTATAATTTACGGATATGCTTTGGGAAAGTCGCAAAGGATACTTTCTGTTTTAGATACGTCTATTGGACCTATATACACTCACGGAGCAGTTGAAAATATAAATGAGATCTATCGTAAGCAGGGAATAAAGCTTCCGGAAACTACTCTTGCAACAAATCTTGATAATAAAACCAATTTCTCTAACGCAATTATTGTTGCACCTTCATCTGCGGATGGTACAACGTGGTTGAGGAAGTTCGGAGATATTTCTACAGCTTTTGCTTCCGGATGGATGCAGGTAAGAGGAAATAAACGCAGAGGAAATTTTGATAAAGGATTTGTTATGTCTGACCATGTTGACTGGTGCGGAGTTTTGGACACAATAAAAGGAACAGGTGCGGAGAATGTATGGATTACACACGGCTACTCTGATATTCTTTCCCGTTACCTCAATGAGCAAGGATATAATTCCAAAGTTCTGGAAACTTTATATGATGATTCGGATATATGAAAAATTTTTCTGATTTATTTGAAGAGCTTGATTCTTCTACGGGCACAAACGATAAAGTAAATTCTCTGGTAAATTTTTTTCAGCATAATTCTGCCGGCGATTCTATCTATGTTGTAAGTTTTTTAATGGGAAGAAAGCCAAAGCAGATAATTAAAACAGCCTTCTTAAAAGACTGGGCTGCCGAGTTAGCTAACATTCCTGAATGGCTGTTTAAAGAATCATACGACAATGTGGGAGATTTAGGAGAAACTATTTGTTTGATGGTACCTCAGAAAAAATCTGAAGTTAAGGAAGAATACCCTATTTCTTTAAAAGAATGGATTGAAGAAATTATTTTACCGTTAAAGAAAAAATCTGAAGCTGAGCAAAAAAGAATTGTTCAGAGTATCTGGACGTATCTTTCACGTGAAGAAAAATTTGTTTTCAATAAAATTATTACAGGAAGTTTTAGAGTCGGTGTATCTGCTAAGATCGTAATAAAAGCATTAGCACAATTTTCAGGAATTGGAGATGCAGATATTACTCACCGCCTTATGGGTGACTGGAACACAGATGAAAAGTTCTTTGAATATTTAATTTCACATGATGTTCAGGATACCCATCAAAGCAGACCTTATCCGTTTTTCTTAGCTTATCAACTGGATAAATCAATTGAAGAACTTGGTGAACCGGAAGACTGGTTTGCAGAGTGGAAATGGGACGGGATAAGAGCACAAATTATAAAAAGAGAGAACGAAGTTTTTATATGGTCGCGTGGTGAAGAATTAATTACTGAACGTTTTCCGGAGCTTCAGACAGAGGCTATGAATCTGGAAAACGGAACCGTACTCGACGGGGAAATTCTTGCTTGGCAAAACGAAAAACCTTTGCCATTCGGCGAACTTCAGAAAAGAATCGGCAGGAAGAACCTGACGAAAAAAATTCTTGAAGAGGTACCCGTTGTGTTTCAGTGTTTTGATGTAATAGAGTATAAGGCAACTGATATCAGAAGCACAGCATACACAGAAAGGAAAAAGCTTCTTAAAAAAATTGTTACAAAGAGTTTTAAAAGGCTGAAGATAGGTGAGAGTATAAAAATAAATTTATGGGAAGATTTGGCAAAGCTTCGTGAAGAATCACGCGATAGAAATGTTGAAGGATTTATTTTAAAGAACAAAGACTCGGAATATTTAACAGGAAGAAGAAGAGGCGGATGGTGGAAATGGAAGGTTGACCCGTATACAATAGATGCCGTTATGATATACGCCCAGAGAGGGCACGGAAGACGGGTAAGTCTGTATACAGATTACACATTCGGAGTATGGAATGAAGGCAAGCTGATTTCATTTGCAAAAGCATATTCGGGATTAACGGATGAAGAGATTAGGAAAGTTGATGACTTTGTAAGAAAAAATACACTGGAGAAATTCGGTCCCGTACGAACGGTAAAACCCGAACTTGTATTTGAGCTATCATTTGAAGGTATTCAATTATCATCAAGACATAAGTCGGGAATAGCAGTAAGATTTCCAAGAATCACTAAATGGCGGACTGATAAAAAACCGTCGGATGCAGATTCTTTAGATAGTATAAAAGCACTTCTCAAAAAATAATATATGCAGAAAAATACAATCGTCGCCATTGGCGCATTTTTCGGATTTTTAGGCGTTGCTCTAGGGGCTTTCGGGGCGCACATACTTAAAAATTCATTCACACCTGAACAATTTGATAATTACAGAACAGGAATTCAATATCAGTTAGTACATGCAGTGGTTTTATTGAGTATCGGATTAGCAGGCATACAGAAATATTTTAAATCAGCTTATTTTTTTACTGCCGGTATAATTTTATTTTCATTTTCTTTGTACGCATACACCATTTTTAATCTGAAATTTGCTGCAATGTTTGCTCCGTTTGGAGGAGTATCGTTTATGACAGGATGGATACTTTTAATAATTTACGCTCTTAAAAAAGAAAATTGAAATATTTTTCACTCATATTAGTTTTCTTTGTTGCTTCAACGTGCCTTTCGCAAACGAAGATAAAATCAATTTCAACAACCGGAAATGATTTCTTCTCGGATACGGATATTCTTTCAATAATGATACTGAAAAAAGGTGCTGAGTACAACGAAAAACAATTAAGAGAGGATTTAAGAACAATCCGTACAAGATATAAAAGTGAAGGTTTTTTACTGGCAAGGGTTGATGAAGGAAACAGAGTCTTTAATTCAGATTCATCCACAGTAGAATTATATGTAAATGTGAAGGAAGGTAACCGTATTATTGTCGGTCAATTTATAATTAGTGGAAATGAAAAGCTTTCGCAGAAAGAAGTTTTTTCCGTATTCGAAACAAAAGCAGGAGAAGTATTAAGGGATAATACTCTTAACAATGATATTGTCGAGCTTTTGAAGCTCTATGAAAAAAACGGGCTGCCATTTGCTAATGTTGTTATCAAAGATATTTCACTTTATGAAGAAGGGAAAAACGAAAAAATAAAAGTTGAGCTTGTTATCAGTGAAAATTCAAAAGTCGAAATCGAACAGATAAAAATCAGAGGCAATGATGAAACCAAAGAAAGTGTAATATTAAGAGAAGTAAAGCTTCCACAGGATAAAACGGTTAATATTGAATTTCTTGCAAATCTTAAACGACGGCTTGAACGATTGAATATTTTTGAATCAGTTGAAGATCCTAAAATATATTCTCTCAAGAATAAAAAACAATCCGGACTTTTAATAGAAGTTAAGGAAGGGAATACCAATACATTTGACGGTATCTTAGGATATATTCCTCCTGCTACGGATGAAGACAAAGGATATCTTACAGGCTTGGTAAACGTTTCTTTCAGGAATCTTTTCGGAACAGGAAGAAAGATTGAAGCTAAGTATCAGGCAGAGGTAAAATCAACGCAGGAGCTGGCTTTCAATTATTCGGAACCTTACGTATTTAATTTTCCCGTGTATGCTACACTCGGCTTTCTGCAGCGGATACAAGATACTACCTACACACGAAGAAAATTTGATTTAAGGGGCGATGTACTTTTCAGTGATAACTTTACTGTGAGCGGAATTTTAGGTTATGAACGAATTATTCCGACTGACTCCAGCAGATTTTATTTTAAAATCGCTGACTCCCAGACTCTATTAACAGGACTTGAGTTAAAATACGATTCCCGGGATAATATTTACGCTCCCAACAGAGGAATATTGTATACGACATCATACACATACGGGAATAAGCAGGTGTTTAATATAGCTGACTTAGTTGGTCTGGGATATCAGGAAAAATTTATTGTGCAGAGATATTCAATCGGCCTCGATTTATATTTTTCTTTTCTGAAAAGACAGACTTTGCTCCTTCGAGGATTTGCAGGTGAAGTGCGCTCAGATAAGCTTGAAGATTCTGATTTTTTCAGAATTGGCGGTAACAGAAATATTCGAGGCTACAGAGACGAACAGTTCCTTGCATCACGATTAGCATACGGAAATATTGAGCCAAGATATTCAATTTCACGAAGAAGTTTTGTATTCGGATTTTATGATTTTGGATATTACTTCAAACCCGATGACATTGCAAATAATATTGCCGAGCAGCAGGGGTTTTTATACGGCTACGGCTTTGGAATAAGGCTCGAAACTCAGCTTGGAATTATCGGAGTAAGCTACGGCTTAGGCAAAGGTGATAGCTTCCTTGACGGGAAAATTAATTTCGGACTTATTAATAATTTTTAAAGAAATAATTTTTAATTTATACGGGTTAATAAATAATAATTCTCATAGGTTCGCTTACTTTATCGTTTTCAAAAATCTTCTCACCTATTTCACAATCATAACACTTACTTTTCATGCAGTAGAAATTATGCAGATGTATAAGACCTTGTTCTTCGGCAATAGTCTTGGGTTTAAAATCTAACTGCTCACTCATCACACGGGTAATTTCATTTGAGCTAATGCATTTAAGATTATCATAAAAATTTAATACTTTTCCCTGAGTTTCAAATATATCAAACTCGAGAGCGTAAAAATAAACAAAGGGTATAATTACATTCGTAATGATATCATTAATCCTTTCTTTACCGATATATTTTGTTTTGGACTTCGTCTCTTTGCCGAAGTTATAATGATTTTTCCAGTAATCAGATATTTCAACATTCAAAAACAAATCTACAATTTTCTGATGAACTTTTTCCTCTTCATTAAAAATTGTAATGAGTTCTTTAAGAAAATTTTTGTAAAGAATTGCATGAAGCAGCCCGCTTGCGTACGCTATTCTAATTGTTGGAAAATTAGACGGACGAAGACGAAAGAAATTCCATTCGGATTTATCTAATACACTTATGTAATTTTTATTTTCTTTATTCCAGATAACTTTCAGCAATGAAATGTATTCATCTTTATATCTTAAATCGTAAAGAAATCCTGCAGAGCCATATAACATAGCATCTACAAAAATTTTGTCATCCGGCAGCTCGTTACATTCTATGCTTTTTGCCAGCTTCAAAAACTGTGATTTGTTTTTGGAGTAGCCTAATGCCTCACAGATAAATTCAAAAAGAATTTTCTCCCATGTAGATTTTTTATTCCTGGCTTCTTCAAAGTTTTCTAATCTGTTTTTAATTCTTAAGGTTTTATATTGAAGTCTTTTATAGCTTAAGTGTGAGATAAATCTCTTCTTAAAATTTATATCAACTTCAAAGTTTTTAGGATAACAAGGCAGCTTAAACTTTTGAGACGGATTGTTGATTATCTCTTTCCAGATAGAGTGTATTGACTGCTTTAAAAATTTTGAAAGAATAACCGTGGGAATCTCTCTCGCCTTTTTTACCTTTGGAATTATTTTTTTATCATCCTCTTCTTCATCCCAAAATACAACCTGCAATATTACTTTATTGTATTTATTATCGCCTTTGTGATTATGCTCTTTCCAGTTTTTAAATGTCTGGTGAATTTCAATATCACCTGAATATAATATGCCGTCGATTCTTATCTGCGCATCTTTAAAATCAGGTCCTGCGTCATGGTTTTTCTCTCCATAATCCAGAACCTCCAGAACTTTGCTTTCTGTGGTTAATAAAACACTCTCATAGTACGAAGGTGTTTCCCAGATACGCGAAATAAAACTCTCGTTAATGTTAAGTTTTTTCATTAACTTTTAAAAAGGTTTTTCCTAAATTAACAGTATTATTTTAAATTAAAAATCAAAATTGAAAAAAGTATTTATGCTGAAAATTAACTTATCACTACTGACCCTATTATTTGCCGCTTTTCTTTTTTCTTCATGTCAAAAAGCTGAAAACGTAAAGCCCGAGCAAGCTTACTTAGATGATGCTAAAAAACTTTATGACGAGAAAAAATTCGATGAATCAATTGCAACATACAGAGAGTTAATCAAAAATTATCCGGCTTCGGAAAAGAATGCTATCTTTGCTTACAATCAGATTGCAGGAATTTATTTCGACGGCCTGAAAGATTATCAAAAAACTGTTGATACATACAGAGAGCTTGCCGAAAAATATCCTAACTCAAAAGAAGCCAAGCAATCGTTATTCATGGTGGCGTTTACTTACGATGAATATATGAAAGATAAGGATAAGGCAAAAGACGCTTATAAGAAATTCCTTGAAAAGTTTCCGAATGATACTGACCCTAATGACAAGATGAGCGAATCAGCAAGAACAATGCTTCAGGTTTTAGAATCAGGAAAGACAATTGAAGATATGATAAAAGAAAATTCAGGTAACACAGATAAAACTCCAAAAACAACTACAATAGATACAACTAAATCAAAAAAATAATTTTTTGTAAAATTTTATAATCATAAAGGTGAGTATATTTAATGCTCACCTTTTTTAATTTTAACTTGTTACTTCATGAACTTTTTCTGTATTGAACCGTTTAAGATTTAAATGACACCTGATTTTAAAAAATATCTTGTTCCCTCCGTTGTAGCAAAGCTATCCAATATAGAGTTAAAAGCTAAATCAGTTGTAGAAGGCTTTATGACGGGGCTGCATAAGTCTCCTTATCACGGCTTCAGCGTTGAGTTTGCCGAGCACCGTCAATATATGCCCGGAGACGATCTGAAATTTCTTGACTGGAAAGTTTATGCCCGAACAGGAAGATACTACATAAAAAGATTTGAAGAAGAGACAAATTTAAAATCGTACATACTTCTTGATATCAGTAAGTCAATGGATTTTTCTTCTAATAAAAGTAAAGAAACATCTGTTGAAAAAAAGGGACTAGCAAAATTATTTGGAAAATCAAAATCGTCCTTAGAGGAATCGAAATCTTCTCTGACAAAACTTGAATACGGCTCATACGTTGCGGCTTCTCTTGCATATTTAATGCTGCTGCAAAGAGATGCAATTTCATTAACAACCTATGATACGAAAATCCAGAATTTTATTTCACCCCGGGCTACAGATTCCAATCTAAAACTCATGCTGCACGCTCTTAACAATATCCAATCCACAGATAAAACAGGAACAGCCCGATGTTTAAATGAGATAGCAGATAAAGTGAAAAGAAGAGGACTGGTGATTATCATCAGCGATTTGTTCGATGACCAGAAAGAAGTACTGAGCGCATTAAGGCACTTTAAATACACAAAAAATGAAGTTATAGTATTTCAGATTCTGGATCCTGTCGAGTTAAGTTTTTTATCGGGAAATCCCGTGACATTAAAAGATGTGGAAACCAATGAGGAGATGTTCAGCCAGCCTTTTGTTATGCAAAAGGCTTATCAGGAGGCTGTAAAAGAATTTACTGAAACTTACAGAATGGAATGCGCTAAAAGCGATATTGACTACATAATGCTTTCTACTGAAAGCACTTTTGATAAAGCGCTTATAAATTATCTTTCAAAAAGAATGAAGATGATGTAAAAATTATCTAAATCTGAAATCGTCATATATTGGCGTTATCAATCTGTAATCACCAAACCCCGAATCGTCCACAAACACAAACTGCCTGTTAATATCATAATAATCCCAAACTTCATAAGGCTTAGTTTGATTTTCAAAAGGATGCCTGTCGATATTTGCAGGGTTTCCATAGATAATAAATACCATTCCCATATCTGTGCGCCAGCCTTCCTGGTAATGTGAGTATCTTTCGTTGGCAATTTTTATTCTATTATAATATTCTATCATCAATTCATTTCTTGGAGTTGCCGGTGACGGATCTTTTTTCTTCCAGAATTCTATAAACTTTTTTTCTTTGTCTAAGTTGTTCTTTGCTTCCTTTAGTTTATCCATCTCTTCTGAAGTTGCAATGTATTGCAGCTGCGCAATTGCAACATCTATATCTTTTATGGCAATAGGAAAGTTTGTCCATCGGTTTGAAACATTTTTTGTTTCAAGGATTTTACCGGATGCATTGTCTTTCAGCTCCAGTTTAAAATCCCCAATCATTATATTTTCAGAGGATAATTTCTCTATTATTTTATTGACTCCGGGAGATAAAGGATACTTAGCTGATTTTAAAACAACAGGATTATTTTTGTTATCAGTGATAATATAACTGTAGTTTACATCCTGTGCAGAGCTCGATTCATTGTAAGCTTCAAAAAAAACAAAAAAGTTTTTTAACACACCAAGATTATTGTTAACCGAAGGAGTGATTTTTTTCTTTCCGCTTGCTTCAATTTCATAATTCGAAACAATCATCATATCACTTGTAAAAATTTCATTCGCAGAGTTATCAACTACTTTGAAATTATAATTTTTAGTAAGCTCGGTTTTTGAATTATTATCTTTGAATGTTACAGTAGATGAATAATCTCCTGCTTTCATCGGGAATGTCTGCACTATGTATTTTGAATCATCTTTATAAGTTTTGGCTTCTGATGAAGGCACACTTATATTTTCAGTATAAGTTTCGTTTATTACTGTCTGATTTGTTTCATTCGAAACCTTTACTGTGTAAGATACACTGGCATTAAGATCTTTAGTGGCAGAATTCTTTTTAAACTGTATTCCTTCGTAAGGGATTTCCACATATAAGTCCAGCCTTCCGTTAGAGCTATCCTTTCCGTAAAAAACCAAAGGGTCTGCATAAAAGAGTTCTCTTACGTTTGAATAATTAGTGAGAGTTTTATCTTTTAACTGTCCAAAAGATAAGTTGGTACAAAGGGTTATAATAGCAATTATGATAAACAGTGAGGAGGGTAATCTGTTTGTTTTGGTTTTCATACCGAAAACTTTATGTTAATGTAAAATTAAACTTTTTCTGCGAATAAATCAAACTCTTCCGAATCGTAGATTTTTACCTCAGAAAAGTTTCCTATTTGAATATTATTGTTTTTATTTATGTAAACTTCCTGGTCAATTTCAGGCGCGTCTTTGTAAGTTCTTCCTATGAAATAATCTTCTTCTTCCCTGTCCACTAAAACTTTAAAATTTTTGCCGATAGAATTTCTATTTGCTTCGAGCGAATTTTCTCTCTGCACATCCAGCAATAATTTTTGTCTTAATAATTTTTCTTTCATAGGAATCCTGTCAGGAATTTCAAAAGCAGTAGTGCCTTCTTCATGGGAGTAAGGAAATACGCCAAGTCTTTCAAACTTAAACTCTTTTACAAAATCCAAAAGCTGCTGAAAATCCTTTTCTGTTTCATCAGGATATCCTGTAATAAAAGTTGTTCTCAAAGCAATATCGGGAATTTCCGTTCTTAACTTATCAAACAATCCCATTAATGTTTTATTGGTAATTCCTCTTCTCATTGATTTCAACACATTGTCCGATATATGCTGAACGGGCATATCGAGATACTTGCAAATATTTTCTGTGTTTTTTATCGTGTCGATTAAATCAACAGGAAATCTTGAAGGATACGCATACATTAAACGAATCCATTCTATCCCCTTTACCTTAGACAATTCTTCAAGCACGAGTGTTACATTTCTTTTGTTGTCTGTATCAAATCCCCAGTATGTCGTATCCTGTCCGATGATTACCAGTTCTTTCACGCCTTTTGAAGCCAGTGATTGAGCTTCCATTAAGATCTGCTGCAAAGGCTTTGATACATGCCTTCCCCGCATTATCGGAATAGCGCAGAATGAGCAGGGATTGTTACAGCCTTCGCTTATTTTAAGATAAGCGGAGTGAGTTGGTCCCGTTAAAATTCTTTCACCAAGTAAATTGCTTTTGTAATCTACACCTATTTCATTTAAAATATCTACTACGGTTTGGTGCCTGTCTGTAGCGCCGAAGTATCTATCAACTTGTGGAATTTCTTTCTCAAGCTCAATCCCATATCTGTCAGAGAGGCATCCGGCAACATAAACACTGTCTATTTTCTTTTTCGTTTTTAAGTCAACTGCTCTTAATATAGTATCGATTGATTCCTGCTTGGCAGCCTCAATAAAGCCGCAAGTATTTATTAAAACGGTATTAGATTCTCTTTCATCTTCTACAATTTCAATATCGTTGGATTTCAGCTGGCTCATAATAAACTCTGAATCAACGACATTTTTTGAGCATCCCAACGTTATTATCTTAATTTTGTCTTTTTTTACCTTCAAACTTTAAACTATTATTTTCGTATGTCAATTTAAACTATATACCTATATTTATTAATGCAAAAATTTCAATATAAGAAGCTTAATTCCCTGATGATTGTCTGTCCCCTTTTGTACATTTCAATCGTTATTAAAAGTATAAGAACGAGACTCAACATTCTAAAGTCTTTCGTTTTTATTTAAACTTAAAACCCATATTTTATAACAAAATTATTGTATGACAAATTCAATTTTTTCAAAGCAGCTGCAGTTTTTGAAATATGTTGTAAATCTCAATTTAGGAGAAGTTTCTCATGAAGAAAGTCTGACAACAGCGCCAAACGGGGGCAATTCAGTTAACTGGCTTCTCGGACACATGATTGAAGTCCGTGACGGAATGCGAAAAGCGCTTGGGCTGGAACCAATAGCAGATGAAGTAATGATAAACCTTTATAAAAGAGGCACTGAAAATATTACTGCTGATAAGGCATTTAAGCTTGAAGACTTGCTTGAAAAATATAACAGAGGCAGCGATGAAATGATAAAGCGACTTGAAAGTGATGAAATTACAGATGCTGAAGCCGTTGATACTTTGACTGTATTGCTTTTCACGAAGCGTATCACTCAGGCCAGATTGGTCTTTTTAGAAGAATCATAGGAAAAGAGCCAAAAATAAAATAAGCGCAAAAGAATAACGATTGAACAATAAATATACTGAGATACTACGAAAATATTTTCCTGAAGCCTCGCTTCCGTATGTTTTAAAATGCTTTTCGGATTACACCTTCTCGTTAAAAATTTCACGCACGCGCAAAACTAAAATGGGTGACTACACTCACCCATTTAAAGATAAAGGGCATAGAATCACTGTAAATCATGATTTGAATAAATATGCCTTCCTCATAACGTTCATTCACGAGCTGGCCCATTTAACTGCTTATGAAAAACATAAAAACAGAGTAGCACCGCACGGAAAAGAATGGAAAGATGATTTCAAAAATTTAATGAAGCCCGTTTTAAACGAAGAAGTTTTTCCTTCTGATATAATTACTGAGATACATACATACTTTAAAAATCCTGCAGCATCAAGCTGTACTGATATAAATTTGTATCGCGCTCTCAGAAAGTATGACAACCTTAACGGCTACGATCTGCTTGAAAATATACCTGAGCATTCAGTCTTCTCTCTCCCCGATGGAAGAACATTTCTTAAAGGAAGACAGTTAAGAAAAAGATTTTACTGCCGTCTTCTCCCAACAAATAAAAATTATTTCATCAATCCTCTTGCAAAAGTTAAGCTTGTAAGCGAGTCAATTTTCTAAATTCTGCGAAATTAAACACACCTGTTGCATTTTTTTTTCATTATAAAGATTTTGTAAAATATTTTTTATAAAAAAAATAAATTTTCATAGGAGAAACAGTAGTTTTTTCAATGAAAAATCTTTAAAAAATAAATCTTGACAATAAAGATTATAATATTATATTAGCAGAAGTTTTTTCGCAAGTATTATGCGGAAAAACTTTTGAAAACAATTTTAGTAAAATATTTTTTGAGAGTAGCGCTTTTATATAACGTAAAGAAAGATTCAGAAGAAGTAACTGAATCGAATTCACAAGAGAAAGACAGCAAGAAAGATTTCAGCAAATATCTAAACGAGAACCTCGTTAAGAACTATCCTGAAAGACTTGATGACACTTTCGCCGAATGGGATTCCGAAGAAACTATCGACGCACTGAAAGCTGCAATTGAAACAGGCGGACATGAAGTTACTCTTATCGAAGCCGATGTTGATGCTTATGACAAATTAAAAAATATAAGACCTGAATTTGTGTTCAATGTTGCAGAAGGCGAGCTTGGCGTTTCACGCGAGTCGCAATTCCCTGCAATAATGGAAATGCTTGATATTCCTTTTACAGGCAGCGATTCAATTTCCATCGGAATCTGCCACGATAAATCACGCTGTAAGGAAGTTTTATCGTACTATAACGTCCCGAACTCATCATTTTTTATCACAGATAATATAAATGATGTTCCTTCTGACTTAACTTATCCAAGATTTGTTAAGCCGCTGCATGAAGGCTCATCAAAAGGAATTTTCAACTCCTCTGTTGCAAACAATATTGACGAACTTAAGAGCGAAATTACCAGAATAAAAGACTGTTATGACCAACCGGCGCTTGTGGAAGATTTTCTAACCGGAAAAGAGTTCACAGTGGCTTTAATGGGCAATGGTAACGATGTTCGTGTTCTTCCGATTGTAGAAATAAATCTTGATGCTGTCCCAAGTGACTTCAATAAAATTTATTCATACGAAGTAAAATGGTTCTTCGATACAAGAGAGAACCAGTTAGATATATTCAGATGCCCTGCAAATATTTCCGATGAATTATATAAAGCGATTGAAAAAGTATGTAAAGATGCTTTTAAAGTATTAAGACTTCGCGACTGGGCAAGAATGGATGTGAGATTGGACAGTAACGGAGTGCCGAATATAATTGAAATAAATCCTTTACCGGGAATTTTACCTGACCCGTTGGATAATTCATGCTATCCAAAGGCAGCAAGGAATGCAGGCATGGATTACAATGCAATGATAAACGCAGTTTTGAACGAAGCAGTCAAACGATATTCGAAGGAGACAAAATAAGATTTAATGAAAATCAGTATTATTTTTAATGACCCTGTTCAATACGCAACAGGAAAAATTTACACAGACGAAGAAGTAGATACAGTAGAAGAAGCGATAGATATGAGTGAATATGGTGTGCTTGACGAAGTTAAGTCAGTACAGCGCGCCTTAGAGCCGACTGGACATCAAACAAAGATAGTTCCCGTTGCTTTAGATGTTCATAAGCTTATTGATGAATTAAAAGAAGACAGACCAGATATAATTTTTAATCTGTGCGAATCGCTTGACGGCGACCCTACACAGGAAATGAATGTTGCAGCGCTCTTTGAAATATTAAAAATTCCTTACACAGGAAATACAGCTAATACACTGGGGCTTGCGCTGAACAAATCGCGTGTGAAAGAAATTTTGCATTACTATGATATTCCGACCTCTGCGCATTATATATGTTCAGATGTTAAACAGTTCAAAGAGAAGGGCTACGATAAAGTGAAGGATAAATTTCCATTGATTGTAAAGCCTTCAAGAGAAGACGCAAGCATAGGAATTGAGAATAAATCAGTCGTGAATAACGAAAAAGAGCTTGAAGAAAGAATACAGCATATCATAACGGAATACAAACAGCCTGCTTTGATTGAGCAGTTCATTGACGGAAGAGAAATAAATGTAAGTGTTGTTGGCAATGTAAAAAACAACAGCGAAGATGATTTGATAGTTTTCCCTATTTCAGAAATTGATTTCAGCGCTTTACCGGCTGATTACCCGAAGATAGTAAGCTACAATAGCAAGTGGATGTACAAGACAGTGGAGTTTGCAGGCACAAAGGCAGTCTGCCCGGCGCAGAATCTTTCACCGGAGCTTGAAGAAAAAATAAAAGCGACTGCCAAAAAAGTTTACAGAATTATCGGCGCGACTGACTATGCACGCGTAGATTTCAGAGTGAAGGACGGAATACCATACGTGCTTGAATTAAACCCGAACCCTGATATTGCATCTGATGTAGATGAGGATACAGGTTTCACAAGAAGCGCTAAGGCATACGGATGGAGTTACGAACAGCTTATACAAAACGTAATAAAATATTCCTGCGAACGATGGGGAATTAATTACTCAGAAAAGTAATTGCACAGTGTACTATGATAAGAGAATTAATACAAGATGACCGTGAGAAGATAAAAAATATTTTAATAGATACGAATAATTTTTCCGATGATGAAGTAAGTATCGCGCTTGAAC
>JBHEKU010000097.1:0-4031 GCA_041859205.1 Ignavibacteria bacterium | reverse complement strand
ACTTACATATCTTAAAATCGGCCATTGATAACTGAAAGTAATAGGAATGGCTGTCAAATCTAAATTTTGGGAAGGATTAATCAGTAAAGCCAAGCCGTTGGTACCGGGAATTTCTAATGAAAGTCTGTCTTTTGTAAGAAGTTCAAAGCCATAAAAAGCACTATCAGAAGAAGCACTGGTATGTATTTGAATATATCTATATAGAAATTCTGATAATATAGATTCAAGGGTTTGGTTAATCTGATCTTCAGAACCTTTTAAGAAACCAATATTAATTATCAGGTAAGATAATTTTTGGAAATAATGAACTAAATAATGGGTAGTTATTCATACGGAAATTAATTTTAGTCTGAAATAGAGTTATCTCGATAGTTTTAAGAAAAATTCAATTTATTTTTAAATTAGCTTGTCCTTGTGAAACAGAAATAATTGACAATTAACTGATTTACTAAACTTAGGTAAGTCCCATTCATCAAATATTGATTTCGTAATACAGATTTCTTTGGTATTTTTGTTAATTATTCGAGTAGATTTTTTAGTAAACTCTAATCGTCTTACTTTATCATTACTTTTAGACTCATAGTAGATTGCTAATTGGGTAGTGTTACAATTGATATGATGTCATTTCAATCATTTCATTGAATATCAGTGTATATGCGATAATTCTATCATGTTAAGCGTAGCACTACCAAATATTAATTAAGTAATTGAGTTTCGGTTTAATGTTCTTCCAAAAAGTCTTTTTTATCAAAAGTAATTTGAAAGGGAATAATTATCTTATTTTTTCCCTGACCGTCACAAAATTCTAAAGAAATAGGCATTTGATAATTTAAAGTTAGAATTCTACCAATATTAGCTCTGAAAAGGCTGTCTAAAAGAGAAACCTGATATTGAATCAGTACTGCCTTATGAGGAAACAAAAGACAATTCTTAAACCCATGCTTTGTATTAATAGTTGTATCCCCTGTTTTTATATCACATAGATGAAATATAGAATTTGAGTTATTTATTATCTCAATAGTACTAATAATTGTATTATTTTCTAATATACTGAATCCAAAATCAGGGGTGGATTTAACTATCACACTATCTTTGTTAGGCAAAGAAATTGATAAAAGTTTAAAATAATCTAAAGGAAGTATGTTATTATTATTAAAATTAATTGGCTTGTTTTGAAATAAAGTATCTATTTCATGTATAATACATACATTATCTTTATTTGACAATGATAATCGATAAGTTACTGGGTAAGGAGGAATAGTTTTACCCAAATTATCTAAAGAATCATTTTTAAAGTTTATGTTATAACCATTTTTCAAAAAATCGCGTAATCGAAAAAATACATACTTATATAATCCAGATTTTTTAGGAGGAAGATTCTTAGTTATTGTCTCTCCTAAAACCCACGCTTTGTAGTGGCTGATATCTAAAGCAAATGAATCGCATACATTAATCAATTTTACATACACTATCCCTAGAGAGTCTTTTTCAGATATAAAATAACTATATTTTTCAGGTCCTTCTATTTTTAAGCAATTACACAATATAGAATCTGTTTTTTGTGCAAACATTTGATTGGATAAGAGAATTAAAAATAAAGTAAATATTTTAGTAAAAAAAAACATGTTTAATCAGATAAAAGGTTTTCAATCCAGTAATCCAAATACATAATTCCTAATACAGCATTTCTTTGAAACAAATCATTTAATAATTCGAAATGTTTTCCTTTATCTAAACCAATCCCGGAAACATTTTCAATAGTTAATAGATTATTTATGTCAAAAGATTTAGCATTTATGAAAGTACTGTTTTCATTAAGAAACTTCCATGTTGGTAATGCTCCAGAAAGTGAATGAGTATCTGTTGGAATAGATATAATTTCAATCACAGGTGAAACATTAAATTCATGGTATAATATACTTAATACAGGAATAGAATCTATAAAACCAAATGACTGATCAATTCCAATTGAATCAGCATAGATTGTTTCTTTAGAAAAATCCCACGCATTTGATGATATATATATTAAGCACTGAAGGTTATCAATACTGATATTATTTAAACCAATAAAAGGTAATTCAGCATAATCAGCTATTTTTTTTAACCATTTAGTTTCAGGTAATTCTTTAACACTAAATTCAATAAAGTCCTCAACTGATTGATCTTCTGAAAAAAATCGAATTTTTTTTAGAGGATCAATCCATGTATCTTCTGTTATTAAATTTTTGAATTCAACGAAAGGCTCGGGAAAAACTTCAATGTGTTGACCAGATCCTGAATTACCTTGTAAATCACTAAGTAAATCCTTAAACTTATTTTCATTTGGTGGATTCTTTAATATATCGTTAATAAATTTTTCAGAAAATGCGATTACTGTAAAATTATTTTTATTTACTCGTATGAATTTTTTAAATGATTCAATTGAGAGATAGTTAGATATTGTTTTAGGAGTATCTAAAATAATATTTGAATTATATATATATTTTAGGGTATTAAATTTAGAAAATGATATTATTTTATCTGAAATTTTTATCTGATTTTCCAGTTTTATATTGCAAAAAGCTATTAAATCATTTATTTTTGCTTCAACGTAATTGTTGTGATTGACAAAAGTACTAAATTTATTATCAGTATAGATAGCTGACAAATTTTTACAGATATAAATCTCAAACCAAGCGTCATTTAAAAAATTCTCAATAGTATATCTATCTCGAATATAAGTTCGATTTCTTTTTCCTTGCGAACGAAATGCTCTAATATCTACGTATCCTACTCTAATTTTGTGGTTAAACCAACACATTACAAGAATATGGTTTATAACTGAGGAAGTACCATCCATATTCAATTTTATCGCATGATCCATAAATTTTACAACCCTGATGCCCATCAAAAGTTCTATATTACCATTAATAGGGTTATTTAGGTTATCTTTTTCCCCAATCTCATACGTAAGTGGAATTCCATTTTTATCCTTTAGAAACCACTTTTCAATAACAGTATTATCGGGCTTTTTATAAGGAAACAAACGGTCTACTAAATCTTCTACAATAGGATTTGTTACTGCTTCTTGTTTGTTCTCATCATTTTTAGGAGCTTCTTTACTCATAAAGAAAACATTCGTCTCCCCATAAGCCTGCGTAAAAGTTTGTTGTAAAGCAATAGATATTCCTGAGGCAGATAAGCCTAAAACCCCTAAATTAAGCTCTTGATAATAGGTTTTATTAGTATCTTGTTTAAGAACAAAAGAAGCAATATGCAGAAATTTTTGGTGTAATTCACTATCTAATTCAATTGAAGAGGTGTTCACCATTTGCTTACATTCCTTAAATGCAACCCCGATGCCCCAAAAATTATCGTACATAAACGGATTTCTATTTTTCTCATTAGGAGTCAGTCCAAAATACGATAAAGATTCTTGATTAACTTCTAATTCCTTCTTTTGAAGGATAAATGATGAAAACAACGGAATAGATAATTGTTCAAAAAACATCCCCGAATTAAAATGACCACCCGGTAGAGGAATGATATCAGTACGTATTGATGTGTCTGTCAGGGATTTATAGATAGTATGAGGAACAGCGTAGAAAATAACCCTATCTTTGTCTTTAGCCCAACCGGAAGCTACCATACCCACAAAACCAAATTCATTACCAGCATCCACAAACTTTAAATGCCCATTATATGCAAAGGTAATTTCATTTTCTCTCAGATTTTCCCAGTGATTGACCAAAGCAATATTCGGGAGTGGAAATATGTTATCTAAATAATGTTTGGTTTGAACAACGGAAGCATTCCCGGGTTGAGCCTCCGGGTCATATCGTTTGATATAATATAATTGTACATAATTACTCACAGTTTTCCTCTCAAGTAATGGTATAGCTAAATGTAACGGTTTTGCTGTCCATTCATTTGTGAATGATTGTTCGATAAAGCGAACTTTACCTTGCTGGTGATGGAGATTTTTAGTGGGCGAATATTCTCCATAAGTATAAGCATTCGACAAATAAATTAAGGGTAGCGTATTATCACCT
>JBHEKU010000163.1:0-12461 GCA_041859205.1 Ignavibacteria bacterium | reverse complement strand
TTATAAAATAATCATTTCGAAAAGCAATCGTAAACGAAGTATCGCTTTTTAAATCCAATAAGATAATTTTGCTTTCGCTTTCCCATTCTTTTAAAGTACTCCAGTTAAATATTTTCAGAATGTAAGTTGAAGCTTTTAGCTTATGATTTGTAAGGGGAGTTTTACCTATGAGAACAGAATCAATATAAACATCATAATTATCCGGAATGCTGCTAACAGAAAGATTATAGAATGAGGAATCTTTCTGAGCGAAGATATCGGAGGTTAAAAAGAGCAATAATATTAATGTAAAAAATCTTTTCATTCTTAGAACGAATTATTTAAAGCAATAAAAATATTTCGGATCGCTGCCTACGAGTATATAATCCTTCCAAACGACTGCGCTTGAACGTACTCTGCCCTCGGTTTTGTATTTCCAGAGTTCAGCACCATCTTCTGCACTCAGACAATAGAAATAAAAATCGAATGAGCCGATGAAAATTTTGTTATCCTTTATTAAAGGAGAAGCGTGGATTGTTCCCTTAGTTTCAAACTTCCAGTTTTCACTTCCGTCGGTTTCATTTAACGAATAAATATATCCACTGACTGTTGAAAGAATAATCTTATCATTATAAAATCCGGGAGAGGAAATAATTTTTGAATTAAAATTTTTAGACCAGATAAGCTTGCCGGCTGTATCTAAGCAATAAAAGTTTTTGTCATCGGAGCCGCAATATATTTTATTATTATAAATGGAAACATCGGCATAAACAGAGGCTTTGGTTTTATACTGCCACAGCTCTTTGCCGTTGGAAAAATCCAGACAATAAATATTGCCGTCAGTTGAGCCGATACAAACCTTGTTTTCAAAATAAGTCGGCGAATTATAAAATCCGTACTTGAGGTTTTTTATTTTATAATCCCACAACTCTTTTCCGTCCAATAAATTTAACTTTACAACTTCACCTTCAGTTGTGCTGACTAAAATATTTCCATTAACAATAATTGGTGATGCTTCTATATTGTGTAAATTTCTTCTCCACATTTCATTGCCGGCTTTTAAATCATAGCAGAGTATTGAGCTCTGCTTATCACCTGCGAATGTGCAAATAATATAATTCTTATAAATGAGCGGAGTAGAATACGATGCCTTGCCTAATTTGTTAAAACTCCCCAGACTTTTTCCGTTAGTAATATTAAGCGCCTGAAGTTCGCCGTTAAGGGTATTTATGAATACCGCACCGTCAGAGGCTGAAATGCTGTTCTTTGAAATGCCTGCTTCAAGGCTATATTCCCAGAGCAATTTAAAGGGCGGAGTTAGAACATCTTTGGAATTGGATATATTTGTCTTTTGCAAGTTCCCGCCGCACATAAGCCAATCCTCATTTTCATTTATTTGTAAAGCCTGATTGAACCGGATTGTATTGCACGAGGAAAAAAGGATTAAGAGGGGAATGAAAAAAATGTATGCTTTGTATCTCATTCGGAAGTAAATTATTACAAGGCGTAATTAAAAACAATAGAGAAACAAAAACGCTTTAGGAAACATTGTGGCGCCGCCCGGACTGGAAATCCGGATGCTGCAATTAGAAAATTGAAGAATTCAATTTTCTAATTGCAGCATGTCCCGATTCCATCGGGACGCGGCGCCACATCTGCACTGTATACCCCCTCCTTAATAAGGAGAGCCTGTCCCGCCAAAGGCGGGAGGGACTGAGGGGGCGGTAAAGTGCATAAGTTAATTTGAATATTCTAAAAATCTTGTTCATACGTAGTACCGCTTTATGTTTTCATAATACATTTAACTTAATTTATAATAGAGGTATATTTATTAAATTTCTTCTAAAAATGAAAATTGGAATTACTTGTTACCCTACCTACGGCGGCAGCGGAGTTGTAGCCACCGAGCTTGGCAAATCTCTCGCGCTCCGCGGTCATGAAATTCATTTTATTTCTTATGCAATGCCGATGCGCCTTAGTGCCTTCGTAGAAAATATTTTTTATCATGAAGTAGAAATAAATAATTATCCATTATTTGAGTTTCCATTGTACAGTATCGCTCTTGCTAGCAAGATGGTTGAAGTCGCGAAGTTTCACGAAATTGATTTAGTTCACGCTCACTATGCAATACCTCACGCAACGAGTGCTTTTCTTGCGCGAGAAATTATTAAAAGCCAGAACGGAAATATTAAAAACATAAAATTTATTACAACACTTCACGGAACAGATATTACACTTACAGGACTTGAGCCAAGCTTTTTACCTACAATGAAATTCAGCATTGAGCAATCTGACGGAGTAACAGCTGTATCTCAATATTTAAAAGATAAGACGCTTTCAAATTATAAAATTGTAAAAGATATTGAAGTTATTCCCAACTTTATTGATGTTGAAAAATATAAAAGACTCGGCGCAAAAGAAAACTCCTGTTTCAAAAAAAACTATGCCCCCGAAGGTGAAAAAGTGTTAATACATATTTCTAACTTCAGACAGCTTAAGCGCGTACCTGAGGTTGTAAAGATTTTTAACGAAGTAAACAAAAAAGTACCAAGCAGATTGATACTGGTTGGTGACGGACCTGATAGAAGTGAGTGCGAAAGACTTGCGCGCGAACTTGATATTTTTGACAAAATAAAATTTCTGGGAAAACAGACAGAGCTTGTTGAACTTCTTTCAATTGCGGATTTATTCATTATGCCTTCGCAATCGGAAAGCTTTGGTCTCTCTGCTCTTGAAGCAATGAGCTGCGGAGTGCCGGTTATCTCAACAAGCGTCGGCGGACTGCCGGAGTTAAATTTGCACGGTGAAACGGGTTACATTTCTGAAATTGGAGATGTCGATAGAATGTCAAGATACGCTATTGAGCTGCTTACGACTCCGAAAAAGTATGAGCTGTTCTCAAAGCACGCCCGTGCACGCGCTGAATATTTTCAGGAAGATAATATCGTCCCTATGTATGAAAAATATTATGAAAAAGTTTTGAGCTCCTAATTTCAAACTGTAATGATATTGATGAATTTTAACCGCTAAGATGCAAAGATTTAAGCAAAGTACGCAAATGAAATTATAGTTTAATGTAGAAAATTCATTTTTTTATTCTTTGCGAATCTTTGCAAACAATTCTGCGGGCTTTGCGGTAAAATATTATCTCCGGTCTAATGTAAAATTGGACGTAAAACTGCAAATTAACTGCATTTTATTTGTTTATTGAATGTTCTTTGAATAAAAATTATATTTAGGTGTGAAAGACTATCAGGCAGAGAACTTAAAACTGCTAAAAAACGATATATTTGAAGTTTGTAAGAGGGTTGGGAGAAATGTTGACGAGATAAAGCTTATTGCTGTAAGCAAAACTTTTCCTGTTGAAGACATTCTGACGGTTTTTAATGCCGGGCAGATCGATTTCGGCGAAAACAAGCCGCAGGAAATGAAAGAGAAATACGATGCTTTGCACGATAAGAATATCCGGTGGCATATGATTGGCCACTTACAGACCAATAAAGTAAAGTACATAGCCGATTACGTTTATTTGATTCACAGTGTAGATAGTGAAAAGCTTGCCGAGGAAATCCAGAAGCAGGCAGAGAAAAGAAATAAAGTTTTAGATGTTCTCGTTCAGGTGAATACAAGCGACGAGATGCAGAAATCAGGAGTTGATCCTGACAAAGCTGAAAAGCTTTGCAGATTTGTTTCGAGCTTAGTAAATGTTCGTTTATGCGGACTGATGACAATCGGAAAATTTACCGATGACAAAGATATTATCAGAGGAAATTTTAAGGATTTAAAAAAACTTTACGATGAATTGAAAACATCATTCCCCGATTTTAAATATTTATCAATGGGAATGACTTCCGACTTTGATATTGCAATTGAAGAAGGCGCAAATCTTCTGAGAATAGGTAGCGCAATCTTTGGCAAAAGAGAATACGAAATTACGTAGTTCATTCTACAATTTAAAATTTAATTATGAACATTAAAGCTGCTGAAATAAGGAAGAAAGATTTTAAAAAATCTTTCCGTGGTTACGACCCCAACGAAGTGGAAGCTTTTTTAGATACAGTGAGCTCTCACTATGAAAAGCTTGTGCTCGAAATAGCAACTTTAAATAACAGAGTTAAATCCCTTACGACCGATATTGAAGTTTATAAAGAGAATGAAGTAAATCTGCAAAAGGCAATTGTACGCGCTCAGGATATAGGCGAAGAGATATTGGAAAACTCCAAAAAACGCGCCCAGAATATAGTAAGAGAAGCTGAGTTAAATGCCCAGAAAGTAAAACAGAATTTTGAAGAAGATATAATGAATCAGCGTGCAGAGCTTGAAGAGATAAAACTGAAAAATGATAAGATGATAGAAGATACAAAGATGTTCTTAATGGATAAACTTACAGAGCTTGAAGATTACATTAAGAATAAAAGAATTTATAAGATGGAACTTGCAAATCCGAAGATGTTAGATGCAGAAGAGAAGACCGATATAGAAATTTCACCGACAGAAAAAATCACAGTCAATACAGCAGCAGGCAATCTCACAGATTTCGGTCTGACCTCCAGACCTTTCGACGAGAACTTCGAAGTAAAATAATTTTTTCAATTAGAATTTTTTAAGATCGACCTGATAGCATTATACTGTCAGGTCTATTTTTTAGAAACGTATAGCAATGAACTTTAGACATACTGAAGCTTTAGATTACATTAAAAAAATCGCAGGCGATAAATATGATGTGGGTATTATTCTTGGCACAGGTCTGGGCGGACTTGTAAAAGAAATAAAAATAAAACACGCAATTCCATACTCCGATATTCCGAATTTCCCCGTTTCAACAGTAGAATCCCATTCGGGCAAACTAATTTTCGGAGAGCTCTCCGGTAAAAAAATTGTAGCCATGCAGGGAAGATTCCACTATTACGAAGGGTATTCCCATGCAGATGTAGTATTTCCCGTTTTAGTTTTGCATGCTCTCGGAATAAAATCTCTTCTTGTATCAAATGCATGCGGCGGATTGAATCCCACATTCAGAAGAACAGATTTAATGATAATCTCCGGTCATATTAATATGCATCACACATCTCCATTGATAAATTTTCAGGGGAAGAGTGCAGGACGCGCACAGAATTTTTATTCTAAAAAATTAATTAAGCTTGCAGAAGATATCGCGCTTGAAAACGGAATCGATGTTCAGAAGGGTGTTTATCTTGTTGTGCAGGGACCAAATCTTGAAACTGTAGCAGAGTATAGAATGACCCGCAAGCTCGGCGGAGATGTCGTTGGCATGTCAACCGTTCCTGAAGTTTTGGCAGCATCTGAGCTCGGTGTTGAATGTCTCGGACTTTCCATCATTACCGATGAAGGTTTTCCTGATACATTGAAAGTTGCTTCGCACCATGAAATTGTTGAAGCTGCAAACTTAGCCGAACCTAAATTAACTTTATTAACAAAAAAATTAGTTGAGAGACTTTAGTTTAAATTATTTACGTGTCCTCAATAATTATAGCAAATACAAAACCAAATGACTGAACAAAGAGAAAGAATAAAGCAATCAGTTGATTATATAAAAAGCGTAATGCCGAAGGGCTTTTCAGCAGATACTGCTATCTACACAGAAGAAAATTTCAATATCAGCGATTTAAAAGAACTCGGCAAAATAAAAGCATCTGATATTCCTCCTGCATTTGAAGGCGGAAATAACCAAAACTCAAAATTTATTCTCGGAAAGCTTAACGGCAAAAATGTAATAGTCGTAAAAGGCAGATTCCATTTTTATGACGGATATAAGATGAGAGATATTGGGCACGTAATTTACGTTTTAAAATCTCTTGGTGTTAAAAAATTAATTACTGTTGATGAAGTCGGACATTTAAATCCAAGATTTTCTACCGGTGAAATTGCATTTATTTATGACCACATAAATCTGATGGGTGATAATCCTTTAATAGGAAAAAATGATGATGACTTAGGAGTAAGATTCCCTGATATGAGCAATGCTTATGATAAAAATATTTTCGCAAAAGTTTACAAAGTTCTACAGGATAATAAAGTAAGAATTAACGAAGCAATTTATGTCGGCACAACAGGACCTGAAAGCGAAACAGATGCTGAAGCAAGATTCTACAGAGAGATTGGCGGCGATGTAGTCGGCTACTCAACGGCAGCGGAAAATATAACTGCAGTGCACTGCGGAATGAAACACGTAGCATTAGGATTAATCACCCGCGATTTAGTTGCAGATAAAATGATGGAAGATTCAAGAAACGATGCAGAGAGAACTAAAGACAAGAAAAAAGCGTTATCAACAGCGTCTGCAATTGCAGGGAAAATTATAAAGGACATTGTCAAAAACATTTAATGAATTGGAAATTACTAACGACTGAAGAAGAGATACAAAGTATTATTGAACACAGCGAAACAAAACCGGTTTTAATTTTTAAGTACAGCGGAAGATGTTCTATCTGCGATAGAGTGCAGGATATACTGGAATCTGAATGGAGTGAAAATGAATCAGATAACGAAATGAAAATCACTCCTTACTTTCTTGATCTGATTAGATACAGAAATGTTTCAAATGCAGCAGCAAGAAAATTTAATGTAATGCATGAATCACCTCAGGTACTTGTAATAAAAAACGGTAAAGTTGTTTATACTGAATCGCATGGCTATATAAGATTTGAAGACATCTTAAAATCAATAAACTAAAAAGTTTAACATAATAAATTTATGGAAACAAGATTAGCAATCCCAAAGATGTACAAGCTATTCATAGGCGGAAAATTTGCCCGTACTGAGTCAGAAAGATATCTTGAAGTATTTGATGCAGATAATAATAAACTTTGCAATATATCCCGTTCATCAAGAAAAGATGTGCGTAACGCCGTAGTTGCTGCAAGAGCAGGATTCACATCGTGGAACAGCAAAACTCCCTATGAAAGAGGACAGATTTTTTACCGCCTTGCCGAAATGCTTGAAAGCGGTGTTGGAAAATTTGTTGATGAAATTATTATATCTACCGGCTGCACTCCGCAGCAGGCTTGCGATGAAGTAAGCGTTGCTATAGACAGAATAATTTTTTATGCAGGTCTTTGTGATAAATATGTACAGCTTTCAGGAACAGTAAATCCTGTGCAGGCAGGGTATTTTAATTTTTCAATTCCTGAACCAACAGGAATTGTAGGAATTATTTTACCGGATACATTAAGCTTTTTACCAATGATATCAAGAATTCTTCCTGTACTTGCATCGGGAAATTCATGTATCATTCTTGCGAACGAAAAATATCCGTTGCCGGCATTGAGCTTTTCGGAAGTTATTGCAACAAGCGATTTTCCTTCAGGCTCAATAAACATTCTTACCGGTTCTAAAAAAGAATTAGTATCGCATCTGGCAGGACACATGGATGTAAATGCCATCGATTACTCTGCTGACGGCACGGATTACAAAAAACAAATTCAGGAGCTCTGCGCAAATAACGTAAAGCGCGGAAATTATATTCCTGCTAACTGGGACTGGTACAATGACGAACTCAATGAAACTGTTAAAGACATTGAGAAGTTTACAGAGACAAAGACAGTCTGGCATACAATGGGCAACTAATCAAAGTTTTAACTATTAACACCTTCTTTTTATAAATTAATTTGTTTTTTTTGAAACCACGAAAATTATTATTTTTTGTTATTGCTCTGCTATGTATAAGCAGCAGCGTATTCTCCCAGGTAAACAACAAAAAGCTTGCAACTACTCCTTACACTATTGAAGCAGGAAGTTTAACCGATGCAGATGCAGCCTTACAGGATTATCTTCTGGACAGGTTCGCAATTCTTAGCGATAAATGGCTTGCAGATATTACTGCAACGCAAAAAGTAGTTCAGTTGAATGATTCGACAAAGCCTGATGTACTTTATAAAGTAACGTATCAGGTCCCGACCAGCTTTTTAGTTGATACTGCAAAAATTTTATGGGAGCTGAACATTCCTCAGTTTGAATCGCATATCTTCCAGCTGCACGGTCAGGATACTATTTACATTGATACATGGCCAAACGTTGTAGGAAGAGTAACAGATAAAACCTATACAGGAAATTATAATGCATTCAGAATAAGGAACTGGCCTTCATGGAAAGACCCTGATCCTGCAAAAAAAGATGTAGAAGCAACTCCACCCGGACCGGGAAATCCACTGGGACTTTTTGTAGTTCATTATGATGAACGCTCTTTAAGATATTTCCATGGTACAAATAAACCGGGCGTTCTTAAGAAAGAAATGAGATATGAATCGCATGGATGTGTAAGAAATGACAACGACAATATAAAAAAGATGAAGGAGTTTATTCTTAAGAGAGTTGTTAAGTCGAAAGATTTAACAGGTTGGGTTAAGAGTAAAAAATCGATGACTTATGATTTTGATGAGATTGATAAATTCCCGGTGAGAATTATATATAAAACTTATGAGCTAAGCCAGGATGACTACGGACATTATATTTCATTCTTTAAAGATATTTATAAATACGAAGGAAAAGATTTATCAAAAGACACATGGAATGACCCTTCACTTATGACTTTTACAACTAAAGAAAATATTCTGAACGAATATTACCGTGAGTACGGCTGGAATATTCCCAGAGAAAAACTTGATGAGATTGTTGATTATCTATTAAAGAATGGTAAGCAGTACGAGAGATATTATTTTGAAGATTTACAGGCACAATTTTTAACAAACCAATAAAACTTAGAAACTTTCATCGCGCCATTTTTTTATCTTCCATTTTGAGTCGGAAGTTTCGCGCACAAGATTCATATCCGCAAACCCGTTCAGCCTTTCAACGTTGTTCGGGTTGAAGGTTATCGTTAAGTTCAGACTCCGTCTTACATTCGTATTCAAAGAATCCCCATCCTGATACACAATATTATTCCATATAATTTCCAGCTTCTGAGTATTCTGAAACAATCCGCTCGTAGTTCTCATTTCGGTAAACTTATCCCATGAAACATCAAATCCCGAAACATAATCTCTATAGGTAAAAACAAAGTCATCGGCCAGTAATCCGCTGTAAACGGCAGTATCTTTGAAAGTGTATGCATAGCGAAAGTTCTGATAGAGACCTTCAATTGTTTTCTGGTCAGTGATAATATTTGTTGTATTCGTAGTGTCGATTTTCGGCGCAAAGATATTCTGGCAGGAAGAAATAGCAAATCCTGCTGTTAGCAATAAAATTGCCAGTGTAATATTTTTAATTTTTGAATTCAATTAGTCAGTCTTTTAATACCGGTTACAAGCAGATATAAAACAGGTGATAACATCATAACTCCATCGAGTACAAATGAAAACCAGTAATCAGATTTTGTCTCCTTACTTCTTTGAAAAAGGAAAAGCAATAATGATCCGGGGGTTATGAGAGTAAGTACAATCAAGCCGCTATCTCTAAAAATATAAAATACAAGGCTGGATATAAAGAATAAAATAAGACAGATGAAAAAAAGTAGCTCAATTTTTTTCTCATCTAAAATTGTAATTATGCTTTTAATACCTCGCTGCATATCATATTCTTTATCTTTCAAATCGAATAAAATGCATATAGCGTAGATAAGAAAAAATCTGTTTGCAAAAAATAACATACCTGCATTACCGGTATTAATATCCATAGCGCTTAGAGGTAGTGATACGGTTACAAGTGTCCAGATAGCTGCCAGATAGATAGTCTTTGCCGTACCGAAGCGTTTAAAGAAAGTAAACTTTTCAAATTTTATTTTTGGAGAGGAATATAATACTGTAAACAGAATTATTGTGAGTATTAATTTTAAATCCTGATCAAGAAAAAAAAGAAATGAAGTGGCTCCAACAGAACCAATAATAAGTAAAAATAAAAAGTACTTTCTTCGCTTCAATCCCCACTTAACTTTTTCCGAATATTCTTTTTCTGTTGTGGGAAGATAGGAGTGAAATGAATAACTGCTGATTGAAGCAAAAAAAATAAATCCCAGAAGTGTTAAACTTACAGGTTCATCAAAAACTTCAAATGTATAATAAGACATCAGCGCAGCACAGACTGCAATAAATATATTTCCGAAAATTAGATAGTTAAAAAATTGAATGGTTTTTGATTCGGAGTTATGCATTTTGCCGGTAACTTAGTTACTGAAGTTTGCTTTTACAACGCTCCATGTTGTGTCAGAATCATTTACTCTGAAATCTGTCCAGCTTTTGATTGCCCAGAGATTTCGGGAATCATGAGTAATAACAAATCTCAGCTTGCCCTTTGCTTGCCTTGCAACATTAGCTCTGTTATGATTAAAGATTAAGAGATAATCTGAATCATATACGGCAGAGTCAGTAGTAATATTAGAAGACATGTTGGAAAGAAATAAATTTGACGTGGAAGCCTCCGAGGTTTGAGTTACTAAGTTTGTGAAGTAAGAGTTTTCCTTGCTCTTATCCCACGTTGCGAAAATCGGATAGGTCCCTTGCGAAACCACATCAGGCCGGTAAGTAAAAACTGCTCCGCCAAAATTCGAATCTGAAATGCAGTTAACGTAATTATTTATATCTCTTTGAAATATCGCTGCTGTGAAATTTGTGATTACTATATCCGGAGTTGTAGGCGGGATAAAATTAGAGCGCGGAGTATTAGGTAGCTCGACATCTCTTGTATCGAACAATCCGCATCCGCCTATTACTAAAAGCAGAAAAAAAAATATTTTAGAATTTTTGCGCAATTAATATTAATCTCTGTGATTTTTTTTTATTGTATCTATTGCCGAAGTAATCTCCGAAGGAATGAATAACTTTTAAACGGTTATCTGCAAAAGCTTTTTTAAGAGTGTTGATATCATACAATTTTAAAACCTCTTCATAACTTATTTTTTTTGAGCCTGATTTAACGGTAATTTCTTTTCTTACAAAATCACCGTTAATAGTTCTCCGGGAAGTAAACTCTTTCCCAAGAAAAACCTTCTTATCATAGGGAACAATATTCTTTTTTAAATAATTACCGTTGAGGAAATCAAAAACAAAGTAACCATTTTTTTTTAGCGAGGCGGAAACATTTTTTATAACAAGAAAATTTTCCTCATCTTCTGAAAAATACCCGAAGCTTGTAAATAAATTAGCAGCTAAATCAAAAAAATGATTAAAATCAAACTTCCTCATATCTTTATTAAGGAAATTCACTTTTATAAATTTTTCAGGGAGAGCTTTTGAATTCTTTTTTGCTTCTGAAATTAAAAATTTTGAGAGGTCAAATCCCGTTACATTAAATCCTCTGCGCGCAAGCTCAATTGAATACCTTCCTGCTCCGCAGCATACATCTAAAACTTTATCTCCCTTTTGAAGGGGAATAGTACGTTGAATCAGATTGATAAGATTTCTCGCATCATCTTCATTACGGTGCTTGTATAGCTCAAGATAAAGTTTGCTTGAAAACCAGTTTACATACCATGGTGTTTGTTTAGACATCAACACGCCCTTCCATTGCCTTTGCAAGTGTGACTTCGTCAGTTAATTCAATATCAGCACCGATTGGTATGCCGCGTGCTATTCGTGAAATTTTTATTCCGAGCGGCTTAACTAATTTAGAAATATAAAGGATTGTTGTCTCGCCTTCGACGGTTGGGTTTAATGCGAGAATTAACTCGGTAACAGAATTACCCGAGTTTTCATCTAAACGCATAATCAATTCACGGAGTTTAATTTCGTTCGGTCCGATTCCGTCTAACGGCGAAATCCTCCCATGAAGAACGTGATAAACTCCTTTGAACTCATTTGTCTTTTCAATCGCAAAAACATCCTGCGGCTCTTCAACAACGCAGATAACATTTCGGTTTCTTCTGTCTGAGCAGCAGATCTTGCATTCATCGTTCTCAGTTATGTTCATGCAAGTTTTGCAGAACTTTATTTTTTTCTTTGTCTCTATCAAAGCTTTAGAAAATTGTTCTATATCTTCCATTGATTGCTTAGTAATATGCATAGCAAGGCGCTGCGCAGTTTTTCTGCCGATGGATGGAAGCTTTGCAAACTCATCAATTAATATATCAAGTATATCGGATGTGCCGTTCATTGTAAAATCGAATATAAAAAATCGTTAATTAAAATTTCGGAAGATTTAATCCCGGAATATTCGGAATCATTCCTGCAGTTGCTTTTGACATTTCATCATCAGCCATTTTCTTTGAGCTTTCTATTGCTTTGTTCACAGCAGCGATTAAAAGATCTTCAAGCACTTCTGATTCTTCTGCTTTGATAATTTCTTTTTCGATTTCAATTTTTGTGATGACGTTCTTTCCGTTCATTGTAACCTTTACCATTCCGCCGCCGGATTCTTCAGTTACGAATTTACCTTCAAGCTCCTGATTAACGTTGTCCATTTTTTCCTGCATCTTTTTCACTTGTTTCATCATTCCCTGCATTTGACCTAAGTTCATTTTTATTTCTCCTTAATTTATTTTTATAATTTTATTTAAAATTTTCTTTGTATTAATAAAGCTGATTGAAGTTCAA
>JBHEKU010000285.1:0-4115 GCA_041859205.1 Ignavibacteria bacterium | reverse complement strand
TTGCTGATGTTGTGAAACCTGTAAGAAGCACATAACCCTGAGGATCAATTGCAATACCATCACTTTTAACGATTGAATTCTCAATGCCTGATGCTCCATGGTATGAAAGAATTCTCTTTGCTCCCGTATTTGTTACTTTTCCCCATACAGCATCAAAGTCCCCACCTAAGGAATCCTGAGCGGTATTCAAAACACTTAAGTTATCGCTGTTTGTGCCTCCCGAAAAATAAATGTGGCTTTGATGGTCAACCGTGATGGCCGTACCAAATTCATTACCTGATCCTCCGCAATACGATGACCATCCCAGAGAACCATCCGTATTAAATCTGGCTAATAAAATATCTGTATTACCACTTTTGGACGTTTGAAAACCCAAATTACGTTTAGGGATATCTGTACTTTCCGTTCCTGTGACTACATACGCATTACCGTTAGCATCTGCTGTAATTCCTGCACTGAGAAATGGATCCAAAGCGAGACTCGGGTTGTTCATTGTACCGGTAAGTAGAGGCAAGGCATTTCCCGGCCCGTCATCCAATGCTCCCCCATAATAAGTACCATAACTTAATGTTCCGTTGGAATTTAATTTAAGTACAAACAAATCAAATTGTCCTCCCCTTGATGCTTGTGAAGGATTTAAAGTAGTAATATCAGTTGAACCGGTTATTCCTACTACGAATGCATTGCCACTTCCACTCACATGTATGTCAGAGCATGCATCGAATCCTCCGGGATAAGTAAATGCAGCATTTTGATTCTCTAATACGGTAGTATCTGCAAAATCTCCGGTAGACCCACCATAATAGGTAGACCAGCCTCCTGTATGATTTCCTGCCGCATCTAATTTTAAGATAAATCCATCCAGCCCACCTTTAAGGCTGGTTTGTAGTGCATTTACCACCGGAAAAGCAGTACTTCCGGTCATTCCGCAAATATATGTCTCATTGGTTTTGCTAACTGATACACCGAAAGCCATATCTAATTCGGCACCACCAAAGTATTGTGCCCAAATTAAGTTTGGATCGATTACCAATAATCTGGAGGGATCATGGTTAGGAACATCAAAATGAACGATATTACCTTCTATGATTCTTTTTGTAAAAACATCGGAAGAACCGGCCATTCCTTTAAGTTCTTTGGAATTTTTTGCATTAATTTCTTGAAAAGAAAATGGTTTTTCTTCTATCCATTCGCCTAACGGTGTTATAATTTTCATATCACCGTTGGAAAGAGACTCGATTTTATCGGCACCACGATATTCCATACGAATGGCTTTTGGATCACCACCCGGCCTGACCACGAAATCGTATTTAAGTCTCTTTTCTTTCCCGTAAAATACCAAATCTATGTTGGGATAGATATCTTTATATACCAACATTCGATAAGATTTTACCATCTCAGCAGAAGATACCCTACCTCCTAAATAATAATTTGAGTAATACTGTGCTTCTTTGTCACCGAGAACTTGAGCCGAAGGATTTGCGCCCAATAACTCCATATCTACCCGGCAGGCAGAATAAGTAATCCCTTTTACCTCTACTTGTTTTACTTCATTTGAAGTTACTTTTGAAAATTCAGGTTTACTAACATCAGCGAGGCCGCCGGTCATCATTTTGTTATCTACTTTGTAAAAAACATAACTTACTCCTTTGTCAGTAAAGAAGAAATGTGCGTCGCCTCCGGAAGCTTCGAATTTTATCTGTGGTTGAGGCGAATTATCAGAACCAATAATTTGGCCTACATTCGGTTTGAAGAGGAGTCCATCTTTGGGTATCCATGAATGCGGGCCCTGTGGTTGTTTTTTTGATTCCAGAAGGGCTTTAATTCCCTCCGGTGACAATTCTGAAGATCGTCCGGCAGTAATACTTTGTCCAGGGCCTTGCATAGACTCATTTTTGAGTCTATGTCCGGAAGTTTTGAAATTCGGCGCAACGGATTGTGCCCGAACCCCTAATCCTCCCGTCAGAACTACTATCAAGACCGTTAAAAGTCGTTTGGTAAAATTCTTCATAAATTTAAATTATTAGGATTGGAGTTTATAATACAAGTATATACAATAACGCAATGCGTTTCATTTAGTAAATTAATTATCTATCTGTAAAAAAGAAAACGGGTATTTGTGAACACGAAATTCACAGATTATCCCCTAATTTATCAACTTACGAAGTTAGGAATAATAAACCTTACGACAAAAATATTTGATTGAATGGCATTTATTTTTGTATGAAAAGGTAGAAAATATATCCGTATGGGTTGCTCTTATGAAGATGAATAAGAAATGAATTTTTGGGAAGTATTACTTCGGAATTGGTTTAAAATATATTAATAGAGTTGTTTTTACAATTTTATAAAAAAATACCCTCTTTTTATTGGATATATAATTGGATATTTAGATATTTGCGTCGTAATCTGGGATAATGGGGCGGGATTAGTTGAATAGAATAAATTTATCTGTTTTGCTTAGAATTTTCAGGGTTACGTAATAGATAAATCCAGAGAGGTGCCAGAGTGGTCGAACGGGCTCGCCTGGAAAGCGAGTAGGCGGCTTAAACCGTCTCAAGGGTTCGAATCCCTTTCTCTCTGCTGATTTTGAGCTTACTTTATCCAAAAAATTAAAAGTACTTCGGTTTATAAGTCCGAAGTATTTTTGCATTAAGAATTACTTTCCTGCTTCTTCAATACATATTGTATTTTCATTTATGAGCATTTCCTGTACTTTTACAAGATCAAATGAAAGCTTCATGTAATCGGCGTAATTTGGGAATCTATATTTAACTTTATCCAGATAGCACTCACAGAATTTTTCTGCATTTAATTTTCCCTGTGCGTCTTTTTTTAAATTTTCAGTACATGTATTTTTAAATATTTCCTCATTTGCCTTTGTCCAATGTATTGTATCGGCAATTACATCGTCTGAATTTTTGATGTACATAGCTGAGCATTTTTTGAAATCATTTTGAAAATATTCCACCATTGCTTTTTGGCCTTGTGCTGCAAATTTTTCATAGTCATTTATGTCCGGGAATTTCATCTCTACTTTCTCCAATACGCAGGCACAATAGGCACGTGCCTTTATTTCATGAGTATACTTTGCAGCCTCTACAACGCAGATATATAGATTTTTTTTTCGATCCTCCTGGCTCCATCCCCATTTTATCTGTTTCAAGGTATCCTGCACATGAGGTTTTTCACTTTGAGCAAAGATACATGGCCCCGTTCCGCTAATCAGGCACAACAATAAAATGAAATGAGAATATAAATTCCGTGAATTTTTATTTAAATATGTCTTCATATTGAAAATTGAGTGATAACAACAATAATTAGATAAAACTGTTTTACAGAAAAATATGTACTATTGTAAAAAATTTAATCAATTGACAACTAATTTAATTTTATCCAATTAATATTTAATATTATGTCTTTACAAAGATAAGATCTAGTATTCAGGTAACAAAAATGATTTTTGACCAAATGATTTTATACAAATTGATTTGTGTAAAACATATTTTTTAATTTAATTTATATTTTTTTATTTATTTTAAAAAATTAAAATGCTACTGACCATCAGGACAAAGATATTTCTTTCGCTCCTATTTGTTGCTTTATTTTCTTTATCATTAATTGGATTTGCCGGATATCAGAGCAGCAAATCTGCATTAAGCGAAGCTTCATTTAGCCAGCTCAAATCACTCAGACAAACTCGAAAATATGATATTGAAGAATATTTGATATCAATCCGAAGTAGAATTACAGAACTATCTGAAAGTGAAATGACTATTAATGCATTAAAAGATTTTGAGCAAGAGTATAATCAAATAAAACGTAAAACAGATAATAGGATAGATACTCAAGAAGAGCAAACATTAAAGTCATATTACAAGGATGAAGTATTCTTAAAAATTAAGAATAATCAATTGGAACCTAAGGATATTGATTATTATATGAACTTTGAACCACAAACTCACCTCCTACAATACCATTATATTGCGAGTATTTCCTATTCCGGTACAAATACAGATAAGAAAACTACATCCAATAATATTCTTAAGTATGATATTGTACACTCAAAATACCATGAAAAATTTTTACAAATAGCTCAAAAATTTAATTTTCAT
>JBHEKU010000335.1:0-23627 GCA_041859205.1 Ignavibacteria bacterium | reverse complement strand
TCTATCATAAACTATATCTTCAAAATCTATTTTTGCAAAATGCTGAAAAAAATATGCAGTTGATGAAAACTGAAAATGCAGTACTTGTGTATCGAATTTAGGAGGAGAAAAAGAATCATCTATTGATATCCTGTCAATTCTTCCATTATCATTTGCGCTGAGAAATAATTTTTTCTTTCCTTCCCTGCCTATGAAAAATAATCCTGATGTTTGAAGTGAATATTGTCCCGAAGAAGATTTCATCCAGATAGGGTAACCGTGCACAGGCTCAATTTCTCTGTCATAATAATTAGTGAATATTACATATATGATTATTAAAAATAGAGGAGTCGATATTTTAATCAATTGATTCATAAAAACTATGACCTTTTGCTTTCCAATAACATTAAAATACCCGCCACTGCAAAAAGAATTGAGGCTAAAATCATAGCGGCTTCAATTGAAAATACCTGCATTATAACATATCCGAGTATGGGAGAAAATAATCCGCGTACGCCTGTAAGAGTGACATGCACTGCCTGATAGTTTGAAACTTCGTTGTGCGGTGCATAGTAAATTGAACTTAAATTCCACGCAATAGTTACTCCGCTCATTGCCGTTCCGAATAAGAAGAAAGAGAAAAATAAAATTTCTACAGGTGAGTTGTAAATTCCCCATAAAGGGAAGTACTTTGCTGCAAGTAAAGTAAAAGGGAAGAAAAATAAAATTAAAAACATATACCCTGAAAATTTTGTAGGATTATTAATACCTAAAAATTTGCCCGATATAGGTGTAAAAATAATTAATGCTGTGTGGAATATTAATCCTTTTGCAAAAGATATAGGAGTATATGCAAGATGTAATCCATCGACCAGGAAGACAGGAATTGCCGGACTGGAAATCATAAATGCCATTCCGTATATGAAAAAATTGATTTCAAAAACTAAAAATCTTCGGTTGGTTTTTAAAATCCGGATTGAATTTCTTATAGGCAGAACCAGAATATCTTTTAGTAAAGTTAAATCCATCCTGAAATTTCTCTCTACTTTTTCTTTATCAACTTCAAAGGAGAAATTAAGCATCTTCATCAGATTAAAATACATCAGTATTCCAAGGACACCGGCAACAGGGAAGAATATTTTATAAATATCATGGTTGAAATCAAGGAAGTATCCAAATACTGTAGCCATTGTAAGCAGGGCAGCAGTGGATAAACTTGATGCGTATGAATAAAGAGAGCTTCTTTTATCGGGAGTGTAATTATGTTTGTAAACAATATTCCATGTGGGAAGAAGTAAAGAATCTATGATACTCATTACAGCGATTGAAAAAATAAAAATAAAAGATGTATTGAATAATGGGATTAAAAATAAAAACAATTTGCCTGTACTTCCTATCAGAAAAGCGGTCAATCCGGGACGTGAAGACCGGTTTATTATTTCTGCTCCGTAGATAGAAAACAAAAATGCAATGCTCGTCATGAAAATCAATACAGTAACTTCAAAATTACTTGCTTCGAGGGATTTTTTCAGAATGACATCTTGGAGAAGCAGGATGCCGAGAGAGATTCCATTAAATAATTGAGAAATTAGGTGAAGACGAAAAGTTTTCCTTTCCAGCTGACGTTCTTCTAAGGAGTTATATTTCTCGATTTTCAAACTTCAAAAATTTACAGAGTTTCGGTTAACCCGAGTTCTCTATGAGTAATTTCAAGTGAAACTGACGGATATTTTTTATGCAGATGTTTTGCGAGACTTTCACTTGCGTAAACTGAACGGTGCTGCCCTCCGGTACATCCAAAACCGATCAAAAGATTAGAGAAATTTCTTTCTGTGTAATTATCAACTGCCATATCTATAATGTTATAGACGTTTTCTAAAAAAGTTGTCATGAGAGTTTGTGTCTCAATGAAATTAATCACATCTTCTTCTTTACCTGTTTTAAATTTGAATTCTTCAAATCTGCCGGGATTGTGCATGAATCTGCAATCAAAAATAAATCCGCCGCCATTGCCGCTGGCATCAGCAGGCAATCCACTCTTGTTGTATCCGAAAGAATAAATAGAAACTTTTAATGACATAAATTTTTTAACTAATATTTAATATATTAATCATATATTATAATTAAATTGCATTAATCAATGGATACAAGATTTATAACAACTACTTTTGATATACCCGGTTGTAAAGTTACAAGGCATCTTGGTGTTGTACGCGGGGTAACAGTTCGTTCAAGAAATTTCTTTGCAAATATCGGAGCAGCTTTCCAAACTCTTGCAGGAGGTAATATTACTCTCTATACTGAACTTTGTGAACATGCAAGGCAGGAAGCATTTGATATTATGGTAAAGCATGCCGAGGAAATCGGTGCTAATGGAATTATTGGTATGAGATATGATGCCAATGAAGTAATGAACGGTGTAACAGAAGTGCTCGCATACGGTACGGCGGTTGTTTTAGAAGCAGCATAAAAATTATGGAATACTGGATAATAGATAATTTCAGAGAGAAAAAATATCTTCGGGTTGCTATATATTTTCTCAGTTGTGTTATACTTTTTTTTACTTTGTACTATATTGTAAGTGATACAGCGCAAGATAACAACAATGTATATTATTATAATGATGGTTTCATTAACTCAGTTAATATATTATATTTAATTTTTTTAACGATAACATTTCTCATATTTCTGTATAAAATATTGTTTGAGTTAAAAATTATAAAATTTGAAATACAGAAAGTAAATAATTTAATCCTTCTTGTTTCGGTCGGATTTTTAGTAGCACTTTTATTTTGGTATGAATTTAATTTTGTTATTTCCTTTTATCATGGAGATGTGAAGCTGATTTCAGGATACTTGATCGGTTCAAGTATTTTATTATCCATGTTTGTTACAATGTTGTTATTTAATAAGATCAAAAATATAACAGTTTTGTTTTTTATATTCATCACGCTTGAATATGTACTGTTTGAATTTCTTGTTGCATTTATTGCCAAGTATGTAGATATAATTTCGATTATTTATTGAAAGAGTTTTCCCTGCTCTGGAAAATTATCAAATAAATCTGTTCTGAGATAAACATTTATATTATTCAAATTATATCTTTCACAATCTATTCTGAAAATCTGTTTTACTGTTTCAGCCCATTCACCTTCCCCCCGCATTCTTGTTCCCCAGTCAGAATTATATAACTCACCGTCTCTTAAGTTTTTTATTCTGTTCAAAATCTTGTTTGCTCTTTCCGGAAAATTTTTATTAATCCAGTTAATAAATAGTTCTTTAGTCTGCCATGGGAGCCGTAGAATAACTCGTGCTGCGCTTTTAGCGCCGGCTTCTGCAGCAGATTTTATAACAAAAGGAATTGTATCATCTGTAAGACCGGGAATAATCGGCGCTATGTTTACATTAACATATATTCCTGCTTTCGATAAAGTCTCAACGGTTTGAAGTCTTCTTGAAGGAGTTGAAGTGCGGGGCTCCATCACTGAGGCTATTTGTTTATCCAGAGTGGGAATAGAAATTGTTACTGCTACTAAGTTTAATTTATTCAACTCTGTAAGTATATCTATATCTCTTTCTATGAGAGAATTTTTTGTAATTATACCTACAGGATTTTTATATTTTAAAAATACTTCAAGCAGTCTTCTGGTAATCTGTAGTTTTCTTTCCACAGGCTGATAGCAGTCTGTGTTGCCCGATAAAACGATTACCTGAGGTTCGTAGTTTTTGTTTTTGAATCCTTTTTCAAGTAACTCAGGAGCATCTTTCTTGACCATTATTTTTGTTTCAAAATCCAATCCTGATGAAAAACCAAGGTATTCATGAGTTGGCCTTGCATAACAATAAATGCATCCGTGCTCGCAGCCACGGTATGGATTTATGCTGTAAGCAAATCCTAAGTCAGGACTGTCATTTTTAGATAAAATGCTTTTCGAATTATCATTAATGAACTGTGTTTCCGGTCGCCCTTCATCTTCATCCTTAGTGTGTTCAAGATATTCATCCAGTACTTCAAGTTTTATATCTATAAATCTGTTGCCGGGATTTAATTCCGTACCTCTTCCTTTAAAATCTTTCAAGCCCTATAATTTTATTAGAATAAACTTAAAAAAAATACCATAAAAATAAAAGGTATTAAAAAATACGGTATTATTAATTAAAAGAATTGCCTTCCTGAGTTTTCCGCTCTCAAACGGATGCAATGCTCAGGAAGGAATATGAAGGAAAATAGAGGTGTAAAAAATTATTAAGCGGTCTTAAGTTTTCTTGCCTTTGATTTTTTGTAAATCAAAACTGCTATGTAAGTAAGAATTAATATTAATATCACTACGGGCATCAAAGCTATAAAGAAAGTTATCATACCCGAAAGAACCTCTGTAAAGCCTTTAAGACCTTTGCTGAATCCTCGTTCAATTTCGTAGAAAAATCCGCCGCCGGAAGATGTTATCATAAGTGAAGGCTCGTAAACAGAAACTGTTAGAGTAGAAAAATCAGATTGGTTCTTTAAATATTTCATTCGTCCCTGACTCTGTTCAATATTTTGTCTTACGCTTGATAATTTTTCTTCAACTTCAACAACGTCAACCAGCTTTGCAGTTTTTTCATTTAGCAGTGATAACAATCGTTTTTCAAGTTCTGCCTGTGTTGTCATTCTTGCCTGCAAATCGATATATTCAGATGTAACATCATTGCCGTTAATTTGTGAGTTCAGGACTTTTCCAAAGTTACTCATATCCTTTATCATCATATCATATTTATCAGAGGTAATTCTAACTGTTATAGCTCCTTGCTTTTTACCTGAAGCATTTACCTGTGAACTTGAGTTTGTAATAAATCCGCCGGCCTTTTTTACATAATCTGTAATCTGATTTATGCTTTCGTCATACTTTTCTGTTTCAAGATTCATTGTTCCGGTTTTGATAATCATTCTATCAATAATTTCAGGAGCAGTTGAAACTTGCCTAATGTAAGCATCTTTCACAGTGGTTAACTTACTCGGTGACTTGAGCTGAACTTTATCCATAGACTCTTCCGGTTCTGGTGTTATAGTCATAACATCCTTTTCACCGGAATTTTTATTAACAGTAGGAATATCATCGGAAGATTTTCCACATGAATAAAAGGGAAGCGATATAACAAGGGAGAATATGAAAAATAGTTTTGAGATTTTCATAACTTTTTTCCTTTGATACTTTACAAAGGAAAAATTAGTTCCATGAAAATTTTACTGCGGGTAAAAAACCCGGATGAAAAATTATCTCTCCGGGTTTAAATTATGAATTAACAGTTGTTCGCCAAGGCGAATTATACTTCATAGTATAAATGGAATTCATACGGATGAGGTCTCAGCTGAACTTCTTTTACTTCTCTGTTCATTTTGTAATCAATCCATGTATTAACAAAATCCTGTGTGAATACATTTCCTGCTTTTAAAAACTCGTGGTCTTTAGCAAGATTTTGTAATGCATTTCTCAATGAGTCAGGTGCATGATTTATCTTTGCCGCTTCAACTGCATCTAAATGATAAACATCTTTATCCATCGGTGCACCCGGATCTATTTTATTTACTATGCCTTCAATACCTGCAAGCAATAATGCGCTGAATGCAAGATATGGATTTGCTGAACCGTCAGGACATCTGAATTCAACTCTCTTTGCTTTAGGATTATCTGAATACATCGGGATTCTGATTGCAGCGCTTCTGTTTCTCATAGAGTAAACAAGATTTACAGGTGCTTCATAACCCGGTACTAATCTCTTATAAGAGTTTGTTGTCGGGTTTGTAATAGCAAGTAAAGCCGGAGCATGTTTCAATAATCCTCCTATGAAATGTAACGCCATTTCACTAAGCCCTGCATATTTATCACCTGCGAAAAGCGGCTTACCGTCTTTCCATAAACTGATATGTGTATGCATACCGCTTCCGTTATCACCGAAGATAGGCTTAGGCATAAACGTAGCAGTTTTACCTGCTGCCTTAGCAGTATTCTTTACAACGTATTTGAACATCTGTAAATCGTCTGCACATTTTAACATCGGACAGTATTTGAAATCGATCTCTGCCTGACCTGCAGTTGCAACTTCGTGATGCTGAGTTTCGACATCGATGCCTGCAGCCATTAAGTTCACAACCATTTCATTTCTTAAATCATTGGTAGAATCTGCCGGAGGAACGGGGAAGTAACCTTCTTTAATTCTTATTTTATGTCCAAGGTTTGCTTCGTGTTCAGTACCTGTATTCCAGAAACCTTCAACGGAATCAATTTTATACCAGCTTGAGTATTCATTTACATTGTAAGCAACGTGGTCTAAGATAAAAAATTCAGCTTCAGGTCCGAAGAAAACTGAATCGGCAATACCTGTTGATTTCAGATACTCCAAAGCTTTTTTACAAATGTATCTCGGGTCCATATCATAGTATTGTTTTGAGATAGGGTCAAAGATATCGCATATCATGCTTAATGTAGGGACTTTAATAAAAGAATCAATTTGCGCAGTTGACGGATCAGGTAAACAAAGCATATCCGATTCATTGATTTGTTTCCATCCTCTGATAGATGAACCGTCGAATCCAAATCCTTCATAAAAACTTTCTTCTGTTAATCTATGAACAGGTACAGAGAAATGCTGCCATCCACCTACCATATCGGTGAATCTGAAATCAATCATCTTGATATCTTTATCTTTGATAAGCTTGAAGACATCGTTTATTTGTCCAAGCTTTTCTTTGTGTTGTTCTGCTGAGGCCATTTGGGTTAATTTTAATTTATAAATTTAGTTAATATTTTAATGAGTCTTTGTTCCGTTTTTATAATGAATGTCTAAATTCAAAGTTTCCTTTAATGTGCTTAATACGATGCTGGTACGGGTTGATTTCACTCCCTGCCATGATTGAATTTTTGATAATAGCTTTTCAAGTGTAGTAGTATTTTCAGTTCTGATTTTTAAAACATGCGAGCCTTCGCCGGTAATCGAATGACATTCAAGTATCTCTTTTGTATTCTGGCAATGTTCGATAAAGCTGTTGTAATATTTAGATGATTCACTGACTACAAATATAAAACCTGTTATATCGAAGTGTAGTTTTTTATGATTTAAAACGGCAGAGTATGAATTTATGTAACCGTGATTTTCAAGTTTGTAAATTCTATCAATAGTGGAAGGAAGCGATAACCCTATTTTTTCAGCGAGCTCATTTCTTTTTATATGGGCATTCTTTTGTAATTCGCTTAAGATCGAGTAATCAATTGCATCCAGTTTTATATCTTCGTTAAGTTTACTATGAGTCATACCTTATAAAATAAGGAAAATTAATTAATCCTCCTTACAAATTAAGGAAATTAAACTTTTCTGTCAATACATTATCTAATTCTATATGAATAATTGAATTGAAAAAGCGCTCTGACATCTGAATATTATATTAATTAAAACAAATAAAATGAAAGAATACCTGATTATGCTCTTAAACGGGCTAGTACTGCTTTTCTTATCCTTAATTCCTTATCTGATGGCCGAGCCTGAACACAGAAGCCCGACTGCTTTAATCGGTGTTGGTATCGGAATTTTATTGATAATCCTTTCTTTCCCCACAAAAAACGAAAACCATGTAACGGCGCATATCGGAGTAGTACTTACTCTTCTTGCTGCAATAGCTTTCTTTATTGTCGGAATAAAAAGAAACAATACATACGTGATAATTATGGCTGTGACTTCATTGATTTCCACAATTCTTTTCATCATGGGATTTATGAAGCGCAAAAAAGACAGAGCTGCCGGTGTTTAATTAATTTAACCCCACTATGCATTTAAGGGAGTTATTCAGGAAATATAAGTTAAAAATTTCTTTTGTCATTTTTCTCGTTACGGTAGAAAATTTAGCATGGATACTCGAACCGTACCTAATTGGATTAGTCATCGATATCCTCATAGATAAAGAATATGTAGATCCGGCTGTAAATACATTTTGGCCTATTTTTGCCTGGATCGGTTTATATGTTGTGAACTCCGGTGTTGGTACATACAGACGTGTATTCGATACTAAATTATTTACATCTGTATTTACAAAAATTGCAACTTATGTTTCACAGGATTCACTTGAAAAAAATCTGTCTGTTTCACAGACTGCTGCGCGCGCAGAGCTTTCGTATCAGTATGTAGCATTCCTTCAATACAGGATGCCTGAAATAATCGACCAGCTCGTTGCTATCTTCGGAGCTGTAATAGCTATGTATCTTTTCGACTGGCGTATTTCATTAACCTGCGCTGTAATTATAATACCTTTATATTTCATTAACCATTTCTATGTAAAAAAAGTATCGGTTTATCAGAAAGAATATCATGATATGTATGAAGACGTTGTTGATATTATTTCTAAAAAAGACCCTAAGCACGTTGAAAAATATTATTCGGCTTTAGCAATACCGCAGATAAAGATTTCTAACTGGGGCGCGCTTAACTTCAGCCTTATGCGGGCCGTACTTCTCTTAATTTTTATGTCCGTTATTTACATCTCTATCGATCTTGATGAGTTTTCTGCCGGAGAATTATTCTCCATTGTGGCTTATCTCTGGACTTTCGTTACTGCTTCCGAAACCTTACCCGAGCTACTTGAAAGCTGGACTTCGCTCAAAGATATTTCAAGAAGACTTAAAAAAGAATAGTTGATTATACAGATTGGAATTGATTGTACAAACTAAATAGCATATCTATTAGTATTACTACTTACTAATAAAAAATTATGCTTGAACTAAGACCTACCTGTGAGAACTGTAATAAACCACTTCCATACAATGCTGATAATGCTATGATTTGCTCTATGGAATGTACATACTGTGATGTATGCGCTAAAGAACTATTAAAAAATGTCTGCCCTAACTGCGGCGGGGGATTTCAAAGAAGACCTATAAGAACTGCTGAAAAGATAAAAGAAGTGCCGGCTTCAACAAAAATTATTTTTAAACCTGTCGATCTTGACGCGCACAAACAAATGCTGGAGCGCCTTAAAGCTCTGCCTGAAGTGAAACAGAAATTACAATACTAATTATTTAAGAAATAAGATTTAAGAATTAAGAATTACTGCGTGTGAACTTGAAATCTTAAATCTTAAATCCGATATCTTAAATCAAAAAGAATCAGTCTTCAAGCACCCTGCAGCTAAACCCCAGAGAGTTTATTTTCTCCATTATAAAATTCTCGTCAACTGTATCTTCAATCATATCACAGTCAATTTCTACTCTCAGCACTTTATCAACATCTTCTAAATCTACGGTGCAATCATGAACGCCGTAAACGGAATTCATTATAATCTGCACATAAGATCTTTGAAACTCATTTTGAATGTTTGTTTTGAAAACAAGAACTGTTTGGCAATCCAGGCCCGTCATTGTTTTGAGTTGTTTAATTTTTTAAATGGCAATTTTGTATGGAGCTCCGCTCCGTTTGTATAGGAGCGCATATATCGTGCGAGATATTTCTAATTTATATTTACGGTAAAACTCTTCTTAAAGTTTTCCTTAAAATGCTGCTTTTCTTCCTCGCTCATTCCTTTCATTTTTTCGCCCATTTTTTCCTTCCAGTCCCGGCACCTGTCTCTTCTTTTATCTCTTCCCCAGCCTCCTCGGCCGAAACCACCAAAAAGGATTTTGGATAGTATCAACAATCCTATTGTCTGCCAGAAAGTTAAAACGGGTCCTTGGAACAGCAGCGGTATCAGCGAGTTCCATAAAACCATTGTAATAAGTCCGCCTACCAGCAAAAATATTGATGCAAAGATAAGAAATTTAAGTACTTTTAATAATTTTTTCATAAAGATATTGTTAACTTTTAAATAATTCGTTGTATAATGTCTGAAGTCTCTCCCTCAGATAAAGCACTGCATAACGTTTCCTTGAAATCACCGTCTTCAATGGAACTCCCGTTTCTTCGGCAATTTCATTCAGGCTTTTGCCTTCAAGCTCATGCATAATAAAAGCCCTGCTCTGGTTTTCCGGCAGCTCGTCAAGTGCCTCGGCCATCAGGTCAATCATTGCTGACTGAAGCATTTCATCTTCGATTGAATTTTGCATTGCAGGCAAAACGTCGGCAAGCATAAGCACTTCATTATCAGAGCCGCTCATTGAAAACTCATCTTCAAGCGAGAGCGTTTTCTTTTTGCGGTACAGGTCATTTATTTTATTGCGCGCTACAGTATAGAGCCATGAAGCCAGTTTTTCAATCGGCTTCATAAGTCGCCTGCTTTCAATCAGCTCGAAGAAAACATCCTGCAGAATGTCCTCGGCCTCTTCTCCGGCAGGTACCTTGCTTTTTATAAATGAAAGCAGCTTTGCCCGTTCGGATTTCACCGTCTCGCCAATCTCAGCATTCTGAATATGCATAACATCGCTATGTAAAACTGCTTCTTCCATTTTCCGCGGAGTTTCTTCTTCCATTATACTATTATAGACGTATGAACGAGGAAAATACTTTAAAGTTAGCTTCCATATTTAAGATATAAGAATTGAGATTTAAGATATAAAAAAGTCGGGAAATAGTCGGGTTTTATAATTCTAAATTCTGACATCTAAAATCTTAAATGATTTTGGTCGGATTTTGGTCGGGTTTTGTTTCGCCACAAAATCTCTAAAACTCAAAACAACACAAAATTCCACTATTTCACTAATCGCAATTTCACTATTTGAAAAAGTCGGATTTTGGTCGGGTTTTGTTTCGCCACAAAATCTCAAAAACTCAAAAGAACACAAAATTCTACTATTTCACTAATCGCGATTTCACTATTTGAAAAAAGTCGGATTTTGGTCGGATTTTATTCTGTTCATTGTTAATTATTAATTGATAATTGATTCTTGACGGGTTTTTGATGGATTTCTGCAAAATAAGAAAATCATGTATACAGTTTTTCAAGATTTAAACCTGTCAATGCTGAGCATTGTAACATTATTGTCACATTTTATAATTGCCGGATTTAGTGTAGCCTCCTCCTTATTTTTAATGACGCAATTTGCCGCAGATAATTTATATCAATTAAAATTAAAACGGAAGTGAGTCATCCCTATTACTACTAATAGGGAGATTTATTTTTTTGTACCTTGACTGAGTTTTGAAAAAAGTTGTCTGTTATGAATTAGTTTTCGGCATATACAATATTGATATTATCAGTACTTATTCATATATTTATAATAAGAAACTTTTTTGTTAAAAAAGAGTTAACAGAGAAACATCAAAAACGAGGTCTCAAATGAAAACCCTGCTCGTTACAATTTTATTTTCCCTTTCCTCAATTTATTCATACTCTCAAAGTTCAGAACAATGGGTCGCAAGATACAACGGTACAGGTAATATGACTGATGCTGTCAATAAAACAAAAGTTGACCGGTTTGGCAATATCTATATTTCAGGCTACACAAATAGCACCGGCGGCAATATAGATTTTTGTGTGCTGAAATATAATTCTGCAGGGACTCTTCTATGGTCAAGAACGTACGACGGACCGAATCATTTAACAGATGATGCATATGCAATGACGATAGACAACGATGCGAATGTATATTTAACAGGTGTGAGTCACAACAGCCCGGGTACCGATTTAGGTGCAAACATGATTACGGTTAAATACAGTCCTTCCGGTGAAATGCTTTGGCTGGCAAGATTTGGGAATATGTTTCCTTCTTCTATTGCAGTTGATGCCGGTGGAAATGTTTTTGTTTCAGCTAATGGTTTTGCTCTTCATGGTTTTACTCAGTTTGTACTGGTAAAATATAATTCTTCGGGTGTTCAGCAGTGGGATAGTTATCCTGTAAGTGCTGAGGTTACACAGGTGAAGGAAATAACATCAGATTTATCTGGAAATATTATTGTAACAGGTGAAGAAGGTTTCGGTAATTCTAGTTTTGCTATCTGGAAATTTGATACATCCGGAAATATTCTATGGGAGAATAGATATCATTATCCTTCAGGTGGTACTTATAGAGGAGTATTCGTTAAGACTGATGCTTCCGGTAACATTTATACAACAGGTGAGAACACTACTTCAGGTCTTAATAATTGTGACTTTGTAACAATAAAATATAATTCAGCAGGAGAGCGGCAATGGGTTGCAGTGTATCAAGGTACTTCAAGTTGGAGCAAAACAATAAGAGGAATTGCTATTGATGGCGAGCAAAACATCTACATTACAGGAGAAAGCAGCTCTGATTATGCAACGATAAAATATAATTCAAACGGCGAGCAGCAATGGTGTTCAATTTATAACGGAGAAGCAAATGGCCGTGACGAAGTTTATGGAATCGGAGTTGATAAAGAGTCCAATGTTTATATTACTGGATGGAGTTCAGGACTTGAAAGCATGAACTGTGTAACTATTAAGTACAACACTTACGGAGTTCAGCAGTGGAAGCAGCCTTATCACGGTTCTGTGCCCGGCACTAACTGCACAAATTCTATAGCGATAGATTCTACAGGGAATGTTTACGTAGCAGGATTTAGCGAGGGGGAAGGAACTCAGGCAGATATAATATTAATAAAATACGGACAAACTACCGAAGTAAATCCTGTATCAACACAGCTGCCAACAAAGTATTCACTTGCGCAAAATTATCCGAATCCATTTAATCCGAATACAACTATAGAATTTACTTTACCTGAAAATACTTTTGTAACTTTAAAGATATTTGATGTTACAGGAAGGGAAATGAATACATTAATAAATGAAAACATGAAACCCGGTTCATACAGATACAATTACAACGGTCTTTATCTCGCAAGCGGTACATATTTCTATAAGCTTCAGACAGCAGGATTTACAGAGACGAAGAAGATGGTGCTGGTGAAGTAGGAAAAATCAATATTCTCTTATCAAAATTTCAGAATAAAGTAATTCGCAGAACTTTTGGATATTTTTTTAATCTTTCAGAGTATAATTTATAATAAAAGGAGGTAAACATGGATACAATAAAAGTAGAACGTTCAGGTGACAGACAATTTATTAATATACCCGCGAAATATGAACTTAAGGAAAAGGAAGTTTATATTAAAAAAGTAGGAGAGTCATTAGTAATACTTCCGAAACATAAACTTACTAAAGATTGGTTTGAGAATTTAAATAATTTCAGTGATGATTTTATGAATGATAGAGAACAGCCTGAGCATCAGGAAAGGGAAGCTTTTGAATGAAGTATTTACTTGATACAAATACTTGCATTTATGTAATAAATAAAAAGAGCAAAACTATTCTCAATAAACTTTTGGAAATTGAAATCTCTGAAATGGTGATTTCTTCGATTACTGTAGCTGAATTATTTTTTGGCGTTGAAAAAAGCAGTAAGAAAGAAGAAAATCTCACATCACTTAATAATTTTTTACTTCCTTTTGGAATTTTAAATTTTGATTCTTCAGATTCTGTTACTTATGCTAAAATCAGAACTGAACTTCAGAAGGCTGGCACTCCAATTGGTCCTATGGATTTACTAATTGCCTCCCAAGCTATTTCTAAAGATTTAATTCTGGTTTCAAACAATACAAGAGAGTTTCAGAGAGTACAAAATTTGAAATTGGAAAATTGGGTTTAACCTTCCTTACTTTAATTTAAATATGAAAATCCTTTCAGCAGAGTACGTTAAAAGCGCAGTGCGGATGGCGCAATGCCCCGAGCCTACTATCCCAGAGTTTGCCTTCATCGGCCGCTCGAACGTGGGGAAGTCATCGCTCATTAACATGATAACGAATAAAAACGGACTTGCAAAGACATCGGCTAAGCAGGGAAAGACAGTTACGATAAATCACTTCATCATCAATAAAGACAACAAAGATAAAAACAGCAAGAGCTACTTCCTTGTTGACCTGCCGGGCTACGGCTATGCATCCCGCTCAATAAAAATGCGCGAGGCATGGGAGAAAGCCCTTTGGGAATATGCAACAAAGCGCGAGAACCTGAGATATTTATTTATACTGATTGACTCAAGAATTCCTCCGCAGAAAATCGATATCGAATTCATTAATAAATGCGGTGAGAACGGAATACCGATTGTGCTTACGTTTACGAAGACGGATAAAGAAAGCGAATCGAAGATAAATAAAAATATTGTTGCATTCAAAGAAGAGCTTGGCAAGTACTGGGATGAGCTTCCTATCATGATTGAAACATCATCACTAAATAAAAAAGGCAAGCCTGAGATATTGAGATTTTTGGACTCTAACCTTTCTTAATCTAATATTTATGATATTAGAACACAGATGTATATGATTTTTATGATGTCACTGATATTTTAGAAAATCATTAGTTAGTAATTTTAATTTGTGCTTAAATCTGTGTCATCATATATATCATTACAATCTGAGTTCCTGTAAGAGCGGGCAAATCACCCCCAACAAAATCCATTTTTTTTCGTAATAAAACTTATCATTTTCTCTCAAACTCAACCACTTAAATGAAGAAGCTTTTTACAGTTTTATTTTTAATATGCTGTTCTTATTCCTTTGCCCAATCAGTATTATGGATGCGTTATCCTGCAATATCACCCGACGGACAAACAATTGCACTTGAATACAAAGGCGATATTTATACAGTGCCTGTTTCAGGAGGCAGCGCTTCTCCACTGACAATACACGAAGCTTAGGATTACATGCCGGTCTGGGCCCCCGATGGCAGAAGCATTGCCTTCGCATCTGACAGAAGCGGTAACATGGATATCTATTTGATTTCCTCCTATGGGGGAACACCGAAACGCCTGACATATTATTCTAACGGAGAATCTCCTTCGGCATTTACTCCCGATGGGCAAAATGTAATTTTTAGCGGAGTAAGAATGGACTTAAATACATCGATGAGTTTCCCAACTGGAGCATTGCCCGAGCTGTACAGTGTTTCAATCGATGGCGGACCTGTAAAACAGATTTTAACATCAACATGCGAAGATGCAGTTACGGATAAATCGGGCAATAGAATTTTATTTCACGATAGAAAAGGATACGAAGATAAATGGAGAAAGCATCACACCTCTTCATTTGCAAGAGACGTCTGGTGCTATGATAAAACGAATGATTCGTTTACAAAACTTACAGATTACATAGGTGAAGACAGAAATCCCGTTTTTTCCCCCGTTGAAAATACAGTTTATTATCTGAGTGAAAGAAGCGGTTCGTTTAATATATGGAAGATGGATTTCAGAAATCCTTCCAATACAACTCAGTTAACATTTTTAGAAAATCATCCTGTAAGATTTTTAACGATATCCAAGGACGGAACATTATGTTTCTCATACGACGGAAAGCTTTATACAATGAGAGACGGCAGCCAGCCGAGCGAAGTAAGTGTGCGTGTATCGCTTGAGGAAAAATCGAATTCAGAAACAATGATGACTTTTAACAACGGCGCAACTGAAATGGAGCCTTCGCCCAATGGAAAAGAATTTGCTTTTATTGTAAGGGGAGAAGTATTTGTTGCATCGGTTGAAAGCGGATTAACAAAGAGAATTACAAATACTCCGGGACAGGAGAGAAGCGTATACTTTTCACCCGATGGACGCAGTTTAATTTATGCATCTGAGAGAGACAGTATCTGGGGAATTTATCAGACAACTATCGGCAGAGAAGAAGAAGGATATTTTTTTAACTCTACAATTTTAAAAGAAGAAGCGATAGTAAATAACGGAAAGGAATCTTTCTTCCCTAAGTATTCACCTGACGGAAAAGAAGTTGCATACCTTGAAGAAAGAACTGCGGTAAATATTGTAAATCTTGAAACAAAAGAAATAAGAAATATTTTATCGGCTGAAAAAAACTATTCTTACTCAGACGGAGATCAGTGGTTCGACTGGTCGCCCGATAGCAAGTGGCTTTTAGTACATTTCCTTGATGAGAACCAGTGGCAGACGCAGATAGGACTGGCAGATGCAAGCGGTAAAGAACCTATAAGACAGTTAACTCATACAGGTTACGATAACTACAGCCAGAAATTTATGATGGGCGGAAAGATGATGATGTATTTCTCCACTGAAAACGGTTTGCGCAGCGCAGCTAACTGGAGCCAACAGACAGATATATATGCAATGTTTTTTAATCAGGAAGATTTTGATAAGTTTAAATTAAATAAAGAAGAATATCAGATACTAAAGGAGAAGGAAGAAAAGGATAAGAAGGATAAAAAAGAAGAAGTAAAAGATGAACCTATAAAGTATAACTTAGAAAATATTGATGACAGAAAAGTAAGGCTGACCACAAATTCATCGGAGATTGCAGATGCAGTAGTTTCTCCGGACGGAGAGAAAGTTTACTATCTTACAAAGTTCGAAGGAGGATTTGATTTATGGGTGAGAAAAATGAGAGAAAACGAAACTAAAACTCTTGCAAGGCTTGGCACAGGCGGCGGCGGTTTGATGATAGATAAAGAAGGAAAATTTCTTTATATAATCAGTGACGGCGGCGCAACCAGAGTAAGTACAGAGTCAGGTGAAGTAAAACGGCTTAGCTTTAATGCTGAAATGAATATGAACGCTGCTGCGGAAAGACAATATATTTTCGAACACATGTGGAGGCAGGTAGTAAAGAAATTTTATAAGACAGATCTGCATGGAGTGAAGTGGGATTTCTATAAAAAAGAGTATGCTAAGTTTTTACCTTATATAAATAATGACAGGGATTTTGCTGAGATGAGTTCAGAAATGCTCGGCGAGCTTAATGCATCGCACACAGGATGCCGGTATAATTTCCGAAATAATAACGGAGATCAGACAGCAGAGCTCGGAGTATTTTATGACCAAAGCTACAATGGAAAAGGAATGAAAATAATTGAAGTGATTGAAAGAGGTCCTTTCCAGAGCGCTTCATCCAGAGTAAAAGCCGGTACTGTAATTGAGAAGATTGACGGTGTTGAGATTACAAATGAATATCCATTAGACAGACTGCTGAACAGAAAAACAGGCAAGTATACTCTGCTGAGTTTGTATAACGAGTCAACCGGTGACAGATGGGAAGAAACGATAAAGCCGATTTCATGGGGCGAGCAAATGGAATTGTTATATCAAAGGTGGATAAAACTTGAGCAGAAATTAACGGATAGTTTGTCAAACGGAAGACTTGGTTATGTACATGTAAAAGGAATGGATGACCCCAGCTTTAGAAGAGTGTTTGATAAAGTCATGGGTGAATATCAGGGAAGAGAAGGCTTGATAGTTGATACAAGATTTAATGGCGGCGGAAATCTTCATGACCAGCTTGCAGTATTTTTAAGCGGAAGAAAATATTTTGAATTTCTTCCCAGAGGACAGAGAATTGGACATGTTCCTTATATGCGATGGATAAAACCTTCGGCTGTAATAATGAACGAAGGGAATTATTCTGATGCGCATTTATTTCCTGTTGCTTATAAGGAGCTTAATATAGGGAAGACTGTCGGTATGCCTGTACCCGGAACGGGAACATCAGTGTGGTGGGAAACATTGCAGAATCCTTCGTTGGTGTTTGGTATTCCGGAAGTCGGATACAGATTATCAAATGGTACATTGACTGAGAACCAGCAGCTTGAGCCGGATTATATGGTATTCAATAAGTATGAGCTGATTTCTAAAGGAGAGGACCAGCAACTGCAGAAGGCGATAGATGTACTGTTGAACAGATAAAATTTTTATTAATATTATGAAAGAGAGTAACGAAGTTAAAAGATTAAAAAAGATAATTAATAAATCAGAAAATCTTTTAGAAAAGTATGAAGACAAAATTGATGTTTTAGAAGCGAGGGAAATTCTTAGAAAAAATAAAAAAACTTATAGTCTTGATGAAGTAAAGAAGTCGTTGAAATTGAAGTGAAACAAATCGCTAAAAATATTTATATGAAAAGGCAGAGGAAAATTTCTCTGCCTTTTTGTTTTATATAGATAAAAATTTTTAAATTTTGTTATACCTTCTCTACTTCTTTTTTACCGAGTAGGCCGGTAGGTTTTACCAATAAAATTATTATAAGAATTGCGAAAGCAATTGCATCACGATATGTTGGTGACAGATATCCTACTGTGAAAGTTTCAACTAATCCTATTACAAGACCGCCTAAAACTGCACCCGGAAAATTACCTATTCCTCCGAGTACTGCAGCGATGAATGCTTTCAAGCCGGGAAGAATTCCCATAAGAGGGTCAATACTTGGATAGTTTATGCTGTATAAAATTCCTGCTGCTGCGGCAAGTGATGAACCCAGAACAAATGTAAATGAGATAACATTGTTGATATTAATTCCCATTAATGAAGCGGCAGTGAGATTATTTGATACTGCTCTGATTGCCGTTCCGATTTTTGTTTTTTGCACAACTTGCTTTAATCCAAGCATCAGTAATAAAGAAGAAACTATTACTACAATTTGATTTGAGCCGATGTTTGCTCCGCCAATATTAAAGTTAACGTTATTTATAATTGTTGGGAAAGATTTGGGGTCTGCACCGAAGACTAATTGTCCTGTGTATTGCAAGAATAACGAAACGCCGATTGCAGTTATTAATACAGTCAGCTTTGAAGCAGAGCGTAAAGGTTTATAAGCCAGCTTTTCGATTGTAACACCGATAACAGCGCAAACTGACATTGATAAAAGCAGTACAACTAGAGCTCCTACTATAGAACTTTCATTCAGCCCCATCATTCGGGCGATATAAAATCCGCTGAATGCGCCAAGCATAAAAATCTCACCGTGGGCGAAATTGATAAACTTTAAAATTCCGTATACCATTGTATAACCTAACGCTATTAACGCGTAAATTGCGCCAAGAGATAAACCGTTAATAACTTGTTGAATAAACTCACTCATCAGTTTTTAAAAAAGTAAAAAGTTAAAAAGTTAAGTGGTTTTAAGATTAAGTTTTCTTAGAAGTGTTAACTTTACTAAGGAGAGTTTTCCTGGATACAGCTAAAATTTTTGAAATTTCAACTGATTCATTATATAACTCTTTTAATCTGACTTCTCCCACAATTTTGGATTCAATTAATAACTCAATCCAATAACACGTTTCATCAGCTTCTTCATTTGAGATTGAAAGCTTAGAAATAAATTCTTTTTCCGAACGTCCCTTTGTAGCGCTTCGGTAATTTGCTCCGATTGAAGTGCCGGAACGCAACAGTTGTTTGCCAATAATTCTTGCTTCTTCAGATTTTGGTAAACTTTGATAAAGCTTAATTATCCTCAATGCAAACTTCTTTGTTCTATCTCTAAATTCATCATTGAAACCCATACACTTAACTTTTTTACTATTTAAAAGTTAAAAATTATGGAGCAATTGTTTCTTTATACTTAAATTTTCCGTCTTTGATTTCCAAAACAACAGCAGGCTTTACAGCATTTCTCATTTCGTTCATAGTAATATTTCCTGTTACGCCCGGGAAATCTTTTTCTTTAGCAAGTTCGTTCTTAATTTTTTCGCCTTCTGTTGAGTTAGCTTTTTTGATTGCATCGAATAACATCATACCAGCATCGTAAGCTAAAAAGCTCATTGCATCGGGTTCAGAATTATATTTTGCTCTGTATTTTTTTATGAACTCCTGAATTTTTGGATTTGGATCTTCTGTAGAAACGTGTGTTGAAAAGAAACTTCCTTCAAGCGCATCTTTCGCTTTTCCTTCTGTTAGCTTTTCTGATTCCCATCCATCACTTCCGAAAAGAGGAATTGTTAATCCGATTTCTCTTGCCTGAATTGAAATTAAATTTACATCTGTATAGTATCCCGGAATGAAAATAGCTTCCGGATTTTTTGCTTTTATACTTGTTAACTGAGCTTTGAAATCTTTATCGCCGTTTGAATATTTTTGTTCTTCAATAATTTCTCCGCCCATTTGTGTGAAGATTTTTCTGAAGTTTTCTGCAAGGCCGGTTGAGTAAGCATTTTTCTGGTCAACAAGCATTGCAATTCTTTTTACTTTCATCGAGTTCAAAGCAAACTTACTCATTACCGTTGCCTGGAACGGGTCAATGAAACATACTCTGAAAATATAATCACCGATTGCCGTAACTTCGGGATTTGTGGATGCGGGTGAAATCATAGGGATTTTATTTTGCTGGCAGATTGGCGCGCCGGCTTTACTTCTTGAAGAAGCAACTTCACCGATGATAGCAACTACTTTATCTCTGTTGATTAATTTTTGAACTACTGTTTGTGTTTCCTGCGGTTTGCCCTGATTATCTTCTGTTAATAATTTTACCTGCTTGCCTAAAAGTCCGCCTGATTTATTAATTTCTTCAACTGCTAATTTTAATCCGTTATCCGATGATATTCCGAATGTAGCTTCGCTTCCTGTTAATGATGCAAATTGCCCGATTAGAATTTCATTTCCTGTGCCGCTTTTATTGCAGGAATACAGCGTAAATCCTATTGCAATAAAAATTGCAGCTATAGAAAATTTTGCAAATTTTTTCATTGTGAAATTAAATAATATGATTTGAAAATATTTTTTGAAAAATACCTTAATTTGATTATAAAAACAATTTCAATACAAGTTTTAAAAAGGAAAATAGTTAGTTATTAAGTGGATTAGCTTAGTTCATATTTAACTTTTTGACTATTTAAAAAATATCTTTTTTAAAACAGACTCATGCCGCTCCGTGACGGCAGAGCCGGCACATGCAGTATAAGACTAAACAATTCAATGAAACGAATTGGTTAGTCTTATACTGCATCTGAACCTACGGTTCAGGGAGCGGCATAGTGCGGGACTGGAAGTCGCAATAAAGAGTATGAAGAGTATATTAAGGTATTCAAATCCAATTTAATCTATTCCCTGCATATAGGGGAAATGTTGGTTTTCACAAGGCTCTTCTTCATTGTATTTCATTGCAAATAAGGTTATTTTAAGGGTTTATAAAACTAATAAATTAATTCAATATCACGATATAGAATAAGAGCAGGATTAAACGAATAAATGAAGTTACAAAAAAGCAATCTCTCGGGAAATCAATCAGATAAACCGAACGACAACAGAAGACGGCATTATAATAGACCAAGACCCCAATCTGTAAATCAACCAAAAAAGACTTTGCCTGAAAATCCAGCGCAGCCACAGCAAAAGAAGGAATCAACTCAGGAACGCAGACCGGCGAATAATTTTCCGCTTGTCTCAATCATTGTACCATTGCTGAACGAAGAAGAGTCTCTTCAGGAACTGGCGTCTAAAATTGAAAACGTTTTCTCTACTATAAATTATAATTTCGAAGTTATATTTATTGACGACGGAAGCACGGATAAATCCTTCGATGTAATCCGTAATCTTCATAGGAAGAATCCGAGATTTCATTGCATAAAATTCAGAAGGAATTACGGGAAATCTGCTGCGCTTGCAAAAGGATTCAGAGCTGCAAAGGGAAGTATAGTTATTACTATGGATGCCGATTTACAGGATGACCCCAATGAAATTCCTGAATTAATTAACATGATAAACTCAGGTTATGATTTGGTCTCAGGCTGGAAAAAAGTAAGGTACGACCCGTTCATAAAAAAATATACATCAAGATTTTTTAATTACGTAACATCGAAACTATCAGGAATCAGGCTTCACGATTTTAACTGCGGGCTAAAAGCTTACAGAAAAGAAGTTGTTAAGACTGTAAGAGTTTACGGCGAAATGCACAGGTATATTCCTGCAATCGCTCACTTATCAGGATTTAAAGTTACGGAGAAAGTTGTTAAGCATCACGCCCGTAAACACGGAAAGACTAAGTTCGGACCCGGAAGATTTTTAAGCGGATTTTTTGATGTTCTTACTCTGACATTTACTCACAGATTTATGAAAAAGCCTTTGCATTTCTTCGGAGCATTGGGTATGATGAGCTCAGGTTTAGGTTTATTAATCAGTTTGTATCTTATTGCACTGAAATATTTTGAAGGTCAGAGCCTTAGCGACAGGCCTTTATTTCTCGGCGGTATATTTTTAATAATTATAGGTGTTCAGTTGTTTTCCATTGGACTACTGGCAGAAATGATGACTAAGTATAATGAGAAAGATGATGATGTTCAGATTGAAAAATTATTTTAGTTATACTTTTTAAAAATCTTTAATTACATCTTAAACATAATTAATGAAATTCGCTTCGGTAAGTGATAAGGCTAAGATAGGAAATAACGTAACGATAAAAGATTTTGCCGTAATAGAAGATGATGTGGAAATCGGTGATAACGTTATCATAGGTTCAAACAGTTTTATAGGGAACGGCGCACGTATAGCTAAAGATGTTAAGATTTTTCATGGCGCAGTAGTAAGCACAGTGCCTCAGGATTTAAAATACAAAGGCGAAGATACCCTTCTTGAAATAGGCGAAGGCTCAGTTGTAAGAGAGTACGCAACACTGAACAAAGGAACAACGTACTCAAACACAACTCGTATAGGTAAAAATTGTTTAATTATGAGCTATGCGCATATTGCTCATGACTGCATTGTAGGTGATAACGTTATCATTGCAAACAGCGTGCAGTTCGGCGGTCACGTTGAAATAGAAGATTCAGTTATCATAGGAGGAATGGTAGGCGTTCATCAATTTGTGAAGATTGGAATGCACTCAATTATAGGATTCGGGTTCAGAGTTTCAAAAGATGTCCCGCCTTTCATAACAGCAGGGCACGAACCATTGAGATATGAAGGATTGAATTTAATAGGATTGCGAAGACGGGGATTTTCCGATGAAGCAATTAAAAGTATTTCAAATGCTTATGATGTTATTTACAGAAGCGGACTGAATGTTTCAGACGGTATAAGAGCTTTAAAAGAAGGAAATTGTACAGAGGAAGTTAAGCAAATAATAAAATTTGTTGAAGGAAGTACAAGAGGAATTATCAGAGGAAAATAACTGATGAAAAACGTTGAGATAAGTGATAAGGCTGTTGTGGGAAAAAATTTTCAGTGCGGAAGTTTCACTGTAATTGAGGAAGATGTAATAATTGGGGATAATGTAGAAGTCGGAAATAATGTTTATATTGCAAACGGCGCAAGAATAGCTGACGGAGTGAAGATTCACTCATCGGCACAGATAAGCATAGCACCGCATGATTTAGGTTATAAAGGCGAGAAGACAACTTGTGAAATCGGCGAAGGGACAATCGTAAAAGAACTTGCTACATTATGCAGGGGAACTACGGGAAAGAACGGTTCGCTTGAAACAACTAAGATAGGGAAGAACTGCTACATCATGAATTTCTCCCATGTAGCGCATGATAATGTAATAGGCGATAATGTGATTTTAACAAACAGTGCAAATTGCGGCGGGCATGTAGTTATAGGAAATTATGTAAACGTCGGTGCGCTTACAGGTATTCATCAGTTTGTAAAAATCGGTGACTACTGTATGATTGGTACATGCATTAAAGTAGTGAAAGATGTTCCTCCATATATAATGGTCTCGAGAGAGCCGTCAAGATTTATAGGATTGAACAAAGTCGGCTTAAGAAGAAGAGGACTTTCTAACGAAGCTATTGATAATATACGAAAAGCTTACGATTTAATTTACGGCTCAGAGTATAACGTCAGTGATGCAGTTGAAAGTATTAAATCCGAATTAGAAATCACAAATGAAATTTCAAATATTTTAAATTTTATTTCTTCAAGCAAAAGAGGTATCATTAGATAAAAGAAAATAATGCCGAAAAATTACGAAATAAAATTTCCCGTCGAGAACTACAACCAGATAAAGAAGAAAG
>JBHEKU010000126.1:0-20529 GCA_041859205.1 Ignavibacteria bacterium | reverse complement strand
ATTCTGTTGAAAAATGGGAAGCATATAGTTTTATAACTCGAACAAACGGAATCATTGTTGCCAATTTATCGAAAGTAAAAAAAGATTATAGTTTAGAAGTATTTGACTTTGCAAAACTTTTTTGCAAAATGAAATTTTTTCCCGGTGATGCGAGAATATTTTTGGAAATAGGAGATTTTTACGATATGTTTATAACAGCCATGAATTTAAAGGAATATGAATGGGCTGAAAATTTTGCAAATGAGTATGTTCCTTATTTGAATAAAGAGCATCAAAGCAATCAATTCAATTACATAAAAAGTATTTTCAGTTTTAAGAGGGGGAAATATGAAGAATCTTTAAATTATCTGAGAAATATATCGGATGATTACATAATGATGAAACTGGATATACGTTTTTATTACATCATGAATTTTATAGAACTGAAAGCATATGAAAGCGCGATTGCTGCTTTACATGCGTTCAAACAGTTCTACAAAGATAACGGAGAAATTCATCAGCATGCTTACAAATTTATTCCCGACTCACTAAGGTTTTTTGACGCTATAATTAAATGTGAGGAAACAGGTACAAAGATTGATGGATTTTTATATAAAGAGGCAAATGACGGAAGAAAATTTTATCACATGACATATATCCGGAGTAAAATGGAGAAGCTGAAATAAGATAAAACTCTAAGTAAATATTTTGAAATTTAATAACGAGAATTCAGGATATTTTATTAAAAGGCAAAAGGAAAATAAACACTAGTTAACACTCTTTCTCATCAATAAATAAATTTTGAGTTCTAAAACTGTAGATAAGCGTTTAAAGCCCTAGATAAACCCCTTCAGGAATTAACACCTTGAATTTTTTTGCTCTACAGATACATTGCAAGAATCTTTTTATTCTTACTCACGTTCTCATTTTCAAAAATAATATACAAAAGCCCGATAAATTTAAAACTCATCGGGCTTCGTTTTTTATAAACTGTTTTTAAGCTTGTATTTTTACTTCACAAGCACCATTTTCTTCGTCGTAACAAATTTAGAAGCATTGCCGCCCTCTGCAATAATGTTGTAGAAGTAAACTCCACTTGCTAAGTTTGCTCCGTTGAATTGAGCTGTATAGTATCCTGCTTTCTGAGAAGCATTTACTATCTGCGCAACTTCCCTACCAGTCATATCATATATTTTAATCTGCACTTTGCTATCGAATGGTAAATCGTAATTTATTTTTGTTGTGGGGTTGAATGGATTTGGATAATTCTGACCTAAGTCATATTTAGTTGGTACGCCTACAACCACTTCACCGGAAAGGTTATGATATTCAATGTTTCCGTTATTATCAATTTGTTTCAATCTGTAATTATCTTTAGCTGTAGCTAAGTTTCTGTCAGAGAAATTGTAGTTCTTTACAGTTGTAGAGTTACTTGCTCCTGCAACGAATCCAATTTTACTCCATGAAGTTGTAGAGACTAATTTTCTTTCAACATCAAAACCTGTATTGTTTACTTCGCTTATGGTTGACCAGTTTAAATCAACATTATTTTTGTTGATATTTGCTGAGAAAGAATTAAGCTCAACAGGTAATAGATTGTTTTCATTTCCAATCTGTAATGCTAACGGCGAACTAAATATCGGACCGTCACAAATGCCATCAAACGAACGATAGTTCAAACCAAATGTACCATCGGAATTCTGAATCCCCACTGAATGATTAAAAGCAAATCCAAAATTAGCAATGCCGCTGATAAAATTTGGGTCAGTTTCTGTATCGTTATATTGAATAAGAATAGGACTGTTCCCCAAATGAGAATCGGAATATTGTAAAATGATTTGGAAGGAAACATATTCACCGTTAAAATCAAATGACCTCTGTGCTTTTAGAAAGGTAATACAAATTTTATCCGTGCCTATTATTTTGTACATTAATCTGCCTCCAATATTAAAATTAAAGTTAAACCATAGAGGGCAGATAGAATTCAGAGGTGTATTAGAATTATTCGGTAACGCAATAGGATTTGAAAATAAATTTACAGGATCTGTGAACTGCAAAAATCCCTCGCTATTAATATATAAATCTGTGTATTCACTACCAAAGAATCTGAATGACTTACCCGGTAACGGATTTGTTAAAAGCCATGTGCCATTGTTTTCGCTGCCGGAGAAGAGCGCTTCTTGCAAACTTCCATCCATCACAAGATAAGTTGAACCAACTGTATCTATCCAATTATATACCGGTTGTGATGGCGCACCGTTTCCTCCGGGTGTTGAGTTTGCAAAATAATATAAATTATTTCCGCTAGCATTGTTTGATCCATAATTTTGGTTTTGTTTTATTTTATAAAATTTGGCGTTTAGAGGATATTCACTAAAGTTATTCACATCAGCAGCAGAGAAATAATCATCTTCATTTGCTTTAACAGCACCATTGTTATTCTGCGCAGCAAAAAAATAAAACACAGAATCACCAAAAGTAAGACCCGGTTGATTTATTTCAAAAGAGTAAGGTGAAGAACCATTTATTGCTGATGAAGAGGAATAGGTACCATTAACACCTTTTTTAAAATATACTCGGGGAGCGTTTCCTCCTGATGCAATACCTGCAGCATCAGTGATTGAAATATTTGTAATCTCTCTTACTCCTGTTATGGATGTATCGGCTAGTTTATTATAACTGAAGACCGGAATACCGGTAGAAACATTTTCGTAAGCACCAATAGTGGGAGTTGCATTCCTGGTATTTCCTGCGATGTCAGTTGTAATCCCGGAAATCGAAGTGCCTGAATTCAAAAGCGGGCTTCCATTTAATATTCTTAAATCTGTGTAATGAAAGTTAAGAGGAGTCAATGCAATCGAATTCAGGTCCTGTGAAGTTGCTGACTGCCAGTCTGAAAGTATATTATATAAAATAGAATTTACATATCCTAAATATACACCTGTTCCTGATAGATAAAAATTGTTGTGATTTGAAACTGTGAATGGATTGTTAACGGGTGAATATATGCAGTACATAATTGCTTGTTCTCCCGCTGATTGTACCACTGAAAAATTATTATTTTTTAATTCAATATTAGAAATACCGGCGTTGCAATTTATTCCGAATACAAAGTAATATTTTTTGAAATCTCCCTCTAAACTTACAGAGTTATACGAAATTTTATGTCCTTGTCCACCGGTAAGTTGAATTCCAGTTATATCTCCTGAAGAAGCGATAGATTTTTTCATGCCTGTCAATACATTATTATAGATTTCAACAGAATCTGTACTGCTCTGGATATTTATTAAATTTGTGGCTCCGGTGTAATCATATTTAGTTCCGAAAATATTACTAAATATTTTGTTCTTGAAGAAGTGTATTCCAAGTGAATTCCATTTTGAATACAACTTTTAAATGTATTTCCGGAAATAACAGCGTTTCTGCTGTCTTTGATTTTTATATCATTCGTGTTATAATCATCCGTTGTTCTTGAACCGAATGAATTTCCTGAAATCACAAGACTATCATTGTTACCTGAAAAATAGTTATCATATATAGCGAACTTGCAATTTTTAAAATCGTTATCTGATATTCTTATATTAGTATGCTTTCCAAGAGAGAAGTTTATGGCAGAATTAAATTTTTTGGAATTATCTTCATCCGTAAAATTACAATTTCTTATTAATATATCTCTGCATCCTGTTGTATCTGTCAGCTCATAATTAAGGAATTGAAAAGCCGAGCTATAATCAAAATTAGAATTTGTTTTACGGAAAGTAAGATTGTTTCCTGAACCGCTAATTCTACCATCAACTATTAACCTTTTTACCCTATCCAGTTTTATAAATCCGGTATCAGAAGAATTATTCATTGAGATTATCCTGGCGCTGCCCGATGGTTTAATTGTAAGATAACTGCTGCCTGAGTAGTCATAAAATTCATTCATTAGGCAGGGAAAATCTGAAATATCAGAGATAATACTTAATGATGCATTTCCATTAATACCATTTGTATTCAAATAGGTAACTGCATCATAAAGAGTAGCAAACGCACCGCCTGAACCGACAGTATAGTCACCTGATAATGGTGTGTCTGTTATAAGATAACTATTATTGTATAACGGCGAGTAGTTTATACTTGTTGTGTTAACTCCTAATGCAAGGTCAACAACTGAAGATAAGTTTGCCGAGTCAGCATTATCCTGCGCAGCAATAAAATACTCAATATAGTTACCTGCAGAAGCACTTCCCCCAAACAATTTAGAATAGTCTATAATAAAATTGAATGGAGAAGAAGTATTAGTTGCCTCGGTTGATTTCCAGCCTTCATCTCCCGATGTATTTCCTCTGAATACATTACTATCTGTAGATTTTTTATAATAGACTCTTGGTTTAGATGTTGTTGTGTTTATTCCGCTTTCATCTGTTATCACTGCTGATAACGGTCTGTTAGTAAGCACAAAAGTTCTGCTCAAATTAGTGTAAGAAATTACTGGAGGAGTAGCATCTGTTACGCCTTCGTATGCTCCTATGGAAGAAGCCCCGCTTCTTGAGGCATATCTTAAATCAGCGTCAAATCCTGAAATGGTTACACCTGCATTATTATTCGGCGAAGTATTACTTATTCTTGTATCAATGGTAGTCGCATAATTGGGATCGGAACTTATTGAGCTGCCATCCTGCCCTGTAGAACTTTGCCATTCGCTTAAATTACTTTTTGATGTACCGTTAAAATATCCCACATTACCAAATTGACAATAATAATTATTGTTATTTATGTTTAGAAATGTAGTTGAAACCGAAGTTATCGCGGATTTATCCAGACTTCCCTGCTGTGTATGGTCAAAATCCATTTTGTTTGAGATAGAATTATTTCTTAAATCGAGATTGGAAGACGTAATGGTGTAAATACCCGTTGCTTTAGGTATATTGGAAGCCATTATAAAATTTAAATAAGCTTTTAAACTAATTGAATTGTAATAAATTCTATTAGAATTTCCCGACGTATATATTCCCACCGTATAAATATTATCAGAACTGCCTCCCAGTAAATTTGAAATGGAATTATTATAAATCAAATTGCTATCTCCTTCCTGATAGATACCATACAGACTTGATATACAGTTCATGTTGAATATCCTGTTATTGTTTATTGTGTTTTTTTTCCCATAGATTATCAAAGGGTTTACCGTTGCCGCAAACAAGGCATCAAAATTAAAAATAACGTTGTCGGAGATAGAGGAGTTGTATGAGTTCGGTAAAAAAATACCCACGTTCCTGATTTTTTGACTGACTTCGTTGCTTCCTATTGTATTTTTAGAAATATTGATATTGTTGTATAACAAATTTGTTGTAGGCGAAGAATAAGAAAGAAAATTAATTGCATGAGATAGTGATGAAAAATTATTTTCAATCAATGAAATAGAATCATTGTTCGCGCCATCTACAAGCAAACCTGTATTAGTAAATGAAGTAGAGCTGGACACTAAAAAATTACAGTTTCTTATAGTAATATTTGATGAACCGGCATTTGTCCCTTTGCTTAAAATATACATAACATCAGCAGTGGGGAAAGAAAAAGATGCTGTGAATGTGTTCTTAAATGTTAAATTATTTCCTGCACCGCCTATTCTACCATCGATAGTAAGTCTATCTCCCCCCTTAATATAGAGTATTGCTCCATTGCCTATATTTCCCGAGACAACTCTATGACCTCCTACTGGTTTTAGATTTATAAAATATGGTCCACCGGGAGCCTCGTATAAATTATTCAACGCAATAACTTCTCCTGCTTCAGTTACATTGGAAATAACATTCATTTCAACATTTCCATTTAAACCTCTTACATTCAACACTTCAAAAGCATCCGAGAGGTCAGAATAATCTCCACCAGTTCCAATATTAATTGTTCCGCTAAATGGAGATAGTCCGGTTTCATAAGCACCTATTGATGGAACTGTTAAACTTCTAACGGTACCTAAAAAATCTGTAGTGACAGATGGTATAGGCACACCTGCATTCATACAGGGAGATAAACTACCGGGTTGAAGAAATGTACCGTAACCGATATTGGGATCGATAAATTGAGAATGTACATCCTGCCCGGTAGCTGTTCTCCAATTTGAGATTGTTAATTTTGCTCCGTTTAAATAGCCGACTCTGTATTTATCAATATCACCAAAGTAAAAATTATAATCACAAGATAAGAATGCTGAAGAATTTGTCTTAGTATATAGGGAAAAACAAGCTCCGTTTGTTACATCAGATGGATTTCTTGTAATCAAAAAAATATTATTTTTAATATTTAGTTGATTTGTAGCAGTGCTGTTTATCATTAAGCAGCCAATCGTATCTGAAGTAAAGCCGGAGCTTCTTACTCCACCTATAAAAATTGAATTATTATAAAAATTTACTTTTGAGCCTGCCAGCAAAGCAATGCCCCAGATATTTCCCGAAGATGTTGCAGAACCGAATCCTTCTATTTTATAAATTACATTATTATAGAGTTCTACATTAGCGTTAGATGTTAGGTTTAGTGTAATACCATGTGACCCTTTTGAATTTGATGAGCTTGTATTTGATGCTCCATAAATCAAATTTGCAGAGACAGTAGAATTTGTAAGATTATCTAAATACATTCCTCTTGGTGTTACATTTTTACTTGTCTGTTGATTGAATACCTTATTATTTGAAACCACTGCTCCGTTTACATATTGATTATAGATTCCAATTTCAGCTACTAAAAGAGATGGAACATCTGAACCTACAATGTTATTATTAATTTGTATTGATTGGCAAAAGTCAGCTGCAATTCCTACAACGTAAATACCATAACGTGACTTTGTGCATAAATTATTCGAAACAACATTTGAATCCATGTCACAAAAACTTGAACCAAATATCGCAATACCATAAGAGTTTGCTGTATTTGAAATCGTTCCTGAATTAAATTTACAATATTTGCTTGTATCAAGTTTACATCCGTTGCCCGAACCTGCATTGATTAAATCTAAAGCTGCGCAATATGAAGTGGAGGTTGATGAACTTGCAATGGTAAGCTGTCTGGTTGTATCTGAACCCACTCTGCCGTCTATTGTTACTCTGTCTGCGCCATTAAGTCGCACAATTGCACCAGTAAAATTTCCGGAAATGGTTACACTTGGAGAAGTTGGTTTTATTACAAGTCTCGTGTAGTTAGCTGCGCCTGAACCTGAAGCATTCAAAACAGCCTGTGAAGTTTCTGTAGTAGTTGCCGTTATAGAAATTAAAATGCTGCCCGTATGAGTACCGCTGTTGATTGCCGTAAATGCTGCTCGTAAAGTTGTATAACTTGTAGGGGCACCACCGGTAGAAACACTTACTTGAGAGATTGCAGTATTAATAAATAACGCTAATAATAAAACTGTTAGCAAAAAATAACTCTTACCGGCGAGAATAAACTTAAGTTTGCTTACGCAATCAAAACGGGGTGGGTCGCCTATCCCCGGCCGATAAGAGCTAGTAATTTTAAATTCCTTTTGTTCCTTTTTAATTTTTTGATTTTTCATTTTAATCCCCGTTTGATTAATAATTTTGTAAAACTATTTTAAAACGGAACCGAACTCAAACCAACTTTTTTCATTTTGTGATTAGCTATATTTTCATTTACACCGATTTTAGGCTAGTATTGGGCATTTTGTATTATTTTTGTGATTTATTAAAACAAAATATTTATATTTGTGAAAAGAGTATCAAAAAGAACATTAAATGATAAAAAATTCTTTCATAGATATAGTCTCTACTTTCTCGAATGAAGAAATCTCAGAATTCAGAAGCTATCTTAACTCTCCATTTTTTAAAGTGCAGCATTACATTATTCCATACTACGAAGAGATAATCAAATTCCACAATAAATATGAAAGCGATGAATTTACAAAAGAGTTTATTTTCAAAAAGATTTATCCCGAAAAAAAATATGATGATAATTTAGTAAGGAAAGCGCTTTCGCTGTTAACCAAAGAAGCGGAAAGATTTTTAGTTCACAACGAAGTTGATAAAAATGATACTCATAGTTTAATTTTACTCAACTCGCTGATGGAAAAAGGAATGTTTAAAAAATTTAATTCAGTTTATGATAATTACAGAACAAACAAAAATAAATATTTTGATAGATATTTTTTGACACTGCCTTTTCTGATAGAATCACAAAACGTTCAAAAGATTTTGATAGATAAAGTTGATTCGCAATGGGAACTGCCATTAGACAGGACAATTGAGTTTTTGATTTTAAATACCCTGTCATATAAATATTACATAAAAAATATTTCAACAAAGTATTACAAATTTTTCGCAAATGAAGAACTATTCCAAAAATATAACAATAATCTGGATTTCATAAAAACAGAGGAAGCATTCAAAATTCTTGAAGAACAAAATTCAGAATATCTGTTCCTGATGAAAATTTATTATCATTTAGATAAAAGCTACAATGGAATAGAAGTAAACAAAAATTTTTCAAAAGCGTTGGAACTTTTTCAAAAAAACGCAGATAAGTTAACAGACTTCATGTTATATATATTGTCCACTGATCTTGAATCCATTTGTATTATTGAAATTCAAAAAGGATTTGCGAAAGAATACAAAGACTATCTTTTCCAGATCTATAAGTTCATGATTGAAAACAACATTATGACTGAGTCAAAAACTCAGAATATTAATGTAGTCACATTCAGAAACATGCTGCTTACTTTATGTAAAATTGACTTAGTGTTAAGTAAAGTTTTGATTGACAATTATGTTAACAGAATTGAATTAAACAATAGGGAAAGTATGAAAGAGTATGCCTATGCACATTATTTTATGTATAAAAAAGAATTTAGTGAATCGCTTAATTATATTAGGAAAATCAAAAATGATTTTTTTATGTTTAAGACTGATATAAAATTTCTTTATTTAATTAATTTTTATGAATTGGGGTATTTTGAAGAAGCGAGGTATCAATTGAAAAATACATATCAGATGTTAAAAACTATGGAACTGAATGAAACATATAAAGAACTTATGAGAATATTTCTTGATATTTACAAAAAAATGATTGACCTGAGGGAAAAGTTTAATAAAGAAGACTGGGATTATTTAGTAGAAGTAAAATCTAAAGATCACAAATGTTTGTATAAGGATTGGCTTTTTGAAAAAATTGAATTGTTGGTTAATAAATGAAGCTAAATATATTATTTGTAATCAGCAGTCGGGGGTTCAAGTCCCTCTGCCAGCTCAAGATAAACCCCTCAAGAATTAACATCTTGAGGGGTTTTTTATTTTATGGCTATGATTATTACAATAATCTTTTAGATTATATCTTTGTTTTTCTCCACACAAAATTATATAAAAAAGCCCAATCCTGCTATAGCGGGACCGGGCTTTCTATTTGTTATAAACTGCTTTAGTATATTTCTTACTTCACAAGTACCATCTTCATTGTCTTCACAAATGATTGTTTACCACCATTCGCAATAATCTGATAGAAATATACTCCGCTTGCCAATGCTGATGCATTAAACTGTGATGTATAATATCCCGCTATCTGTACCTGATTTACAAGCTGGTGTACTTCCCTACCAGTCATATCATATATCTTAATCTGTACTTTGCTATCGAATGGTAAATCGTAATTTATTTTTGTTGTCGGATTAAAAGGATTAGGATAATTCTGGCTCAACTCATATTTACTTGGAAGACCGACCACCACTTCATTTGCCAGCTCATAGTATTTGAAGTTACCGTTGAAATCAATTTGTTTTAATCTGTAGTTGTATTTTCCTGTCTGTATATTGTTATCAACAAAGTTGTAATTCTTTGGTGTTGAAGAGTTTCCACTTCCTGATATATTACCGACTTTCGCCCAACTTTGTGAAGAAGAGAGTTTTCTTTCAATATCAAATCCCGCATTATTCTGTTCACTTATTGTTGACCATTTCAATGTTACATTTCTCTTATCAGTTGTTGATGTGAAAGAAGATAGCTCTACGGGCAATGGTAAATCAGCATCGGTAAGACAAAACGTTGAGAATGATGTTAATCCATAAACCTTGATTGTATTATTGGGTAAATCAAGCTCATATTGTCCTGCTGCTGTGCCGGTAACTGTGAATGTATTCCATGTAGTTCCTCCGTCTTCTGATTTAGACAAACGAATATCCGATTCAGAATTAATTTCTCCTAATATGGCATCATCATAATTGATTGTGATATCGTACGAGAAATTATCGCCGCCTGTAGCAGTTATTAACCAGTACCCGTTCGCAACAGGAAACCCGATTGACCCCGGAGGATTTGTTCCTGAGTAATATTTAAATTCAATTCCTGAGGGTACTGTTCCTCCCGGACCCCAGTCTATGCTTCCTAAAGTTCTGCCCATAAAAGTATATGTTGTAGTAGTACTGTTTGCAGGCAGCCCGCTGGTTACAACATCAGGAGGATTTGCAACAGGTGTAAATTCATCTGAACCAATATCAGTAGAACCTGTAGTAATGGAAAGAGACCTTACTGTTGAAGTGGTTCCATAATCATTCAATACTTGAGGAGTTGTGACAGGAGTGCCTAATCCATTCATATACCAGCACTCAACATTTGCATTATTAATATTCAGGTTTCCCGTTGCTGTTGATGTAAATAAATTTGCAGAGCTTATCCCTGTAGTGCTTACAGAGCTTCTATCACTTAAGGCATTTGTTTTCCAGTTGTCAAAGGTCTGTTGAGTAAACGCACCTATAATACCAACCTGATTAGAAGACGAAGGGAAATATGCGTTGTAGTTCGCTGTTCTTGAGGTCCAGCCAGTTGCATTTGTTACCCCAATGCAATAGTTATTTGCGCCGCCTGTTCTTTGGTTAAAGAATATATTATTTCTTAATGTATCGGAAGATGTAGATTGTCTTAAAAAACAATGAGAAGTACTGGTTGAATTTGCGCAGACTCCGCTTATAAAAACTGAATTATATAGTACCGTCATACCAGCAGTATCTTTATTACTAATTCCTTGCAGCACAGGTTCCAAGCTGGAAGCTGAAAGTGAAATCTGGTTATTAATAATCTTTAATGTCGCCAAATTTTCATTGGATATACCGCAGATTATTGGCGCATTAACTCCTGTACCTGTACCCGCTGATGTAAGATTATAAATTCTGTTTCTCGCAACTGTATAAATTCCGGCACCTCCTTTAATTTGAATTCCACATATAAGATAAGGTGATGTTCCGGAATTAGTATTCCGTATATTATAGATAGTGTTACCTTCAATAATTTGTCCCGTAGAAGAAACTGATGTTAATCCTATACCGCTAACAGCGCCAGGGAAATTTTGAATTGTGTTTACATTATTTGCTTTAATATCTCTTACCGTATTATTTCTGATAATATTTACCCCGCCCAATACTGAAATACCTATATGCGCATCATTGGCACCGGTATAATAAGAGCAATTTCCTATCGTATTATTTTCAATTCGAACGGTATCTCCGTCACCGAGAATCCACGCACCGTTACCCCCGCTCATGCAAGTATCCCATGGATTTGCCAGTCCGCCGATTGTATTACCGGAAATTGTTCCTACATTTATTTTACCTCCAAGGGCATATATACCCATTGCATAACTGCTCGCAGATAATGTACCAAAGTTTGCAATAATATTACCCTGTATATTTGATGCCGTAGAAGATGAAACTTGCAGTAAAATCCCTCTATTATTATTACTGGTGCCCGTTGTAGCAAAGAATGTTCCGCTTCTATCCGGCGCAGAGCCGCCAATACTATTACCTGAAACTGTAAAATTACTTCCGAAATTCCGTATATCAATAACCACATGACCTACTGTGAAATTGATATCATTATATATCTTATTATTTGAAATAATCCAATTATCTCCGGTGCCCGGGGGCAAATATATTGTTGAAGAAGAAGCAGCAAGCATTCCTGTAAAGTTACAGTTCGTAATAGAGTTATCACTATTACCTGCACCGAGTCCGGCTCCATAATATGATGATAAATATGCTGTAAAATATCTGCCGGGATTAGTTCCTGCTGATTGTTTGAATAAGCAGTTATCAACTGAGATGGAATCATTTCCTGACATACCCGTTGTTGTGCTGAGCATAATTGAGCCAATAGTCGAACTTGATGAATTACTTTCAATTTTACAATTTCTTATAGAATCCTGCTTGGCATCGTTAATAAATCTGAAAACAGGACCCGTATTGGCAGGTGTAACATTGTTATTTACAAATCTGAAAAACTGCCCGGTATTTGTGGCTGAGTCTGCCCCGTTAAAACTTACTCTGTCTGCGCCTGCTATGTCAATCATTGGCAATCCGGTTCCAACTGCTGTCCCTTCAATTAATCTTGTAGTTAATGAGCCGCTTGGTCTTATTTGAATTGTATATGGTACTGAGAATTGATTCAATGCTACAGTACCAGGTTCAACTAAATTTGAAAGCACACTCACATATAAATTGTTTGTTACTACAGATGTATTTATGGCATTAAATAATCCTGAAGTTCCGGTTAAGTTAGGATAAGTACCGCCTGTTCCTACTGTTACTACACCGCTGATAGAGGAAATTAGAAATGAGTAGTTTGCAGTTGAAGTACCGAACGGAGTTGTTAAATTATTTATCGGGGGAGAAACTGTCGCAATACCTCCGGGCTGACTTGTAGATAAATTTTCAACGGAAGTTACAGTAGCAAAATCCTGAGAAGCAATAAACCAACCAATTTGATTACCATTTGATACTGAACCTCCATTTAATAAAGTAAAGTCCACGTTGAAATCATAATCATCACCTGTATTTCCTGTTGTTGTAGTATATCTCCACCCTGCTGCTCCGCCTGAGTTATTTCCTCCGCTGAAACATGCAGTAAAATTATCGGGGTCAATACCAATTCTTCTGTAATAGATCCTTGGAGCATTTGCGCCTGAACCTAATGAAACGTTATCAATAATTTTTGCAAATCCTGTAAGTGACCTTGAACTGTCTACAGCAATTGGTCCTATTGGAATATTTATGTTAAATGTAATCGCCGGTCCCTGATAATCCATATTATTTGGAGTAGCTGTAAAATTACTTTCATCCGCTCCTATATCGGGTCTTTGACCTGCAGTAGAAGGTCTTGTATTACCATCAAAGTCAACTAAAACTGATGCATTAGTTCCGCCTGCTTTTGATTGTGGATTTGGGTCTTGTAAATGTAAGTCAGGAGTAGATGCTGAAGGATTTACAAACAAAGGATTAGCTGAAAATGATAGTGCATCAAATGATGGATTTGCAGTTCTCCATGCAGTGAGTGTGGAGTAGTCTGCGGTTAGAGCAGTATTTCTTGCAATGCATCCATTTGCTCCCGGAGTATAAATATTGTTATAGTTAGGAGCTAAAGCTGTATTGTTATTAAATATCATTCCGTAGCCAAGATTTCCTGCGCCCGTAAATGTTCTGGAATTTTGGAAAATGTTGCTTTCGATACTCCATGCAGCAGTAGAAGTTTCTCTAATCAAACAAGATGTTCTTGCAGTATTTGAAGTTGCTGCGCCTCCGATATATATGCTATTAAACCAAATATTGAAAGGAACAGTTGCCGATGATTTTTCATCGATGCCATAAATAATCTGATTTGCTGTTACAGATGAACCCAGTGAAATCATATTATTTGAAATAGTATATCCCGATGTAGTGCCGCCGGCTATATAAATACCTGTATGCTGTGCAGTAACACTTGATGTAGCCATAGAAGTTCCATAAATCATATTTCGTGTTATCGCCCCTGATCCATTTGTTACTATTATACCATGGATATAATTTGCAGCGGTTGAATGAAAACAAGTTAAATTAAAAATCTGGTTATCTGAAATATTAAATCCAACCGAAGAACCTGACAGAATAATACCCATATTCGCCGGGGACAAAAAAGATGGTGTGCCGCTTGAAGTTACTAAATCTCTTATTATATTTCTTCTTATATTAAGAGGCTGCGCTACAACTGACCCTGTATTTACAATACCAGCCGTACTTCCGCCAAAAGAACCTGATGTTGTTGTTTGATATACATTAATATCCCTGATTGTATTAGAATCTATTGATACAGCGCCTGACACACCTCCAGATGAATTGTTTGAAATACCGAATAAGCCGGAGTTTTCACCTGAATATCTGAATGCTGCGCTGCCTGAAGTAATATTTCTTATAGTATTATTTGCAATACGAATGTTTCCTGTCCATCCAGCACCAACTCTTATTCCAAATATAGCTCTTCCACTTGAAGGAGCAGCAAGAGTATCAGAGCTGTAAATACTGTTCGCCTGAGTATTTGAGCCGATTAAGTTATTTGCAAGCGTTAAATTGAAACCTGTTCCGCCTGATGCAACATTGATAACAGTAATGCTCACACCAATTGTTGCAGTTGCGCCTTTACATGTAATAGAACCGATTGAGTTGCCTTGAATTGAAACATTACCACCTGTAGTCTGTGATAAAATAGGCACAACTATACTATTGTTTGTTGAAATAACTGTAATAGAGTTATTTGAGCCGCCGTCTCCGATATTGTTAGAATCAATACTTGCTGCTCCTGCTGTTACATTAACAGCGCACCATAGACCTGTACCGGTAGTCGCGCTACTGGTTGTAGATAAAAGAAAACTTCTGAATGTATTATTAGAAATTCTGTTTGTACCTCCTGTTGAGAATGTGCCGCTAATACCTGTATATCTGTTAGCAAAAGCGCCTAATATTGTATATGCGCCTGTTCCTGAATTTGAAGCATAACCAAATGTATTACCTGTAATCACATATCCGTTACCTGTACCGATAGAAATTGTAGGATGAGTATTGGCAGCCGTTGTTGTTCTTGCGCCTGTCTGATAAAATTTATTGTTTGTAATTGTCCAGGTGGAGTTTCCGGTAGCTGTCAACTGAATACTATACGAGATTGTAGCTGCTGAGAAGAAATCAAAAATATTGCAACCTGTGATTGTATTATCATTGTTAACTACAGATGCGCTTGCTCCTGCTGAATAAATTGCGCAGAACGGTAAAGCTGCGCCTTCAGGTCCGATATCGCATGTGCTGATTGTATTGTTATCATTACCTGTTGATGTACCGCGTTGGAACTGAATTGTACCAACTAAATTTGAAATTGAAGAACCTTTAATAGCGCAGTTAGTAACTGTGTTACTTGATGCATCATCAAAAAATCTTAATGTTGTTGCTAATAATCCTGCATTAGAGTTTGAAATAGTTAAACTATTTCCGCCTGTGTTCAATCCGTCAACTGTAAAATTATCTGCGCCGTTAAACACGATAAAGTTACCATTGGTGTTGCCTTGAATTGTTCTGGCTGCGCCTCCTGTTGGAGACATTGTAATGCTGCTATAACTTGCGCCGCCAACACCGCTTGCATTTATTACGCAAGAGTCAGTTTCAGTCGTACTGCCTGAAATAGAAATTGTAATTGCGCCTGTATGCGTACCTGCATTGATAGCATTGAATGCAGCTTTGAGTGTTGTGTAGTTTACTGAATTTGGAGTTACATTAATCTGAGCATTAGCGCTATTAGTAAATAAAACTAAAGCCGCTACAAAACAGATAAGTGAAATAATTTTTGACATAGGGGTATATTATTTTTAAAAACTTATCAGCAAAATACCCACATTTAACTGCTAAAGCAAAAAGAAATTTGGTTAAAAACACGCTGAATTTTGAAGAGGCATTCGACTAATTTATTGATAATCAAGGAACTTATTTGCTTTTTCAACACGCTGTGTGCAAACTATACAAACCAAGAAAATTCTTTCAAAATCTAATAATGAAGGCAATAAAAGGATCGGTGATTTTTGAATTGTTGTAAGGGATGCATGAAATTAAGAAATGAACTATGGTATGAAGATTATTTGTGCAGAATATAGTAAGGAATTTATAAAGAAATTAAAATCCTGACAAATTTAAAAAGCCCGATAAATTTCAAATTTATCGGGCTTTCGTTTTTATAAATTTCCTTTTGTATGTTACTCTTACTTCACAAGTACCATCTTTTTCGTTGTTACGAATTTAGCTGCATTGCCGCCTTCTGCAATAATATTGTAGAAGTAAACACCGCTGGCTAAATTTGAACCGTTGAATTGTGCTGTATAGTATCCTGCAGTTTGTGTTGCATTAACTATCTGAGCTACTTCTTTTCCGGTCATATCGAACAATCTGATTGAGACTTTACTATCGAACGGTAAATCGTAATTAATCTTTGTTGTAGGATTAAACGGATTTGGATAGTTCTGGCTCATGTCAAATTTAGTCGGTACACCAACATCTACCATAGATGACAGTGTATGATATTTAAAGTTTCCGTTGTTATCAATTTGTTTCAATCTGTAATTATATTTTCCTGTTATTAAATTTCTATCTTCATAATTGTAGTTATGAGAAGAATTAGATGTACCATTACCGGAAACATTTCCTATCTTTGACCACATTTCAGATGAAACAGGTTTTCTTTCAATATCAAATCCTGCGTTGTTTTCTTCTGTAGCTGTTGTCCATCTCAGGCTGACATTTCTTCTATCTACATTTGCCGTAAATGAAGCAAGTTCAACCGGCAATGGAGCATCCGAATCTGTTAATGCGAACAATGAGAACGAAGTCAGCCCGTACACTGTGATGTTATTATTAACTAAATCGGAAGTATATTCTCCGGGTCCGGTTCCTGCAACTAGTGAAGGTGTATACAACGTGCCGCCATTATCGCTCTTTGCCATTCTTAGATTTACTTCGTTACATGTTCCCAAAATTGCATCAGAATAGTTTAAAGTAACATCATATATAAATCCTGATGCTCCTCCGTTAGGAGTTATTTCCCAATATGCATTAGAATAGTGAAGGTCTATTGGCGCTCCGGGAGGATTTGCTCCGGTACTGAATTTTACATTTAAGTCTGTTATTGGCGCATCTAGAGAACCCGGATTAACTATGTTCACACTTCCGATTGTTTTACCTGAAAGTACGAGTGGATAGTTTCCGATTCCCGCAACAGGCACAACAAGAGTTGGTGCAGCAATTGAAGGAGTGAATTCATCAGCTCCAAGGTCGGTAGCCCCGGTTGCTATAGTTGTGCTTCTTGATGTTCCCGAAAAATCGGTTGCAACTAAACTTAAAGGATAACCATTACCGTTAGGATACCAGCATTCTGCATTAGATGAAATTATATTCATATCACCGGCTGCGACACTTGTAAATAGGTTAGCCGTCGTAATTGCTGAAGGAGAGATACTATTTGCATCCTGCAAAGAATTTGTTTTCCAGTTCGCAAAGTTATATGAAGAAGCTCCCCATAATCCTATTTCAGTATTTGAAACATTATAAAGCATATTGTAGTCAAAGTTAACACCGACTGCAAATGATGTTCCTTTGGAGGCGATAGCATAATTAAGTGAACCGCCGCCTGTTCTATCCATATATAAAATGTTGTTTCTAAGATATTGAGTTTGTATTGCTGTAGTTGTTGTATCATCTCCCTTTACAAAGCAGTAAGAGCCGATTGTTCCGCCGGCAGTTCCGCTTACAGCAATTGTGTTATTATAGTAGAAGTGATTATTAACGTTTGGATTACTGTTACCCATTATAGCTACACCTGAGAACTGAGTATTTGTATTTTCACCTGTTCCTACTGAAATCATATTGTTGATAACATATCCTTCCGAGAAAAACCGTGAATATATTCCCGTCGCAATCGGATTTTGATTTGCAGTTGTCCCCGTAGCTTTATTTTTAATATCGTATATTTTGTTACTATAGCATGCCCCTGTGAAATTTGTGAGAAACATACCGGCTGCCATTGTGGTGGAAGCATTAGCATGTGTATTTTCAGCTGAGATGTTATAAATAGTGTTTCCGTATACTTGCGAATAATAAAAGGTAGAACCAGGAAATACAGAAATACCAACAGCAGCCTGATTGTTTGCAGTGAATCCGGTAAGAACACCGCTCATGGAAGTTAAATCATGAATAGTATTGTTTGCAATGGTTACACTATCGGCAGCACTTGTATGAAATATTCCTCTTGTCCTTGCAGTAGTCAAGATACTTGTTCCCGCCATGTTTGCAATAGTATTACCGGTAATGTTCGCAACACCTCCTGTAATTGAAATTCCTGTGAATGCTACATTTCCTGAGTTAGTCATAGTGCCTGCGCAAAATGGAGCGCTTCCGCCTATGTAGTTATTCACAATATTCATACCGGTAGAGCCTGCCCCTGCAATAGCGATACCTGTCTGCGCAGAACCGCTTGTATAGGTACTGTAGAAGTGATTATTCTGAATTGTCCAGCTTGGCCCGCCACCTGCAGATAACACACTTATGCCCACATTGCTGAAATTCTCAAAATTGTTATTTGAGATATAATTACTGCTATTCAATGCGCCTGCTGTTCCATTCGATAAAATTCCATTAGACATTGGCGCCGGACTATCAGTTCTTCCCCTAATGTTATTATATACAACATTGTTATTAGAATTACCGACAGTGCCGCTGGCAACAGTGTGGAAAAATATTACACCTGTTGTTGTTAAAGTTGCCTGGCTTTCTAAGTTCATATATCTTATTGTATTATAAGAAGCTCCGTCTGCAAGCCTAATAACGCAGCCAATTGTGGCAGTTGTTCTGATGTTTCTTAAAGTCCATTCGTTACTGCTTCCTGTTCCACCTGGTCTTCCGTCAATTATATAATTGTCAGCTCCGTTCATGAGAAAAACACCGGAGGAGAATAAAGAACCCGGGTCACCAGATGTTACTCTAGCTGTTACGCCTAAAGCAGGTCTTATAGTTACTGTATAGCTTCCTGAAGAATTGAATTGAGGAAAAGAAATAGGCAACGTTTCACCTGTTGTACCGTCATAATCATTTTGTAATTCAAATATTACATCACCTGTAATTTCTGAGTTTGCAGGCGCAAGAATATTTGCTACTGCTGTTAGATTTGCATAATTACCCGTTGCGCCAACAGTATATGTTCCGCTTAAAATAGGTGTTACAGTATAAGCATTTGGTGAAACAGGAGCAGTAGTTCCGGGAGGATTAATGCCGCTTCCGCCTGCAGGATTCGTTGAAGGGTTAGCATTTAAATCCTGAGCAGCAACATAATATTGAATAATAGTTCCTGTTATTACACCGCCCAAGGTGGTTGTGTTTAATGTGAATGTATAATCATTTCCGGCAACTGAAGGAGCGTTATCAAAAATATATGACGGGTCAGTGCTTTTTTTATAATAAAGTCTTGGTCCGTTTGCTCCGGTTTGTACTCCGGCAACATCTGTAATAGTCGCTGTTAATGAACGGTTTCCGGTGGAAGAAGTATTTGTTAAACTAGTGTATGTAATTACCGGACCTGTTAAATCTGCAGGTATACCTGCGAATTCATCTGCTCCGATATCAGGTGCAGTAGGCGGATAAGTTGGGTTTATAGGATAACCAACATTCGGGTATCTTGCATTACCGTCATAATCATCAACAATTCCTGCAACTGTTAAGCCGCCGCTTTCAATTTGTGTCGGCTGTGCCGGGTCCATATGAAGAAAATTTGAAGAAGCGCCTGACGTACTTAAGAATTTTGTGACAACGTTTTCAGTCTGTGAACTAGCGTCTCTTGGAGTAACTCTTACTTTCAAAGCTGAAATTGTCTGGTCTGAGTTTGTTCCATCATAATAAAGTAAATTTGCAGCACCGGGTGTTCCTGCATAGAAGCAATTATTATTTGATGCACTTCCATAGTTTGTAAGAGTTGTACTCGACCTTCTGTAGGCACTGGTAACACCTGTTCCATTAGGTGTAGAATTATTAACAATTAAATTACCTATCATATTTAACGTTGCTGTTGTAGCGGTTGCGCTTGTAGTATGATATACACCTGAAGTAGAAAAATTTATGCCTGCAGAAGTTGCATTAAGATATATTGTATTAAAAGATAAATTAATATTAGAAGTTGCAGTGGTAGATGTAATATTGATTCCTCTTACTGCATCAGTTGTTGAACTGGAATTCGGAGCTTTAATATCTCCAATCAAATTATTATATACATTGTTTGTTATTCCGCCCGAGGCGATTGTAATTCCATATGCCACACCTGAAGCGTTATCGCTTGTAATGTTGTAGATTTTGTTTTTATAAACATTGTGAACCGTTTGAGTTCCTATGCTTATTCCGCCCACCGCTCCTGTCGAACCCATACCCGTTAATGAGTGGATTGTGTTTCCTGATATTGTAGTTTGTGTAGTAGCAGTCGTATTACTGTTGTTTATTCCATAAAAAAGCGCTGTACTTGTTGTTACCAACCTTGTTATCCCGCTGATTGTATTATCCCTCATATTTATATTAATACCGCTGCTTGTATTATTGATACCATAGATTGCCCCGGTACCTGTAGTAAATGTACTTGAGCTTATTGTATTGGAGTCAACATTGTAATTAAAAGGATTATGAGTTGTAGAGTATATAAAATATGTTACTCCTGTTGTTGCACCTGGTCTTGTAAAACCGGTAAGCGTATTTCTTTTCACGTT
>JBHEKU010000076.1:0-11973 GCA_041859205.1 Ignavibacteria bacterium | reverse complement strand
TAAAAGGATTTCCAATTATATCGTCTTTTCTATAACCAAATAAGTGACAGTATGCATTATTAACCCTGAGTATAACTCCGTTTTCATCAACCAGCGACATCCCTACATTCGTTGAGTTATAAACTAATTCAAGAAGACGTTCATTTTCTTTCAGAGATATAGTTGCCTGATTTTTTTCTTCTTCGATTGATTGAAGCTTCAATCCTGTATGAAGAACCTGCATTAATCTTTCAGAAGTAATATATGACTTAGGAAAATAATCGAATGCTCCGTTCTTCATCATATCAACCGCTATCTTTTCATCTCCCTGCGATGTAATTACTACAACAGGTGTATGCATAAACTCAAGCTTTATCTGCTGGAGTATGGAAAGACCATCTGAGCCGGGCAGCTGGTAATCGAGAAAAATGAAATCAAAATTCTGTGATTTTAGCATCGGTAAAACTTTATCACCTTCAGTGCAAACTTCTATCTTAAAATCAAGATAGGTTTTCTTCATTGCGCGGCGAAACGCTGTCGCATCAGCATTATCGTCTTCTATTAATAATATATTTAAGGGTTTAAACTGGTTCATAGGATTTTATAAATTTATGTCGGATACTCACATAGCATCCAATAATTCTTTAGAGTCGATACAGCTGCAACAAAGCTTTCCATCGAGAGAGGTTTTAAAATATAGCCTGCTACATTAAGACTGTATGCCTCTACTTTATCGTTATCTTCGTTAGAAGTTGTCATTACAAAAACACTGATGTTTTTTAAATCGTCATCTTTTCTCATTTCCTTTAGAAATTCTATCCCGCCCATTTTAGGCATATTTAAATCCAGAAGAATAATTCTTGGCTTCGGGATTTTTTCTACACCGTGCTCGCCTTTAAGCATATTCAATGCTTCAATGCCGTTACCGGCAACATACAATGGATTAGTAATGTTATTTTTCTTGAATGCTCTTTTCACATTCATGATATCAACTTCATCATCTTCTACTAAGAAGATATTAATAATTGATTCAGGCATTTTATTTTATTTAGTTAATTTAAATTTTAGTTCATTCTTTGGTACCAAAGCTGTACTAATCCGCTTTGATAAGTTTTGCTTTCAATAAATTCTAATTTCTCTTCCGGTCTTCCATTTTTAAACAATGAAATCCCTGAACCCAACATAACCGGTATAATTGAAATCACATATTTATCGATTAACTTATTTTTCATCAATTCAAAAACCGTCTCTGCTCCTCCGTCTATAAAAATATCTTTGCCTACTTCTGATTTTAAACTTGCGATTAAATCTCTTAAATCTCCACTGTGATATTCAACATTTTCATCGCTGCCTGCCCTTGATTTAGAAATTACATAACATTTTCTTCCTTTATGAGGAAACTCAATCCCAAAGCTTAATACTTTATCGTATGTCTTTCTGCCCATTATCACTGTATCTACAGTGGATACAAAATCCTTGTAACCGTAGTCTTCATTGAGAAGCTCAACTTCCGATAACCATCCTATATCCCCGTCTTCTTTAGCAATGTACCCATCCAGACTCATTGCAATGTATAAAATTACTTCTCTTTGTTTCATTAAAATTAATTGTTACTTGTTCTGTTTCTATCAACCCAATATGCCCAAATGATAAATAACCACTGAAGCTGACCTGCCCATGCAATTGCATTTACGCTTGGCGGCGGCGGTCCAAAAACATTTGACAGATGTATCAGTAAAAAGAATAATAATAATCCTGCAAATCCTATTGAGCCTTTTTTATTTATGCCAGGTGAAATAAAACCTCGTTCCTTTCCCTTTATCTGAATCCACCCATACAGTTCCGTTCTTATCTTCTACGATTTTCTTAACTATAGCAAGTCCTACTCCTGTACTTTCTATCTTGTCTCTTGATTGCAGCGTCTGGAAAATCACAAATATCTTATCATGAAATTCAGGAGAAATCCCAGGACCGTTATCTTCAACACAAAACTGGTAATGTCTGTCTAATTCCTTGAATGTTATGTTTACAATAGGTGCTTCCGAATTATTATATTTAATAGCATTGCTGATTAAATTCGAGAAGACCTGCTCAAGCGCAACTTTCTCTGTGGAGATTGAAGGCATCCCGGGTTCAATGGTGATTTTTACATTTGCCGGTGGAGCAAGGTTTTGTACTATTTCATCTATGAAAGAATTTAGCGCAACAGTCTGAGAATTGAACTTCATTCTTCCTGCCCTGGAGTATTCCAATATTCCGTTAATTAATGCTTCCATTCTGTTTACTCTTCCGCGAAGCAAATCAAAATTCTGCGCAGTTTCTCCTTCAAGAGCGCCTTCTAAATCTTCTTCAATCCATTGCGATAAATTGTTTATCGCTCTGAGCGGTGCTTTTAAATCGTGCGATACTACATAGGCAAACTGGTCAAGCTCTTTATTTATTTTTTCCAAATCATTAGAGTATTCTTTCAGCTTTTTTTCCGCAACTTTATTCTCGGTGATATCTAAAGCAAAACCTACTATGCACCCCTTGGAATTTTTATCTTCAAATAAAAAATTCTCAAAGTACTTCGTGCTTCCTCTCATTGAGCTTGAGAGTACAAAAGAAAAATATTCGCCTGATAGGGCTTTTGGTATGTTTTCATAAATTCCGGGAAACTGTTCTTTAACATCAACACCAAGCAGACTTGCATCATCCATTCCCAGTGATTTAGCAGCTCCGGCTACTTCAGTAAATTTACCTTCTTTATTTATTTTATATATTAGTACAGGCAGGTTAGATAGAATTCCGTTAAGTATCTGGCTCTTCTCTATAATTTCAGCTTCTGCTTTTTTCCGGTCTTCAATATCTCGTGAGTTTACAACAATCCCTTGAATACTTTCATTTTCCAAAAGATTGTTGCCGATTGCTTCAAGTGTTTTATAGTAACCCTCTGATGTTTTATAACGAAACTCAACTGAAACAATTTCAGCCGGATTTTGAAGAAGCTTTGCAAATTTCTTTTGAACTTTTTCTATATCGTCCGGGTGAATAGAATCGAATGCATTTTTTCCTATTATCTCTTTTTCTGAATAGCCGAAAATTCTGTAAAAGGAAGGGCTTTCATATTTTATAATTCCATCTGCATCAAGTATAGTAATTATATCAGATGAGTTCTGAACTAAGTTTCTGAAGCGGTTCTCACTTTCTTTAATTCGTTCTAATGCTTTAACTAATTCCTGAGTTCTATCCTGAACCGTATTTTCAAGAAGCAGTTTTGAATCATTTAACTGCTTATTAGCTTTAAAGAGTTCGTTAAGGCTAAGCTCTAAAGTTCTTTCAGATTGTTTGTGGTCATCTTCAAATCCCAGATAAGCATCATTGATTGTATCAATAAAGTCATTGAGCTTTTTATGCTCTAAATCTTCCTGAACAAATACCTTTTTAATCTGTCTTTCTAAAAGTCTGTGTCTTTTTTTCTCCATTAATAAATTAATTCAGTTGTCCGGTTTATTTTTCGCTTATTGTTGTTATTGTCATTGTCTGATTATGAAGCTCGCATTTTGCATCTTTAGAGAACGGTGATATTTCCCCATAGGAATAAAATCCCGTGATAGCAGTTTCATGCCCGACAACATTTCTTACTCCTTCAACTTCCTCTTCTACAAGCTGTTTAAGTACCAGCTTTCTGCCGACACAGCTAATTAATATTGCGAGCTGAGGGTGTTTTTTACTCGGTTCAAGACTTGTATGCGCTGCTGTTACTGCTCCGTCAATTAATCTGTCTACATTTGCTTTCATTAATCTTACATAAGAGCCTTCAGGTATATCGCCTGCAAATGTTAAACTCTGGTCTTCTTCATTTACAGCAAGAATTGTTCTTACTACAGGCTGCGAATCTGTTTCCATTCTCATACTTAGCGGGAAAAGCAATCCTGATGCCGGTAGTGCCTGTGCCTGGTCGCCGAGGAATGATTTATATAATTCTAAAGCAGGGGAGTTGTCTAATTCGTATAAAACATTAGCTTTTGATTTTGTCACAAGTCTGTCTATTCCAAAGCTGTCCCATCCGCCGAATGAACCGTAGCCTATTAAAAGGTCCTCTCCGTATAAACCAATCGCAGTTATTACTTTCGATTCAGCAACACCTGTGCTGTTCACAACAACGGTTTCTTTAAAATCAGCGCCGTCACCTGCCAGCCCTCCTGTAACCTGCACTCCGTTTGTAAGTACTGACCGCATTCCTGCAACTAACTCAGAGCCGTTTATATTCAGACCGTCGGATAAAACAAAAATGTGTTTTAAGCCGCCCTGGTTAAACCCTTCTACAAGTTTTCTTCCTATATCGAAACTTTCATCTGAAGAATTTATTTTCATGCTATGCTCTGCTAAATGAGATGAATCAAATTTTACAGCAGTAGCTACAATTGAGTTATCTATCACATTAGTTCCTACAATTTCACCGGATGTAGAACAGCCGATTAATTTTGCCAATGGATATCGTTTTTTAATATCGCCAATAAGTGCTGATTCTTTTAGATGCTGACCTTTTCCGAATAATAATACAAGTTGTGCCCCTTCGTTGATTTTGGAATCGGATAAATGTTCCCATCCGCTTTCAGGTGTCCATTTAGATTGTTCCGTTTTCATAATTGTATTGTTTTAATTTTAGGGTTAATATATTAATATTTTTTTAAAAGTAGATTTTCTAAGTGAAGTTTAACATCATTCCATTCCGGCTTTATGATGCTAAAATAAACTACATCAACATATTCACCTCCGGCAGTTTTGCCTATCCATCTTAGAGTGCCTTCATGCTTAGCGCCTATTCTCAAAATTGCATTTTGCGAGCGCTTATTTATCGAGAGAGTTTTAAAACAAACACGAACAGTACCAAGCGTATCGAAGCAGTGTTTCAGTAGCAAATACTTACATTCAGTGTTAACTTTTGAACGCATTACTTCAGGTGAAATTGATGTCCATCCGATTTCAAGAAAATGATTCTCAGGTGAAATATCTGCAAACCTTGTTGTACCGATAATTTTGCCTGTATCATTATCAATGATTGTGAATGCATAAATCTCTTTTTCCTTTTCTCCGTCAAGAGCAGTCTGCATAAATTTTTGCAGCCCTTCTTTAGTGGTAATTTTTTCTAATCTGTATGCCCAAACATCTTCATGAATAATTGCATCAAACAAACCGTCTAAATGTTCAATTTTCAGAGGAATGAGGGTAACTCTTTCGCCTTTTAATGTAACCGGCTCAATGTTCATCATAAATTTTTAACAATTGAATTTCGATGGTAATAAAATCAAATGATTTTAGCCCGATAGGGGAAGTTTTCCTATAAACTTTAGTGTTCTGCCTGCTAGGGAAGAACTTTGTAATATAAATAATTTAACGCAAAAAAACCCCTCATTTATGTAAGTTTTGGCATATTTTTAGGTTTATCTGTGAAACTATTTTAAACAAAAAAGCCCGTTCTGATGAAATCAAAACGGGCTTAACTTATTTTAAAATTACTACTGTGTTATTACTTAATGAGCATCATTCTCTTTGTATCTTTGAAATCAGCCGCTTCAATTCTGTAGAAGTAAACACCTGAAGCAAATGATGAAGCATTGAAATCTACGGTATGGTATCCCGGAGCCTTCATATCATTTACAAGGTTTGCAACTTCTCTACCCGTAACATCAAATACTTTGATAGAAACAAATGATTGTTTCGGTACTGCAAAGTTTATTTTTGTTGTCGGGTTGAACGGATTTGGATAATTTTGTGATAATGAGAATACTGATGGAATCATTGAACCTTCATTGCCGGTATTTACTAATAACTGGTCAACATAATCCAATGCCATTTTTAAATATCTTGCAACCGGAGATGAAGTTGGTCCTCCAACTGCATTTCTCATTGACTCTACGTCTAAACCTATGGTGACAGTATTGTAGTTAGTCGCTTGTCTTCCAATCGAATTTAAGGAGTCGTTATCGCTTTGTAATCTGAACCCTGTTAATATTTTATTTGAATTAGTTGCTGAACGTCTCATAACATCAGGCCATGTTCCTGCGCAGCTGTCTCTTTGTCCTTGTAATACATTGATTCCTCTTAATCCAACTAAACCTGCACCAACGGCCGGTCTATCTGCAACAAACGTAAATCCAAGATATTGTCTTGCCAAAGCAGTATCAAGATTTGTTGAACCGGATCTATCCAGATTGTAACCAACGTCTTCAGACCATATTATAAATTTAGACTTAGTTGAAACAGAAGTTCCGCCTGCGTTCAAATACGATTTTACAGAATCTCTTTGTATTGGAGCGATAGTGCTTGTACCTTCCCCAAGCCAGATTACTTTTTTATATCCTCTTAAAGAAATCATGCTTGTTGATGAATTTGTTCCTCTGTTAAACAGATCAAATGTCACACCAAGTTGGGAAAGATTTGTTGTTACAGAGTCACGGCTAGTTCTGCATCCGGCTGCTGTTGAATCATAAGCAACCAATACATCACCTTTAGCCTGTCTCTTAAGAGTTAAAGCAAAAGTTTGTGTTGAAGCTAATGAGTCAGTTGCGCTTCGGTATGCATAAACTCTCCATTGACCTACAACTGAATCGCCTGGAGCTAATCCTGTACCTGCCAGCATAGCATCAAGCTGATTATTCGCTATACTGATAGAAGAGTCAAAACCCGTATTGCCGGATTGGATATAAAATATTGGTGCCCCTGAAAATGTAGGTGCGTCAAATAACCATTTATATCTTGTACCTGAGCCGGAACGTGTCCAGTTTATATTTACATTGCTTGAATTGAATACAGATGTTGTAATTGTTGTGCCGTTAGCCGGAGTTATCAGGCTAAATGGTGTAAGAGCAGGAACACCTCTTCTGAATGTAATCGCTCTTGGTCCGTTTGTAGATTTTAATGAATCTACTCCAGGTGCGCCTGTAGCTTTGAAAGCCCAAACGTCCCACTGACCAACAGCTGAGTCAGATGCTGTTCCGTTATTTGTAAATCCGTTAGCAGCTAATATATCATCAAGAGCTCCTAAAGTTGTTGTAATAGAATTTGTTCCTGAAGGAATAGTTAATCTTCTTGTTGGAAGAGTAGGATTTCCGAATATAAATTTATAGTTTGCAGTTACTGTAGAAGTATCCCATGTAATTGTAACAGGTGTAGTTGAACCAGGGAATGTAACTATTCTTCCGCCTGCTGTAGGTGTCTGAATATTAAAAGGATTTAGTGCATTCAGCTGAATTGTTACTGAGCCTACCCATGTCTGGAATAATGTTGATGCGCTTCCTGTTTTATCATCCATCCATGCTGCATAAACTTTTCCGTTTCCTGCAGTTATACCAATGTAATCACCCATTGTATTTACGCCGGGAAGATTCTTTGGTTTAAAGTTATGGTCTGCAATTTTTGTATCAGTCCAGGTTGTACCGCCGTCAAGTGAACGTGAAAGATATACAGTACATGAATCACCTGATGCAGGAAAATCTCTGTTATCATAATATACAACATTTATGCCGCCTGCTTCATCAACCTTAACGCAAGGGAAATACTGAACTCTTGCATTGTTAAGCGCATCCTGGTTAACTCTGATTCCCGGTGACCAAGTTGCTCCGCCATCTGAAGATTTTCTTAAGATGATATCGGAATCTGTTCCCGCAGGAGCTAAGTTAATTTGTGGTGTAACTACGTATATAGTACCTCTTCGTGGTCCTGAACTTTTATCAATATCAGTTCTTGGGAAACCGTTTGTTCTTATGCCCCATCCGTTGAATGAAGATGAACGTGAACCGTTAACATCAAAAGCATTTTCTGTTGCTACAAAGTTTGCACCGCCATTTGTAGATTTTGCCATTCCGATAAAATCTTCAGTGAAAGGAGATGCTGAAACGCCTGCTGACCAGAATATATAAACTTCACCGTTAACGCCTACTACAACATCATGCCCCTGAGCGTTGTGTCCGGTAGGAGTTGCATTGATGATTAACTGTGGTGACCATGTTACGCCGCCGTCAGTTGTTCTTGACATTCTTCCGTTACCCGGTGTTGTACCGAAGCTGGTCCATGCCATGTATGAATTACCGTAATAAGGACTTCCGGGAACATCATCAGTATTAGCTAAATTTTTATCACAGTTAGCGTCTACTACTACATCAAAAGTGTTTGACCAGGTCAAACCTTTATTGGTGGAATAATTGGCACCCATACCTTTTAATCCGCCGAAATTTGTTGTAGATGTTAAGTGTGTATAAATAAATCTTCCGTTCTTATCAATAGTTGGACCCGGGTCTCCGCGCTGGTCAGCAGTGCTGCCGGCTGCCATAGAATCTGAACCATACCAGGTTGTACCGCCGTTTGTTGAAACGTAAGTACCGGCATTGATAGATGCTCCGCCTGTAATATTTTGCGATGCCACATACAAGATCTGAGGATTGTTTGGATCTCTCGTCATGTAAATTTCGCATTGCTGATTTAGTGATGGATATACACGAACGTTTGGATTAACTGCCATCATTGTACCGTTTGGCATATTAACAACGCGTGATTGTTTTACCGGGTTTTCGATTTGTCCGATATCTGTAGCGGCAGGGAGCTGCGCGCCATTTTTTTGAACTGATGTCATTTGTGGATTGAAATACCATCTAGGGCTTTCATCCGTTTTTTGGCCTGTAAAATATACAAAGCCAATAATGACAAGTGAAAAAAGTATAAATAACTTCTTCACGAGGTCTCCTTAAGGTTTAATTTAATTGTATCAATAAATTAATTGAATCCGATTATAAAATCAATTAATTAAGAGGTTTGGAAAGTGAATAATTCCGGAAAGAAAATCAGGTTTGTGAGCTGTCTATAACTGTTTCATCAAGCTCATCAAGTCTGTGTTTGGAGTGCTTATTATAAAAGTAAACCGCAATTATCCCCACTACAACGGCAAACCATAATGTAGCAACACGTATAATAATGGTTGATGCTGCTGAAACATCTTTTGGGATTTTTAAAATTATAAGTAATCCTGTAAGCGTAGCTTCAGTTGCGCCAAGTCCGCCGGGCAGCATAGCAATTGCTCCGACAAGTGTTGAGAAACAATAGATGAAAGAAGCGGTAAGAAGACTTGTTTCTATATTGGAGGTTGAAGAGAAAATTTGGAGTACATAATAAAATCCGAGACACTCAAATCCCCATGCTACAATACTCATCCCGACTGCTATTACCAGAGGCTTTATTTTCACCAGCTGGTAAATGCTTTCATAGGCTATATGTATTCTATGAACATATTTGGAAATAAATTTTATTCTTTCAAGCGAGTTTATTATTGCAAGTGATAATTTCTGAAAGCTTAAAATTAATGTTACTGCAATGAAGAAAATCCCTACTCCTATAATAATTGCACGTCCGTAATCAAATACATACGCTCCCATTATGCATATTATTATAATGGAAATAAAATCGGTAATTCTCTCTGCAATAATGATAGGAGCTGACTTTGCTACAGGTGTGCCTGTCTCTTCTTTCAGCAGATATGATTTCAAAACTTCACCCATCTTTCCCGGAGTAACGCTCATTACAAATGCTGAAAGAAATATTTTAAAGCTAAGCAGGGGAGCGACTTTTATTTTGAGAATCTTTAAATAATATTCCCATTTATAAAATCTTGCAACATAGTTAAGAAAAGAAAGGCCGAGAATTAAAGGAAAATAAAACCAGTTGAACTTTCCTAATGCCCCAAGAAGTTTATCGAAATCAGCATAAAGACTTATTCCTAAAAATATGAGCGCGCCGAAAACGGCAGAGAGTAAAATTTTCTTTTTATATTTTGAAAACAAATTAAAGAACCTTTTAAATTACTTTTTTAATTGTCGTGTAAAGTTTTACCAATGGAAGCCCTATTATATTATGATGGTCGCCTTTGATTTTATCTATGAACAAGCATCCGAATCCATCCTGAATTCCGTACGCCCCCGCTTTATCAAGGGGCTTAAATTTATTCACATAATAATTTATTTCTTCATCGTTCAGCTTTCTGAAGTATACTTCAGTTTTTTCGTAAGCAAACTCTTCCTTGCCGTTCTTTGTATTGATTACGTTAAGCCCGGTATAAACGGTATGTTTTTTCCCGCTGAGCTTTTTTAAATACTTTTTAGCTTCTTTTAAGTTAGCTGGCTTATGAAGAATAGTGCTGCCGATAAGTACAATCGTATCTGCTGCAATTATAATTTCTCTTTTATAATTGGCTGCAACAATTCTGGATTTCTTTAAAGCGTTTATTCTTACAAGCTTTATCGGATTGTACTTTGATGCTTCAAGCTCTTCTGATTTGCTGTCAACAGCTTTATGCTTTAAGCCGATTTGCTTTAATAAATCTGAACGTCTCGGAGATTTAGATGCAAGTATATATTCCGAAGAAAGTAGTTTCTTAAGTGACATTAATTGAGAGACATTAATTTTTTAAGAGTTCATGTAGTTTGTTCATTAAATCGTCTTTAGAGATAATATGTCTCTCACCGCTCTTTCTGATTTTTATTTCAACGTTTCCGTTCTTTAAATTCTTCTCTCCTAAGATAACATGTATAGGTGTTCCGATTAAATCGGCGTCTTTGAATTTGAATCCGGCAGAAATTTCTTTTCTGTCATCATATAATACTTCAATGCCTTTTTCATTCAGTTCGTTATAAACTTGCTCTGAATAATTTACTACGCTATCTATATTTGTATTTGCGCAGATAAGCTGAACCTGGAATGGAGCAATTTCACCGTTCCATATTATTCCGAATTTATCGTGGTTCTGCTCTATGTGTGCCGCGGCAATTCTTTCAACACCGATTCCATAACTTCCCATAATAATAGGATGTGAATTTCCCTGCTCATCTAGAAATGTTGAACCAAGAGCTTCTGAATATTTCGTTCCAAGCTTAAATATATGCCCGACTTCAATTGCTTTTGTTATTCTTATCGTATCTTTTTTATCAGTTGTAAGCTCGCCGCCTTTTACTGTACGGATATCATAATATCTTATCGAAGGTACATCTCTTTTTAAATCGATATTCTTAATATGATAATCATTTTTATTAGCACCGCTGATTAATTCATCGGCATCTTCCAGTCTTAAATCAGCTATGACAGAAATTTTTGGATTAGAAATTTTCAACGGACCGATTGAACCGGCATCTGCACCGCTGATTGCCATAAGCTCTTCAGGATGTCCCGGTCTTATTCCCTGACCGAAAACATTTTGTAATTTTGTCTCGCTGACTTCATCATCTCCGCAAACAAGAGTTAATACATATGAATCACCGTTCACAAATAAACGTGACTTTGCTAATCTCGTCCAGTCGTTTTCAGTTCCTACAAATTTTGCAAGCTGCTCAATTGTTTTTATATCTGGAGTATAAAATTCTTCAGTTTCTAAATTAGAATTTTTTCTTTCAATTTTATCGATGTATGATACGGCAACTTCAATATTTGAACAATAAGAATTATTATCAGTTACTACAATGTTATCTTCACCTGCATCTGATTCTACCATGAATTCTTCTGAATCGCTTCCGCCCATAGCTCCGCTGAAAGCAGTTACGACATAAAAATTCAGTCCGCAGCGGGTAAAAATATTTCTGTATGCCTGCGCGTGTTTATTGTATGATTCATCCAAAGCTTCCCATGTAGAATCAAATGAATAAGCATCCTTCATTGTAAACTGCCTTCCGCGTAAAACTCCGGAACGCGGACGCGCTTCATTTCTGAACTTAGTCTGTATCTGATACCAGATCTGCGGCAGATCTTTATATGAAATTAAATTGCTTTTAGCTATAGTTGAGAAAACTTCTTCGTGAGTAGGTGCAAGTACAAGCTCTCTGTTCTTTATTCTGAAAATTGTATCGCCGTAATCTTCAAGTCTTCCGGTTTGGCTCCATAGCTCGTTAGGGGAGAGGGCAGGGAGATAAAATTCCTGACCGCCGATTGCATTCATTTCCTCGCGAATGACTTTTTCCACTTTTTTGAAAACTC
>JBHEKU010000033.1:0-18088 GCA_041859205.1 Ignavibacteria bacterium | reverse complement strand
GCATCTCAAAGCGATTCTCATTATTATGTTAGTAAGAAAGATTTAAATAAAGAAACTATTGCTGAAATAAAACAGTTAAGTGGAGAAGAGAAAGTACTGGAAATAGCAAAGTTACTAAGCGGTGATAAAGTAACGGACTCAGGAATAACAAGTGCAAAAGAACTTATAAATTCAGCAGCACAATAGGATTAAGAAATCATTGGAAATTTTAACAAATAGAAGTTAATTTAACGACATGATAGTAAAGAAAATAGACTGTGAAGATTGCGAAGCGAAGGCAGATTCTTTAATGAATTTCTCCTTTGAAGACGATTTAGAAGTAATAAACTGCAACAAAATTTGTAATCATTTCAAAAAAGGTCAGACAATTTTTTACGAGGGAAATACTCCTCCCGGTCTGTATTGTGTAAACAAAGGAAAAATAAAATTATACCGAACCGGTAAAGACGGAAAAGAGCAAATTACAGGATTTGGAGTTCCCGGTGATTTCCTTGGCTATCGCGCAATTATTGCTGAAGAAGGATATGCAAATTCTGCAACAGCTCTTGAAGATACAGTTGTATGTTTGATTAGAAAAGAAGATTTTTTGACTATGCTTCAGAAAAACTCTTATATCTCTAAACAAATGATGGTTAGTTTATGCAAAGAGTTAGGAATTGCGATGGAAAAAATTCAGTCTCTTTCACAAAAAAGCGTAAGAGAAAGATTAGCCGAAACTTTATTTTACCTTAAAGATACATTCAGAGGCAAAGAGCAGGATGACAATAAAATAGAAATTGTATTACCGCGCGAAGATATTGCAAACATTGTAGGCACTACAACTGAAACCGTAATAAGAACTTTATCTGATTTCAAGAATGAAAAACTTATCGAACTTGACGGAAAGAAAATCAGAATTATAAATGAAAATAAACTTCGCGAGATCGGAGGAATAGAAGCTACTTATGCTTAAATATATACTTACTCTTTTTTTATTCATATTTGTATCAAATTCATACTCACAACAATATTCTTTTCAGCGGACTAATCTAAAATTTTCCTTAAAATACCAGATAACACAAAGCAGTGTAATTGAAGTACCCGATACTGTTAATCACAGAATGGGAACAGCAATAGGCACAGGTGTTGCAATGTTCGGTGACAGTACATCAGTCCCCGTTAAGGCATATTTTATATATGATTATGTTGAGGGTAATGGCACTTTCACAGATTATTATGTGTTTACTTTTCCAGACGGCTCTTCATTCACAATTCAGGCGCAGGGTATTTCACAGGGCGCCGGACCCAATTCAGAAAACCCTCTATTTCAGGCAACTACACAGGTTACAAGCGGCACAGGTCAATTTGTTGGCTTAAGGATGCAAGGCGTGATGTCAGGTACCCGGAATTCCATGGTTGAGAACAGCGCTATTGTAAGATTGAGCTTTGAAATGAAGTAATTTTACATCCCCAAAATATTACCTAATATACCTTTTTTCTCTACATCTCAGCATAAAACAGCAATTTAAAAATATGATGTATATCATATTTAAATCTGACTGAAATCATTTGGCAGGCGGATAAATCTTTCTATTTTTGTAATGAAAAATTTATTCAATGCCACAACATCCCGACATATTAACTAAACACATCTGTTATCACTGCGGTGACGAATGTATAGATGAGATTTCATACGACGAGAAAAGTTTTTGCTGTGTGGGGTGTAAGTCAGTATATGAATTATTATTTCAAAGCAATCTCTGCAGTTATTATACACTGGAAAACCATCCCGGAATAAATTTAAAAGAATCCGGTTCCGGAATAAAATTCAACTATCTGGATGATAAAGAAATTTCAAAACAGATAATAGAATTCTCTAACGACGAAATCACAAAGGTTACTTTTTACATACCCTCAATTCACTGTTCATCCTGTATTTATCTTTTAGAGCACCTTTATAAGATAGATCACGCAGTTGTAAATTCTAAAACAGATTTTACTCAAAAGAAAATTTTCATCACTTATAAAACAGGCGAAACTTCTTTAAGGAAGATAGCAGAACTTTTATACAGCATTGGTTATGAGCCGGCAATAAATATTGATGATTTAGCTGAAAATGACAAACCGAAAGTATTAAAAAAACTATATTATAAAATCGGAATTGCAGGCTTCTGTTTTGGAAATATTATGTTGTTTAGTTTTCCTGAATATCTTTCACTTGGAAATCTTGATCCTTTCTACAAACACCTGTTCGGATATTTAAATATTTTATTATCCGCTCCTGTATTTTTTTACTGCGCATCAGATTATTTCAAATCGGCATTCATAGGGTTAAAACAAAAACATATTAATCTCGATGTACCTATCTCACTTGGTATAGCAGTAATATTTTTACGAAGCGTATTTGAAGTAATTTCAGGATTTGGCGCAGGATATTTTGATTCGCTTACAGGCTTAATTTTCTTTCTATTAATAGGAAAATTAATACAGACTAAGACGTTCGATTTTTTAAATTTTGAAAGAAATTATAAATCATATTTTCCTATCTCGGTTACAATTTTAAAAGATAAAACAGAGACCACAACTCCTATAAATAAGCTCGCTAAGGGGGATAGGATTGTTATTCGAAACGGAGAGCTTATTCCTGCCGACTCCATATTATTTAAAGGAAATGCGAAGATAGATTACAGTTTTGTTACAGGTGAATCCACCCCAGTGGAGAAAGTATTCGGCGAAATTATATACGCCGGGGGAAGGCAGGAAGGAGATTTATTAGAACTGGAAGTAGTAAGAGATGTATCTCAAAGTTATCTCACCCAGCTTTGGAATAACGATGCATTTAAAAAGACCGATACCGAAAAAACTAAATTAAACGATGTCATTGCTAAATATTTTACCTATATAACTTTAGCTGTTGCAATAACCGCAGGGGCTTTTTGGTTAAATAAAGATATAAAGATTGCAGTAAATGTATTCACTGCAGTTTTAGTAATAGCTTGCCCCTGCGCGTTAGCCCTGGCAGGTCCTTTCGCGCTTTCAAACACGATGAGGATATTCGGTAAAAATAAATTTTATCTGAAAAATACCGGAGTAATAGAAAAACTTTCCAAAATTGATTCGATAGTATTTGATAAAACAGGAACCATTACACAGGTAAAAAATGCAGAACTGAATTATTACGGAAATTTATTAAGCAACAAAGAACTTTCGGAGATAAAATCTCTTGTGAAAAATTCTACGCATCCGCTCAGCCAGAAAATTTATGAATCTGTAAAATGCGGCGATGAATTCGAAATTATAAATTATAAAGAGTTTCCCGGAAAAGGAATTAAAGGATTCGTCGGTGAAAACGAGTATAAAATCGGAATGCTGGAATTTGTAATGACAGGAGATAACAAAGAAGATACCGAAAATAAAGCTTCAAAAGTTTATGTAAGTAAGAACGGAAAACTGAAAGGTTATTTTTTAATTCTTAATTATTTCAGAAAAGGCTTAAGTGAACTTATTACAGACTTAAACCAAAGCAAAGAGCTTACACTTTTATCCGGAGATAATGATAACGAAAGGCAGAACCTGCAGGAGATATTCGGAACTGAATCTACAATGAAATTTTATCAGAAACCCGAAGATAAACTGCATTATATAAAATCTTTACAGGATAATAACAAAAGAGTATTAATGATAGGCGACGGCTTAAATGATGCCAGAGCGCTAAAGCAAAGCGATGCAGGTATTGCCGTTACTGAAAGTGTAACGTGCTTCTCTCCTTCATGCGATGCAATATTGAGTTCTGAAAAATTCAGAGAGCTTAATAAATATTTAATTTTTTCAAAGACTACAATGAATGTTATTAAAGCAAGCTTTGCATTCTCTATGCTTTATAATTTTGTTGGATTGTATTATGCTGTTCAGGGAACGTTATCACCGATAGTAGCGGCAATCTTAATGCCGGTTAGCTCAATTTCAGTGGTGCTTTTTGCAATATTTCTTACAGATTATTTTGCAAAAAGACAAAAATTAATTTAAATAAAATTTTACAAAATGGATGTGATGTTTATTCTTATTGGAGCAAGTATAACAGTAGCTATGACTTTTTTGTTTGCATTTATCTGGGCCGTAAAGTCAGGCCAGTACGAAGACAGATATACTCCATCTGTAAGGATATTATTTGAGGAAAATATTCAAAGCGAAACAGAAAATAAAAAATTATGAACTACTATTTAACCAGAAAAACAGGTCTTTCATTTGATGATGCCATAACAAAAATGACATCAGCTCTCACAAAAGAAGGGTTTGGAATAATTTCTGAAATTGACGTGAAAGATACTTTCAAGAAAAAAATTGACGTCGACTTCAGAAATTATAAGATATTCGGCGCATGTAATCCTGAATTTGCCCATAAAGCAATTTTACTGGAAGATAAAATAGGAACACTTCTTCCATGTAATTTTATCGTTCAGGAGCAGGAAGAAGGAGAAACAGAAATTTCAGCTGTTAACCCGCTTGAAACAATGTCGGGTATTGATAACATTAAGTTAAAAGTCCTGGCTTATGAAGTAGGCGAGCGCTTAAAAAGAGTTTTAAATAATATTTAATCACCAAGGAGAAAAACAGAAATGACTGTTGAAAAATTCAGTTATGATAATAAGATAGTGAGGGATTTTGCGATAGCTACGGTTATATTCGGAGTCGTTGGTATGATAGTAGGGCTTTTAGCTGCTCTTCAGCTTTTTGCCCCGATACATAATTTAGGCAATCAGTACACTACATTCGGAAGAATAAGACCATTACACACTAATGCGGTGATTTTTGCATTTGTTGGTAATGCAATGTTCATGGGAGTGTATTATTCTTTACAAAGAGTTTGTAAAGCCAGAATGTTCAGTGATTTGCTGAGCAGGATACATTTCTGGGGGTGGCAGTTTATTATTGTTTGTGCTGCAGTCTCACTTCCGCTCGGTATTACAGCCGGTAAGGAATATGCAGAGCTTGAATGGCCTATCGATATTATGATTGCTTTAATCTGGGTTATCTTTGCAATTAACATGTTCGGAACGATTTTTAAAAGAAGAGAGAAACACATTTATGTTGCAATATGGTTCTATATAGCTACAGTTGTTACAGTAGCAGTGCTTCATATTGTAAATTCAATTGAGCTTCCTGTATCCTTATTAAAGAGTTACCCTATTTATGCGGGTGTTCAGGATGCATTGGTGCAGTGGTGGTATGGTCATAACGCAGTAGCGTTTTTCTTAACAACTCCTTTCCTTGGTTTGATGTATTACTTCCTTCCTAAAATGGCAGGTCGTCCGGTTTATTCTTATAAGCTCTCAATAGTTCACTTTTGGTCACTCATTTTTATTTATATATGGGCAGGTCCTCACCACTTATTATACTCTTCATTGCCTGACTGGGCACAATCACTTGGTGTGGTATTTTCAATTATGCTTATTGCCCCGTCATGGGGGGGTATGATTAACGGGCTTCTTACATTAAGAGGCGCATGGGATAAAGTTAGAGACGATGTTACTTTAAAATTCATGGTTGTTGCAGTTACAAGTTACGGTATGGCTACATTTGAAGGACCAATGCTTTCTTTAAAGAATGTTAATGCTATTGCTCACTTTACTGACTGGATTGTTGCGCACGTGCACATAGGCGCACTTGGCTGGAACGGATTTATGATTTTCGGAATACTTTACTGGCTCATCCCAAGAATTTATAAAACAACTTTATTCTCTAAAAAAATGGCTGCCTTCCATTTCTGGATCGGCACGCTGGGAATTGTTTTCTATGCCGCTTCAATGTACTGGGCAGGTATTACACAATCATTAATGTGGAAACAGTTCACACCATTAGGAATTCTTCAGTATCCTAATTTCTTAGAAACAGTTGTTCAAATAATTCCGATGTATATGATTAGAGCATTCGGCGGTGCATTGTATCTGACGGGTGTGATAGTGATGGTAGTTAATTTAATAAAGACAATAAAGCAGGGTTCACTGGAAGCAAACGAACCGGCTGAAGCACCTGCAATTGAAAAGGGTTATGCTGACAGAAGCTCTAAACACAGATTCCTTGAATCACGTCCGGGAAAATTTGCTCTGCTTGCTACAGTTGTAGTTATTATCGGCGGTGCAGTTGAGTTGATACCGACGTTCATGATAAAATCAAATATACCAACGATACCGAGTGTAAAACCATACACTCCTTTAGAATTACAGGGAAGAGATTTGTATGTAAGAGAAGGATGCTATACATGTCACTCACAAATGATAAGACCATTCAGATCTGAAACAGAAAGATACGGCGAATATTCAAAAGCAGGCGAGTTTGTTTATGACCATCCATTCCAATGGGGTTCAAAGAGAATTGGTCCTGACTTAATGAGAATAGGAAAGAAGTATCCGAACTTATGGCACTATAATCATATGGAAAATCCGCGCAACGTTTCGCCGGGTTCTATTATGCCTAACTATGACTGGCTGCTGAAACAGAATCTTGATAACTCGACTTTGGAGAGCAAGATAAATGTTATGAGAACACTTGGAGTTCCTTATGCACCGGGATATGAAAAACAGGCATTGCAGGACTTAACTAAACAGGCAGAAGAATTAGCTACGGACTTACAGAAGAACGGAGCGCCTGCGGAAAGCAACAAAGAAATCATTGCTCTGATTGCATATCTTCAAAGAATGGGAACAGATATAAAAGGCGATACAACGACTGTTAAATAAATTTGAAAATTTTAATTATAAAAAATGTTCGATAATATATTTAAAACGATAGAAGGAATAGCAATCTATCCTGTATTTTCTCTGATTGTATTTCTCTTATTCTTCATCGGATTAACAATCTGGGTTTTGAAAGTAGATAAGAAATACATAGAAAAAATGAGCGAACTTCCATTTGAAAAATAAATTTTGATAATAAAAATTTGAGTAATCAAAAAATGAAACTTAAAACAATTTTATTTACAGTATTTGCCTTGATTGCCTTTTCTGCTGCAGCTTTTGCGCAGACGGCAACAACTACACCAACTGCAACCGGACCGGCATTAGATCAGAACTATATAGCAGCGGGTACAATCATAGGAATTGCATTTATGCTGTTCATGGTGATTTACTTCGGAAACATCGAAGGAATTACAGTCGGTGCGCCGAAAAGAGCAAAAGCATGGGCATCACTAAGACAAATGCTGACACGCTCAGTGCCGATTGAAAAAGAAAAAGATATTATGATGGACCACGAGTTCGATGGAATTCGCGAACTTGATAATACAATACCGCCATGGTTCAATATTTTATTCTATGGTACAATAGTAATTGCATTCTTATATGTACTTAACTATCACGTTTTCAAAATGAGCGGACTTTCTGCAGAAGAATATAATGATGAAATGAAAGTTGCAGCAATGCAAAGAGATGAACTGATAAGAACCGGTGCGTTTATAAACGAGAATACTGTAAAACTAATGACAGATGATGCAACTATTACAGAGGGAAAAACAATTTTTAATGCAAACTGTACTGTATGCCACGGACCTGCAGGCGGCGGACTCATCGGACCAAACCTTACAGATGAATTCTGGATTCACGGCGGCGGTGTAGTAAACGTTTTCAAAACAGTGAAGTATGGTGTTCCTGTAAAGGGTATGATAAGCTGGCAGAACCAGTTAAATCCTAAACAAATGCAGGCAGTAGCAAATTACATTCTAACTTTGAAGGGCACAAACCCTGCAAACGGAAAGCAGCCTGAAGGAACGATTTACACAGATAGTTTAACAGTTAAAACTGACTCGGTAAAAACCGATTCAACAAAAATTAAAAAATAGATCTTATGAACTACGCCACGTTATAACTTCCCCTAGCCCAAGCCCCTTCGCGCCTCGGCGCGATGTGGGGAGGTATAGCGTGGTTAATTTTTTTTGGGCTAAAAAAATTTTATGACACATCAAATGAAAGAAGATAACGGCACTACTCAAATATTCAGAGATAAGATTTCGATAGTAAGTAAAGAAGGTAAAAGAAAATGGATTCACCCCAAAAAACCAAAAGGTAAGCTTTATAATTTAAGAACCTGGTTCAGCATTTTTCTACTCGCAATTCTTTTTGGCACACCATTAATAAAATACGACGGACATCCTCTTTTCCTTTTTAATTTCGTAGAAAGAAAATTCATACTATTCGGTTTTGCATTTGTCCCGCAGGATTTTTACCTGTTCGGGCTTGCTATGATTTCAATAATCGTTTTTGTTATACTGTTCACCGTAATATTCGGAAGATTATTTTGCGGGTGGGCATGCCCTCAGACAGTTTTTCTGGAAATGGTTTTCAGAAAAATTGAATACTGGATAGAAGGCGATGCAGGCAAGCAGAGAAAATTAAATTCAGATCCGTGGACCGGAAGCAAGATAGTAAAGAAATTCTCTAAGTGGGGAATATTTTATTTTATTTCATTTCTTATCGGCAACACTTTCTTAGCATATATCATTGGTATAGAGGAGTTAAAAAAAATTGTTACCGATAATCCATCTAATCACTTAAGTGGTTTATTTTTAATTTTGCTTTTTACAAGCATATTTTATTTTGTCTTTGCTTATTTCAGAGAGTATGCCTGTATCTACGTTTGTCCTTACGGCAGATTGCAGGGAGTTCTTTTAGATAAGAACTCAATTGTTATTGCATACGATTATAAACGCGGTGAACCAAGAGGCAAGATAAGAAAAAATGAAGAAAGAACAGAAGGCGATTGTATAGATTGTAAAATGTGTGTTGATGTATGTCCTACGGGAATAGATATAAGAAACGGTACGCAGCTGGAATGTGTAAATTGCACAGCATGTATCGACTCATGCAATATAGTAATGGATAAAATAAATAAGCCCAGAGGACTTATAAGATATGATTCGGCAGTTGGAATAGAGACAGGGAAAAAATTTAAAGTTACACCGAGAGAAATTGGTTATTCAATAGTACTGCTGGTTTTGATTGCTCTGCAGATAGTTTTATTTGCTAACAGAAAAGAAATAGACGTTACTTTATTAAGAACTCCCGGTTTGCTATATCAGGAGCAGCCCGATAACAGAATTACAAATTTATACAATATAAACTTAGCAAATAAAACTCTGAAAGAAGTTCCTGTAACGCTGAAATTAAAAGGTCTTGATGGTGAAATAAAAATGATAGGAAGCGATTTTAATCTTGCTCCTGCAGGAATAATAGAAGGTAAGTTTATTGTATATGTTGCCAGAGATAAAATAAAAATGATGAATACGCCATTTACGGTTCAGGTTTTCGCGGGAGATAAACTGCTGAATGAGCTCGAATCTTCGTTCAACGGACCTTTATCAAATACAAAATAATTTTAAATTATACTTATGAAAATAAGCTGGGGTGTAAAAATAATAATAGCATTTATAATTTTTGCAGGGGGAATCGGTACAATGGTCGGTATTTCCATGTCAAAAAATATAGACTTAGTTTCCGAAAATTATTATGAAAAAGAACTGAAATATCAGGAAAGAATTGATATGATAAACAGAACTAATTTATTGACGGAAAAACCAATAATTGAAAATGCTTCGGGTACAATAAAAATTAAATTTCCTTATTTCAAAGAAAACGTCACAGGTAAAATAAATTTTTACCGGGCAATGGATAAGAAAAAAGATTTCAGTGTTGATATCAGCAAGGATGAAAACGGCGTTCAGGTAATACCAACCGAAAGAATGGATAAAGGTAACTGGAAAGCAGAAATTATCTGGAAAATGAACGATAAAGAGTATTTTACCCAGACAGAAATTTTTATTAATTGATTTTATTATAAGCGACATGGAAGTATTGGCAGGATTTTTATTGGGACTTTTAGGCAGCTTTCACTGCGCAGTTATGTGCGGACCGATAGCTTTATCCCTGCCATCCTCTAATAAAACCAAATTAAATTTTCTGCTTGAAAGAGTATTTTATAATTTCGGAAGAGTAGTTACTTATACATTTTTCGGAATGATATTCGGATTCTTCGGTGAAAGAATTTTTATGGCCGGCTTCCAACAGATTATTTCAATCGCTATTGGCATTGCAATAATTTTTTATCTTATAAAACCGCTTCTTAAAAAAAATACTAATCTGTTTCAAATAGAAAGCGGTAAAAGTAATTTGTCTTTTTTCAAAAATATTTTTGCAAAATTTTATTCGAAGAATTCCAAGGCATCATTATTTGGTATTGGAGTTCTAAACGGATTTCTCCCCTGTGGATTTGTTTATATAGCTTTGACGGGCGCCGTAGCGCTGAGAACCCCATTAGGCGGCGCGCTCTTCATGGCTTTTTTCGGAATCGGCACATTGCCTATGATGCTTGGTATTTCGATGTCAAGAAATTTTGTAAGCCTTAATCTACGCAGAAAAATAAACAAGCTCTCACCCGCCATTGCTTTGCTCTTTGCATTAATATTTATCCTGCGCGGAATGAATCTCGGCATTCCTTACCTCAGCCCTAAGTTAGAACCTGCGCAAAGAGTAACCGAGCAGGTTATCTGTCACTAGTCCTTTTTAATTAAACAAAAATATATTTAAAGAGTTCTGATATTCCATAAATTTATATTTGTTTATATGTGAACAATTTATATATTCCTGTATAATCTTTATTATGAAAAATCTCTTTCTTTCCCTCATCATTCTGATTTGTTCACAGTCATTTGCGCAGCGAGGCTGGTTTTATATAAACCCTACACCAACAGGAAGTGGGCTCAAGGATATAAAGATGTTTGATGAGAACACCGGAATTTGCTTAGGCAATAGAGAAATTTTACGCACAACAAACGGTGGAGAAAACTGGAATGTTATTCCTTCAACCACTGCCTCATCTAATTTTGGAATGAGTATGGTAGATAATGCAAACGGTTACATTGCCATAGATTCGGGAGCTATAACTAAAACAACTAACGGCGGTTTAGACTGGCATTATTCTTCAAGAGTAAATAGTAGCTATATTCAGCAAATTTATTTTGCAAATGTTAATACAGGATACGTTTTAGGCAGTACTTATTCTAATCTTCAGTCTTTGCAAAAAGTATTTAGAACTACAAATGGTGGTAACTCATGGGATGAACAGATTACAACTTATGAATTAGAATTCGAAAATATTTTTTTCTATTCATCTACCGGTTATATAATTGGTGGTAATTATGACCGGGTTAACAATATATATAAGAGTAAAATATTGAAAACTACAAATAACGGATTCACTTGGGATAGCATACCAAACAATATTTATGAAAATTTAAGTTCAATTTATTTCACCAGTGAGAATACAGGCTATGTAAGTGGCACAGGAGCGCATGTTTTATATAAAACAGTTAATGGTGGTGTAAACTGGAATCAGATTGCAGGATTTGGCAGTCCTATCAAAGATATAAACTTTACGGATTTAAATTCAGGGTACATTTTAACCAATAATTTTTTTGTTAAAACGACTAATGGAGGATTAAACTGGGTTTCGCGTTCTCTGCCATCTTCGGCAGCTTCTTTATTAACCAAAATAAATATTGTTAACCAAAATAAATATTTTAGTGTTGGTTACTACGGAGCTTTATTTGTAACAACTAACGGGGGAATTAATTGGACAAATTATACTAAGAACTTACTGGATGTAAATTTCTGGGATGCAAAATTCTATGATAAAAATACCGGCTTTATTACAGGAGACGATAATGGAACAGCATACCGTACGACAAATGGTGGCGAAAACTGGGTGTCTTTTTTACTTAACTCAACTACAAGCGGGTCACTTTCATCAATCGCTATGGCAAATAAGAATACATGGTATATTTCAGAATTCTATGATGGGAAAATATTTAAAACGACTAATATGGGTTTATCATGGGTAACACACTCTCTTAATATATATGGAATTTTGGATATAAAGTTTTTAAATGAGAACACAGGATTTGGAGTTTGTAAGTATAACTATTTTTTTAAAACTACAAATGGCGGAATTAATTGGTATAAAAACGATTTTGATCATGGCCAGCACTGGGCAATAGATTTTATTGACGAGAATACAGGAATGATAGGAGGGAGTAACAGAGCATTTAAAACAACGAATGGGGGTTTGAACTGGGATTCAGTCAGTGGCGCGATAACTTCTTCAACAAATGATATTAAATATTTAAATAAAGACACTATATTCATTTTAACATATCATGGTATTAATAAAACTACAAATGGCGGAGTAAACTGGAGCTTTACGCAATTTCAGACTATATATAATCCACTTCTTCAGTTTACAAATGAAAGAATTGGTTATATTTCCGGTAGTGGAAAAATGTTTAAAACCACAAACACAGGAGAGAGTTGGAACGAAATAAGATTCTGTTCTTCTTCTACCAATGGGTTAAGTTTTGTTGACTCTGTTTCAGGATATGCAGTTGGATACGAAGGGGTAATTGTTAAAACAACAGATGGCGGGGCATCTACATTTATTAAAAACACAAATGAGTCTATTGCAAAATCATTTTCTCTATATCAAAATTATCCGAATCCTTTCAATCCTTCTACTAAAATAAAGTTTGAGCTTCCAAAAAATGAAAGCGTAAAAATTATTATCTTCGATATACTTGGAAGAAAGATAGAAACACTGCTTGATGAAAATTTAACCGCAGGAGTACACGAGATAAACTGGAATGCATCGCGCTATGCAGCGGGAGTTTATTTTTATATGCTTCAGACAGATTCCTTTATAGAAACTAAAAAAATGATTCTAATAAAATAATTTATTTTAAAGCCCGGCGTAAAACAAAAAACCCTTTGTGAATTTTCTTCACAAAGGGTTTTCTTTTTAAAATATTTACAAAAAAAATTACTTCACTAAAAGCATCTTCTTTGTTTCGCTGAAGCTGTTTGTTACAAGCTTGTAATAATAAACACCGCTTGATAAATTACCAGCATTGAAATCTTTTGTATATGTGCCTGAGCTCATGTTTTCGTTGTTAACTAAAGTCTGCACAATTTTGCCCGAGTTATCATAAACTGCTAAAGTTACATTTCCTGATTGTGGAAGCGCAAATGTAATCTTTGTAGATGGGTTGAAAGGGTTTGGATAGTTCTGTAATAAATAGAACTGATCAGGAACGATATTTCCAAGACCTTCAACTCCTACTCTTGTATCTACAAGCTTCAGTAACTTTCCTGATGTTCCGTATGTGCATGCGTAAATATTTTTACTTTTATCAACTGCCCATGAAGAAATAGCAGTGCCTGCAGTTAAAAGCAATGTTGAAGTTGCTGTCGAGCCGTTATAATTTATAGCAAAAACTTTTCTCGTTCCGTAATCACCGAATACATATTGGCCTTCAAGCAGCGGGAGCTGCGAGCTGCTTCTTACTACATATCCGCCTGTGATAGAGCTGCAATCACTTCTGCCGTAATCCATAATTGGTCTTATCTTTCCGGAAGTATCACATCCTGATGAAGGACTGTAGCAGATATTTCCTTCCATAACGTTCCATCCATAATTTCCGCCGCTTACAATGATATCAACCTCTTCTCTTGCGCTTTGACCAACATCTGCGCACCATAATCTTCCTGTTGGTAAATCAAAAGAGAACTTCCATGGGTTTCTCATTCCGTAACAAAAAATTTCCTGTTTGTATTGTGAGCTTCCGAAATAAGGATTTGAAGGAGGAATCGAATACTGATTTCCGCCCGAAGGTGTATTGACATCAATTCTTAATAATTTTCCTAACCACGTAGCTCTGTTTTGTCCATTTCCCTGAGGGTCACCGCCTGAACCGCCGTCACCAAACCCAATATATAAGTATCCGTCAGGACCAAATTCAACTTTTCCACCATTATGGTTCGAATATGGTTGGACCTGAGTCAAGAAAATCTGCTCGGAACTTGCCATAGCAGAATCAGGATTCGAAGGGCTTACCTGATATCTTACGACGTATGATGTAAGCGAGCCGCCTGAAGGCGTATTCGTAAAATCAACAAAGAAATAACCGTTTGTTACATAGCTTGGATGAAACGATAGTCCAAGTAAACCAGTTTCACTTCCTGAAGGAGAGACTCTTCCGGAAATATCAAGAAATAGTTTTGATGTAGGTGGATTAGTAGACATATTAAGGACATAGATTCTTCCTCTTTGTGTCACTACAAAAAGCCTGTTAGAGGCATCAGGTGCTAACGCTGCATCTGTAATGTTAGCGAATGTGAGAGTAGGATATGCATCCTGCAATACGTACTGAGCCTTCACATTGCTGCCCCCTATGCATGCAAGCAAAAGAAAAAGTAGAAAGTATTTTGTTTTCATTTTTTGTTTAGGGATATAGTTTTTTATAAAATAGTTTTAATTAATTGACCACTAATGTAATCTATTAAAATCAACAAATAAATACACATAATAGCTCCAATATCAGAATTAAAAAGCTATATAACGTACATTTTTGAGGTTTTGTGAGGCTTTTTTATATAAATATACCGTCATTATGAAGGGAAGCGGAAAAAGAAATGGTCCCGTCATATAAAAAGCAGATACAAATGAGAACACAATTACGCCGTTAATAATGTAATTCATCTTCGAGCTTGATATTTCTTCCGAATAAAAAGCATACTTTGTAAGTACGGAAGCTAAAATAATTATCAGGCAGATAAAGGTAACGCCCGTGATTAAATACCATCTTTCATAAAAAAATATAAGGTGAAGCAATGCTAACGGAAAAATAATCGTAAGAAAAATTTTTGTGGACTGAAGAATTTTTTCTGACAAAAACTTTTTTTCGTTTAGTTTGTAGGCTTCTATAAACAACAGCTGTTCATTTTCTATAAAGAAAGATGAAAATATAAGAGTGAGGAGAATAATTGCAAGTACCCCGCCGGCAATATGGAAACAGAACACCAGCCCAAGTAAATAGATAATGAAAACCGGAATAAAATTAACCCGCAGCCCGGCAATCCACTCGAAAGCGTATACGGGGAAAATTGATTTCTCAGAGGAGAAATTTATTTTTAAACTATTGCCGCTTTTAATATTAACAACTACTCCAATTAAAATAAAAATAAGAGCTATAAAATAAAACTTGTCAGAGCAGAGAAGTAAAATCAAAAATGGTAAGGAGTATAAAAAATATTCTAGTGTAAAGAGGAGCTTTTTATTTATATTAAGTGACCTTAGAAAGAACTCATCCTTCCTTGAGAAGTGAACTGAATAAACTATACTTGCGCTAAGAAGCATAATGGCTGCTATCCCTGTTGGGGCATTGCGCATATCGTATAAAGAATTATACACTCCCGCTGCGAGTAATATCAAAATAATAATCCTTATGAAACCCAGCTCTCTTATCCAGCGTAAAGCGGAGAGTATCCTTAACTTTACTATATAAAATTCTGTTGCCATTTTTTATTCTATATATATTATACGAAAAGAATTAATTTAGATACAGAATAATATTTTTACATCTAAAACACCTATGCTGAAAATATCAGAAATAAATGTGAAATACGGAGAGCATGCTGTTCTTGAAAATTTCTCTTTCGAAGGAAATAAAGGAAAAATTTACGGACTGATGGGATTAAACGGCTCCGGCAAGACTACCCTTATAAAAGCTATTTGCGGAATTGTTGCTTTAGATAAAGGTAAAATAGAATTCAGTAACAGAGACATCAGACTTAGTGATATAGGCTACCTTGAAACGGCCAATTATTTTTACTCAAAAATAACAGGGCGGGAATATTTAAATATTATTAAATGGAAACATTCTGATTTTAATGTAGAAAAATGGAACAGCATTTTTGAACTTCCTTTAGACGAGCCGGTTGAAACATATTCTTCCGGCATGAAGAAAAAGCTTGCTGCCATTGGAGTGTTTGCATTGGAGCGTCCTTTGCTTTTGCTTGATGAACCGTTCAATAATCTTGATATGGAAACCAATCAGGTATTGAATAATGTAATAAAGCAATTTAAAGAAAAAGGAAAAATTATTATTTTAACTTCACACATACTTGAAACACTAACGGGAATTTGTGATGAAATTCATTACCTGAACGATAAAAATATTGAAAAAATATTTTATCCGGATGAATATGATTTAATACAAAGCTCTGTCATTGATAAAAAACTTCAAAGTAAAATAGATACATTAAAACAAATTATATAAATTTTAAAATTAAATAATCTAAACAATGGAACCAAAATTCACAGAGAGAAAAGGATTTAAAGTTGCAGGATTAAAATATGTAGGTAAAAATCCACAGCCCGATATCGGACATTTATGGGATAAATTTGTGCCAAGAATAGATGAAGCATCGAACAGAATAAATAAAGATGAAACTTACGGGGTCTGCTACGATATGGATGCCGAAGGAAATGTTTATTATATAGCGGGAGTAGCTGTGAGCGACTTTGATAATCTTCCCGAAGGATTCGATACAGTTGAAATTCCCGATAACAAATACGCAGTATTTACACACAAAGGGTTAATTAGAGATTTCCCACAAACTGTTTCTTATGTTTACGGTAAATGGGTTAAGGACCCGGCTAACAAGAAAAAATTTGAAGCCCCTGATTTTGAAGTATATGATGAAAGATTTAAAGACGGAGATGCAGATGATTCAGAGTGCGATTTGTACGTTGCGGTGAACTGATTTTATTTTACCAATACCATAGATTTTGAGTCGGTAAAAAGCACTTCGCCGGACTTTGTATCCGTAGCCGTAAGCTTATAAAAATATGTTCCGGAAGATAATCCGAAGGATTCAAATATTATCTTATATTTGCCGTCTTTCTGATTTTCATAGGAGAAATTTCTTATTTCCTGACCGAGCATATTATATATTTTTAATTGCACATCTGAGCTTCTTAAAATCTGATATGTAATTGTAGTCGACGGATTGAAAGGATTAGGATAATTTTGTGAAAGCGAATAGCTTACAGGAGTAACGGGTTCATCACCCGTTATCTTGCACAAAATTTTATTGTTGGGATCAACTTTGAAGATATTTATTTTTTGTTTCGTTAGAAAATTATAGGTCTGTACCTGCGCATTATTAAAAACTGTAAACGTAGTATCACCTTCATCAAAAAATAATTTAATCTCTACCGGCATAGTAAAATAGGCAGGGTTAATATTTACTTCCTGCTCTATTTTTACTGCCGTATTATAAAATCCGTTTCCCGCATCAGATGAATTCATGCTGACATTATACTTAGGATAATTCTCACCGTAAATCCATTGCCTGAAAAAATAATTGAGGTTTTGCCCTGTAACCGCTTCAACATTTCTTTGAAAGTCTTCAGTCACGGCATTTTTATATGCAATAGTTGTATCGACGGCATATCGTTTTATAGATGCAAAGTATAAAGAATCTCCTATAACATTTCTAAGCATGTGCAAAACGGTTCCGCCTTTTGCGTATGTTCTCGTTCCGTCAAATATTTCCTCAACGCTTTCAATATCCTGCACGTAAATCGACCCGTGCGCATTTTTTGCATTATTCATTATTGCCTGCATAAATCCTTCGTAGCCGATTTTCCCGCGGACGTGCTCTTCATACAATGCTTCTCCATAAGTTGCAAAGCCCTCATTCAACCAGATATGGTGCCAGTCTTTACAGGTAATTTTATCACCGAACCATTGGTGAGTTAGTTCGTGGGCAATTATATCATCGCTCCAGTATCCCATGGAAGAAATTGTCTGATGTTCCATGCCGGCCAGTCTTCCGAATTCAACATGTCCGTATTTTTCTTTTATAAAAGGATAAAGCCCGTAAATGGATGAATAAAAACTGAGCATATCAATTGTTTTATCTATTTGCGGTTTAAGCGTAGCGAAATGTTCAGGATAAATAAAATTATTGAACGGCATTGAATCAGTAGGAGAATGTTTAAAGTATAAATCATATTGTATATAATTTGTAACAGCAAGCGATATCAGATAATTTGCAATAGGATATGAGCCGTGCCATTTAAATGTCTTCGTTCCATTGCCGTTTGTTGTAACTTCCTTTAATAGACCGTTAGACACCGCTGTAAAATTTTCAGCGCACGTAAGCCATACATCGCATGAATCTGCCTTATCATCCGGTACATTTTTACAGGGAAACCAGTCACT
>JBHEKU010000270.1:0-3566 GCA_041859205.1 Ignavibacteria bacterium | reverse complement strand
AATGCAGTATGAACATGAAGAAAAGCTGCTACTGTGAAGAGTCAAATCAAAAACAATCTGAACCTGCAATATCCAAGATGGATTGCTGCAAAGAAGTCCGTAAAGAAATAAGTAACACTTCTAATTTCCAATCAATACAGCAGGAGTTCAACTCTGAAATAGTATGTTTAGCTATTTTACCAGTTGAAGTAAACCCCATTTCAGAAATTTCTTTCATAAGTTCAAATCAAAGTATAAATCACAGTCCCCCCAAGGACATATCTGTTCTCAATTCCACATTTCGCATTTAAAAAAATAACACCTTTTTCGATTTAAGAATTTAAGCAATGGAATAATTATTTTCGTTTTCTATTCTTTAAATTCATTTCTATAATTTTATTTATTATAAAATGAAAAAGCTGTTATTCATTCTATTATTTCTGATTAATATATCGGTTACTACTTCATTCGCACAGGATAATACCAATCCTGGTTTGAAAGAGCTTATTAGCTCTGCGATAACTGTAAACTCAAAGCTAAAACCTCTTGAATATGAAAAACTTATTGAGCAATCGAAAATAAATCAGTTCAATAAACAGCCTGCTCCAAGTGTAGAAATTATGCAGGATAAAATTCCGTTTAGCTTTATGCATGCGGGCGAGTTCATTCTCTCTTATTCACAGCCTTTGAAACTATTCGGAAAGACAGATGCATCGGAAAATTATTATAATTACCGTGCCCTAAAGCCTGAACTTATGAGAGAAGAGATGCAAAAGGATTTAATTAAAGAAGTAAAAGATAATTACTTCTTACTCTATCAGAATGAGCGAAAATTATCTACTAATAATATTCAACAGGAAATAATTAAGAGTATTACGAAATCAATAGAGATTACATATTCTGTGGGGAAAGGCAGCCAATCAGACATACTCAAGAGTAATTCAGAACTGCAAAAACTTTTGTATGAAGATATTGAACTTAAATCAGAAAAGAAAATAATACTGAACAATCTCAGAACTATAACAGGATTAAATCTGCCTCAAGATTTTAAAACTTCATATATCGGAGCATTTGTAAATACAAATATTTCAATCGATGATACTCTCAAACTTCAAAATCAGATAATTGAACATAATCTTGAGTTTAAATATTTAAACTACGAAAAGACTTTAAACAATCTCGAGAGAAATATTAATGAACTTGAACGTAAGCCGGACCTTACATTCAAAACAGGATATATGTATATGAGCGGTGTTGACGAGCATGCGTTCCAAATATCAGCAATGATAGATTTACCTTTTATGCCATGGAACTCAAAACGTATAGATGCAATGGTTCAGGAAAACGAATATATGGATAAGCAAATAGATTCTAAATATAATTCAGCTTTGACTTATATGAAATCCGAATTAAGAAACAAAATGTCTATGATAGATGCTCAAAGAGAAAAAATAAAATTCATAAAGGAAATAACTATCCCTCAACTGGAGCAGACATTGAATTCGAATTTAGTATCATATCAAACAGGAACGCTTGATTACATGAACGTAGTAGATACATACAGAATGCTCCGGGAAAATGATTTTCAATTGATAGATGAAGAAACAAAATATCTTTTATACCTTAGCGAACTTGAAAGGTTAATTTCGGCTGAACTTATAAAAATAAATTAAAGATTTTCAAAATGAAAAAACCATTAATAATAATTCTGTCTGTCTTAGTTCTTGCAGCCATCGGTTTCTTTTCTTATAAAATGTTTTTTGAACATAAAGAACAGAAGACTGAAACTGCAAAGAATGAAGTTTACACCTGTCCGATGCATCCACAGATAATAAGAGACCATCCGGGAATCTGTCCGATTTGCAATATGGATTTAGTATTAAAACATACTGATTCACAAGCAGAAACTGAAAATAAAAATTCAAACAATATAAATGAAATTTCTCTTTCACCATCGCAGCAGGTTCTTGCAAATGTGCAGACTGAAGTAGTACAAAGAAGAAATTTCTCAGCTGATTTGGAACTCAACGGATACATAAAATACAATGAATCCAAAATGAGACATATCTCTACATCAGTATCGGGGAATATTTTAAAACAGTATATCACGTTTGAAGGTCAGTATGTAAGAGCAGGAGACAAAGCCTTTGATATTTACTCGCCTGAAATGCTTGCAACTCAAAAAGAATATTTACTTGCTGTAGATAATTACAATAACAGTCTTGTAAGTAACAATACGATTGTGGTAGAGCAGGCATCGAGCCTGTTAAAATCAACAATGATGCGATTGAAGCTCCTTCAACTGAGTGATAATCAAATCAAGGAATTAGAAAGAACTAAAGAGATAAGAAATTTTATAACTATTTACACAAAGTATTCAGGAATAATCACAAAGAAATATGCACATGAAGGACACTGGGCACAGGCAGGTGAAGATATATATGATGTAAATGAAACTTCATATCTCTGGGCTATTGCAAATGTGACTGAAGCCGATATAAGATATATTAAAAAGGGTTTGTCAGCAACTATAACAACTATTGCATATCCCGGTGAAGAATTTTACGGCAAGGTTGATTTTATAAATCCTTCTTTGAAAATGGATACAAGAACTCTGGAAGTTAGAATAGATGTGCCGAACAGGAATAACAGATTAATGCCTGATATGTATGTAAAGGTTATGATAAACACAGGTGAAGGAGGTGAGCAGATTGCCGTTCCTGTAAATTCAGTTGTTCGAACAGGAAAAATGGATATGGTTTATATTAAAACTTCTTCGAATTCCTTTGCTCCGAGAAATGTAACTATAACAGGTGAAAGACAGGGGTATTACTTAATTAGTTCGGGGATATCAGAGGGCGATGAGGTAGTATCAAGCGCAGGATTTTTACTCGACAGTGAAAGCCAGATACGAATGGGCGGAACATCAGGACACGATCACGAAGGCAAAGAGGACTCAAAAAATAAACCTAAAGACGATTTAAAAATAAATCCTGACCAGGACGCAATGAAGGACATGAAGAAGTAATTAACAAAAAATTTTAAAACTTAAAACATAAAACAAACAAAATGAAAAACATTAAATCAGTAGTATTAACATTATTAGTAATGTTTGCAATCTCGGCTTTAGTAGCTGGATGTTCCAAGAAAGATGCTCAAACTGAAAATCGTGATATGAATAACATGAACAATTCAAATAATATGAACAATTCAAACAACATGAATAACTCAAATAAATCTGATGGTATGGAAATGATAAATGTATCTTCTATGCAATGTGGTACTTGCAAAAAAAATATCGAAACGGCAGTAAGTAAAGTCGAAGGTGTTTCAGTGGTAAAAGTTGATAAAGATAAAAAAATTGCTCATATAGAATTTGATAAATCTAAAACTAATCTTTCAAAAATAGAAGATGCAATTACAGCGGCAGGTTATGATGCTAACGATAAGAAAAAAGATATGAAGGCGTATGAAAATCTTGATGATTGCTGTAAACTTCCAAAAGATCAAAAAGAGCCGGGACAGCACTAAGATTAATTAGTAAAGAAATAAAATTAGTGTAATTTAAATTTTGAAATCATGATAGA
>JBHEKU010000100.1:0-4380 GCA_041859205.1 Ignavibacteria bacterium | reverse complement strand
ATGCGCTTGCATATCGTCAAATTTCTGAATTAAATCATTAAAATCCTTATAAAAACTAACTCCTTGACTTGTTGTTCCATCACCTGTGTTGTTAATTGCTATAAGATACTTTGAGAGTTCTTCTTGATTTAACCCATTATCATTTAATAAGGAAACAGAACCGGTATATCCTAAGGTTCGTCCTTCTGCATTCAGCGTAGCTTCAGTAATTTTAGTAAATTTAAATTCAAGAAAAGAGGGCCAATGACAAGTACAAGGATCATAAGCTACCGGAATATCTACTACAAAAAAAGCATTTCCGGTTGGGTCATTAGGGGAAATAGCAAAAGAAGTTGTCTGAGCAGTTTTGGTAATTTGATCTAAGGGTTGCGAGATGCCGTTTACATTACCAAACAAACCTGATACAGAATAACGGTTAAAACGATCATTATTTTCGCCTTGAATAAAGTCTCTAAATTTAACTGTAACCCCGATTGTTTGAGCATCCTGATACGGATAAGCATAAAATATTCTAAGGGTCGATGAATAACGATTATATAAAACCAAATACGGTCCTGTATTATCGTTAATATTATTGAGTTCCGGTGTTTTAATTTTACCCAGATGAAATTTAATAAGTTCCCACCCTTCATTAGGTTGAAAATCGCTTTCATTATAGGTTCTTCTTACCGGAGGCAAATCCAGTGTAAGAGGACTTAAGTAGTTTTGTAAGTAACTTTGATCAGAATAAAAAGGAGACTTAATATAAATAAAATCTCCGGTAGTGAATGTATTACCCGGACAGATGCTTTGATATTGCACATTATTCGGGCAATTTAGATTCTGAACGAAACTTTTATTTAATGGAAAGCATTGTACCCGCCAATCCACGTTCAGGTCCTGCCCGTCAGGTAAAGCCCTCGGAAAATTTTGAGGATTGCAAGGGTCTGTTTTCGTTCCCCGTACAATATTAATTAAATCAGGACTATTGGGTAACGGAGCCGGTAGTTGTTGAGCTAATAAATTTGTTATGCCGTAAGCTATATATATATATATAAATAAGATGAATTTCATGTGAAAAAAGTAAAAGTTAATCGATTTTTTTGCCGACAAATTGCTTTTTGATGCTTGTCTTTGAGTCAACAATAATATTATAGTTGACAACTAAAGTACGGCCATTATCCTGTAGCTGTAAGGATGTTTTATTTAAGCTGGGACAAGATTTGGGTGCTTCGAATACATCCCCAGATATAAACATGTGGTTATAGCCGTACACGTCTGAATTAGTTGGGTATCTGGTGCATCCATTGTAGAGATTTTCGATCATTATTCCTTGATCGTTAGGGAAACCCGGTAACGGGTTTTTAACATCAGGTATAAGCTTAATATCAAAAATTTCATTGGGTTTATCTGTTAAAGCCCCTCTAAACGTTCCTTTCAATGCCGTGCCGGATTCTCCGTTTTGCATTTTATAGGCTACTTGTATCCGCTTGGTAAAAGTGTCAATACCGTCATCGTGAGGAAAACAGTCTTTATTAGGCTTCTTCTTTACGATGAGTGTAACCGGAAACGAAAAGTTTGGGGGAACAGAATCAAATCCAATAATCAAGTCCGTTCCATTGTGTTCGACACGGCTGTAAACCTCTTTTCCTACGATCCATTGATAAGATTCGGCTTTTGTTTCCAGAGCTACCAAATTTAACCCTACGGGAAGTACGGTATCCGTAGCGTATTTACGCCAGTCCTCGGGCCACCAGCCTTGTAAATTCTCATAGACATCAAATCGGGCAGTAACCGGATGTTGAGTAATACAAGGGTCTTCGGTTTTACAACTCCACGAAAAAAGCAGGATAAATATGCCCACTAAAAAGAGGTGGACAAGCGAAATTCGGTAGCTCATAAAATGTAAATTTACTTAGCGGTTTTTGCTTTCAGTTCGTCAATCTGCTTTTGCAAGGTAATCATATGAAGAGTCATCTCTTCTATTTTCTGCAGAAGAAGGGCATTCATTTTACCTAATTCTATTCCTTCTCGTTCCACTTCCTGAGCAGAAGGAATTCCGGGCAAATGTTGGTTTGCTTTTATATAAGCCTCTAATTTATTTAAAGGTATCAACTCATACGTTGGTTCAAATACAAAATCAGGCCAACAAGGATTAACGAGGCTTACTCTGCTTTCTTTAGAACAAATAACACCGTTAACAGCTAAAGTTGCATATGAAGGTGGGTTATCAATACCAATTCCTACCTTACCTTTAAATATCGCATTTCCGTCAGAAAATAAAACTATCCGGTCTTGGTCAACTTGACTGCCTATTTGACGATAAATAGAAAGAGCTTTAGTTGAATTGACGTTATTTGCGTCTGTTCCTTTGGTGTTAATGATTAAATTATAACTAGAACCACCGTTAACTGTTCGTTGAATTTTTGTAGTAGCTCCAAGGTGAATAGATTCATCTGGATTATTCTCCATAATCCCGATACGGTCTTCGGAATTATTAGAGGTAAAACGTAAATACTCTCTTCCGCCTCCTTTGGTAAAGCTCAGATTAGCATTCGGATAATTTCCCGTTCGAACAATTCGATAATCGGTTGTTGAAAGGGTGCTACAACCCGGACTAAAATACAATCCCGTTGCTGTATGAAGAGAACCTCCTGATATTCTTCCATCTACACATAGATTCCCTCCACAAAAACCAACAGTTCCTGAAGTATATTTTAGACGAATATTGCCTGTAAAGATATTGTCTTTTACACCTTTGCAAGGATCCTCTCCTCCTCCGGTTCCTCCTTGTGGCTCTATCCCCCAGTCTTGAGGTATAGAAGTTTTGGAGATAAAAATTGGATTTATATCTCCGTTAAATAGAGCTAAACTACCTGTTTCTAAATTTACGCCAGGTGATACAAGATTTCCTAAATCATCTAATTTACCAAAACCTAATGCCATGCTGTTAGGTACAGCTGCTTGCACTCCATAACCATATGCAAACGCATTGGATGCAGTCGCTTGTGTTTGTTGCCCTATGGCAAAAGAATTACTTCCGGTTACAGTATTGTTCTTTCCCAAAGCAAAACTATTGGTACCGCTTGCTAAGGAATTTTCCCCCATAGCTATCGAGCCTATACCAATGTTAGCATCATCCCATTGGGTACCGTTTACTGTCCCTGTACGAAATGCGGATTTATTAGGTACCCACATCATTCGTGTTCCTGCTCCCGAAATTGGAGTTCCTCCATTAGTTCCTTCAAAAAGCCCGCTTCCTAAAACATGTAGTTTTGCGGAAGGAACACTTCCAATTCCAATCTGAGCATTTGGGTTAGCCAGATAAAGATCACCGGTTGCCGTTTGATTCCAAACGGAGGCTGTATTGAACCAGACCGCTTTAGAATATTGGGATACTCTGTTTCGATTACATAATGAACGGACTTCACATTCATAGGCTTTATCGATTGATAAACCTGTTAATACAACAAAAGTATCCGGTGTTAAATGAGTAAGCCAAGTAAGGTCATTGGTGAGTCGGTAACGAAGCTCATATTGCCGGGCATTATTTGTTCTGTCCCACGAACTTAACAAGGTTATTGAACCGATTCCTTGTTTTAGAAGTTTTAATGACATAAATTTTTATTAAATACTCCGGACAAAAAATGAATAAAAATCCCCGATGTCAGTAAAGAAAAATTTACTGACATCGAAGAACTAACCATGTTAACAATTAACGCAATTATAGAAAAAATTTCTGACTTGACGCATATTCAACGTCGCTTTTTAATAGAACTTTTTTCGATCTTACTCACTTTTGATGGATCTGCGACTTGGGCAAATCTGAGCCGATACAGCTGTTTTTCTGAACGCACTATGCGTCGTCATGCTTTGCATGGTCTTGACTTTGCATCTTTCAAAATGAAGTGCCTGCTGAAGAAGTCTTTCGTTTTTACCAGGCTCGGTTTCAACATGTGATTATATTTAGAGTTGCAAAACAGCACTCCGGTTTGGGAGATTATCAATACAAGAGATCAAAAAAGTTTGAACTTCCATGCTAATGCAGCGTTAACCGCTGTTAACTTTGCGCGTTTGGCGGCAGATTCCAAACAACCTTTTTCAATTTATTCTCAAAAACGAGAAAATCTTAATCAACTTATCGCAAAAAACATTTTTCAACACTTCAAAATCAACCCTGAATTACTGATAAATGATGAATTTCGCAAAAACATACTCAAAATAGGATGTATTTACTCTTAAATTTGTCCGGAGTATTGGTACACTTATTTATTTTATTTGTAAAAGATTAGTAATCTGTTTACATCATCATCATGAGGATTAACTTAGCTTTAATCTACATAATTGAATATCAATGCTTTGGCAATCGTTTAATGATTGTTTTCAAAAGATTGACACAAG
>JBHEKU010000141.1:0-22802 GCA_041859205.1 Ignavibacteria bacterium | reverse complement strand
ATTAACTGTTATTGTCTGAGGATTTGATCCTGCATTTGACCAGCTCTGGAAAGCATATCTTGTTTGAGTTCCGGTAGTTGGTGTTACAGCCTGAAGCGTAACGTTAGACCCGTTTGAGAATGTTAAGACCTGAGTATTTGTGTAAGGTGTTCCGTTTACGTTAATAGTTGCAAATCCTGGTCTGTTAGAGCTGACTGTTAAGAATGATGAATTCACAAGTAAATCAACGCTTCTAACGTGAACAGGTACACCGCCCGGCCCTGAGCCTTTTATAGAGAGTTTAAATAATCTTGAATTAACCGTGCCCACTGATTTTATTCTTAATCTGACAGAATCAGGGAAAGTAGTAATGGAATCTTTACCGTTAACGAATGAAAGCTGCAATGAGCCTGATGTTGGAAGAGAATCCAATGTGGCTGTGAACTTAACTCTATCGTTATAAAGTTTTACTGCCGGTACACTGACTGTAACAAATGTGGAATCGTTGTTTCCTACAGAAGTACTCGTAACATTGGTTTTCATGGCGTAGTCAGGGAAGTAAGCTACGTAGCTTCCAAAAGTATTATTACGGAAGTCTGTCCATGACATTATTGCATTTCTTCCGTTAGAGCCGATAGCATCGTAGTCACCTAAGTAAGCAGGTGTTCCGCCGCCGCCGCACCCGGAGCAATTGATTTTGAATTTCTTGCCTGAGATTTGCTGATTTTGTGCAAATGAAACACCTCCGTTATCTGAATAAGTTGCATATACTAAAGCACTATCGCTGGTAGGGCAATCTCTTGTATCGAGCCATTTAACAAAAAGTCTTCCTGTCTTTTTATCACACCATGTAGATGGATGCCATTGATGATGGGCTTCAGGATTTGTATCGTCGTTTATGCGTGTTTCAGTTGACCATGTTGTTCCCTGATCATCAGAGAATCTGCACCATATATCAGGTTTGTTACCATCACCTACCGGAAAATTGGAAGCGTAGATTAAATACAATCTTCCTCTGTTTGGTCCGTAGCTGTTATCAGCTGTTATAAAAGGATAAGGTCTTGTTCTGAAATTTTCCACTGAGTTTCTGCCGGCTACGTTTGTACCAACGTAATTAGCATAATTTACTTGTGACATTTGTGTGAATGATGCCCCGCCGTCAGTTGAACGGAAGAATCTCCATGTAGCTGCAAATGAGCTTCCTGTATTTGTAACAACATAAACACAGCCGCCCGGAATATTGACGCCGGTTTTATTTGGACCAACACAAACCATCATACCGGGTAATGTATTTTGTGAAGAGAAAGTTATGTTAAAAGTTGCTCCAAAATCAGTGCTTCTTACAAAGTTACCCGGAGTCATTACAGAATAAACATAATTTGCATAAGGTCCGCCTGTCTGATCTGCTGCTATCCAGTTCTTATCATTACCAACGTTACCATTTGCAACTCCTGACCATGATACACCGCCATTTGTTGATTTAGCTATTCTTGTACCAAGGATGTTAGGGTCTCCATACATATTTTCAAAGTACAAATTTCCTAAGGAGTCATAAGCTGTAACAGGATCCCCTCTCATAGGTTGTCCCCAGCTTGGATTTACCGTCAACCAGTTAACACCATCAATTGTATAGTGAGGCGTTGAACCTGTAGCAGTAGAAGTATTGTTGTAAGCTGTGAATGAATTAAGAGCATTGGTCGGGTTGACCGATAAATGCGGTTCTGCAAAGTCGTTTCCAAGATCGAAATTATCAAAATAATCTGCACTTGTAACTACTAAAGGCAGAGCAATTTGATTACCTGCGCCGAAATCATAATATCTTCTTGGCAGCTGGTCTAAATTTGGATTATCTTGTGAAAATGCAAACCCGCTAAACAAACTGATAATAAAAAGGGGTAGAATTGTAAAGAGTTTCACCTTCATTTGTTTGGGTTTAGTTTTTTAAAATTAATATAAAATAAAAATTATAAATTATTAATGAAACAAATTAAGTCTGATGTTAAATAATTTATTAATCCGGTCTGTGAGGGGAAAAAAGGAAATACCGGACAGATTTTACTGCCCGGTATAATAATTTATTATGTTACTTCAGCAAGGTCATTTTCTTTATGCTTACGAAGTCTTGTGTAATAAGTTTATAAAAATAAATACCGCTAGATAAATTTTCAGCGTTAAAATCTATTACATACTTTCCCGGTGAAAGTTGTCTATTGAGAACTAATGCAACTTCTTTTCCCAATAAATCATAGACAACTATTTTTACAGGACCGCTTTTAGCTACATCAAATTTTATGTTTGTTACCGGGTTAAACGGATTCGGATAATTCTGTTCAAGCTTAAATTCTTTTGGAATTTCTGTTGAAATATTACTTATACCAATTGGAACATCAGTCCATAATGCAGATTCTACTATAGGTCCCGTTAGTGCCCAGGTAACAATGGAATCCCTGCCAGTGCTGTCAGGGCTGGTATACGAATTTGTTCCCGCGCCTATCCATGCATGGAAGTAATATGTAGTTCCCCCTTGTGTTACTCTTCGTGACGTAACTCCAAACTGAAATGACTGAGCTGAATCATAAAATACATTTGTTCCGAATGTACTTGCGTATGATGTTATACCTGTAATTTTATACTGTGGTTTGAAATTAGCTGTTACAGTTAAATTTCCGTTAACAGAAATTGTTTGCGGGTTAGAACCGCCGTTTGACCAGTTCAGAAATCTGTATCGTGTCTGAGTTCCTGTAGAAGGTGTAACGGCTTCGAGTGTAACATTGCCTCCGTTCGGGAAGACAATGCTTTGTGTATTATTGTAAGTGATGCCGTTCACTTTAAACTCGGTTAAAATAGGTTTATTTGTAGATACAGTTACATAGGAAGAATTTGCAAGCAGATCAATTGTTCTTTTATGAACAGGTGTACCGTTTGTTCCTCTGCCTGTAACTACAACTTTATATAATCTTTGTGTTACATTTCCAACTGTTTTAATTCTGAGTCTTACAGAATCCGGAAAAGCAGTTATGGAATCTTTACCGTTTACAAAACTTAAATTTATTGAACCTGATGTTGGATTTGAGTCAAGAGCTGCTGTAAATTTTACTCTGTCATTGAAAGGCCCCTTGATGCTTGGAACTGTTACCGTAACAAACGAACTGTCGTTATTCGGCATATAAACACTTGGTGTGGAAGTAGTCATTGCATAATCAGGATAGTAGCCGACATAACTTCCTAATGTATTTGCTCTTCCGTCCATCCAGACTGTCAGTGATGTTTTATTTATTGCAGAGACACCGATATAATCACCTATGTAAAATGCCTGTCCTGTACCCTGACTTACTTTCATATTGTCGGGATTGAAAAGAGTAGTTGATACAGGTGAGTTTGTCACAAATGTTTGTCCTCCGTCTGTTGAAAATGAACCGTACATTTTTGTCTGCAGATTTGCAGTCGGGTCTTCACGTGAATCCATCCAGCTTATGTAAACTCTGCCGTTTGTATTATCAACACTGATAGCAGGAAGCCATTGGTCAGTAGTTGTTGCATCGTCGTTCACTCTTAAAGGAGTTGACCACGATTGTCCGAAATCAGTTGAGCGTACTAAAAATATATCAGCATTATCGGCTCCAAAAGGATTTGCTTCATAAACTACATAGACATTTCCTCTGTATGCTCCGTAACTTCCGTCTGCAGCTATTTTTGGAAACGAGTTTGTTCTTATACAGCCTTTTACTGTTTGTCTACCTGAGCAGACGACACCTGAGCCGGTAAAAGAAGCTGCTAATACCTGCGAGCCCATTGTAGCACCGCCGTCTGTTGAGCGCGCAACTAATATTCCGCCGCCGCTTGTATTAGCGGTATATACACTGCCGCCCTGAATTAATCCATTTGGTCCTACACAAACGTAAGCTCCCTGGTCTCCTGATAAAGTAATAGGAGTTGACCAGTTAACTCCGCCGTTAGTGCTTCGGCAGAATCTCATTCCTGTTGCACCGAACTGTCTCCACATTGTATATAAGTAATTTGAATATGGTCCTGCAGTCTGGTCGGCGCAAATCCATTCTTTATCTGATAAACCGACGGTTGTAGATGTAACTCTGTATGCTCCTGAGAAAGTAGCTCCTCCGTCAGTAGAACGTGTAACAACAACTCCGTATGTGCTGCCTTGCTGATAAAGCTGTTCATAAATAATATTTCCTAAGCTGTCGAATGCTAAAACAGGGTCTCCCAAAATTTCTGAAGCAGCAAAGCCGGGAAAACTTACAAATACTTTTGTCCAGTTATATCCGTCAAGTGTGTAATAAACGTTGTTTGTATTGAAAGCGCAAATACTGTTTAAAGGATTGCGCGGATTTGTAGCAATGTGCGGCTCGCCGAAATCTGTTCCTAAAAAGAAATTATCGTATCCGTTCACAGTTTGAACCGTGCTGTTTACTGCGTCTGTTAAATTGAAATTGTATCCCGCCGGGACTTTTACTACAGATTTTAAATTTTCATCACCGGTTTGTGCAAATGCAGAACTTGTGAAAATCAAAATAAGAGCGATGAGAGTGTAGATGTTTTTCATCTGGTTGATTGAGAGTTTTAGTTTTGCGAAAATTAACGCCTCAAATATTGAATTTAAAGGGATTTATTACCCTTATGCATTAAAATGGATTTTTAGAAACAACAAAAAATTATTAATAAAATTGCAGTTTTTTCTTCAGACTAAAATTTGATTAGAATTTTTAAAAATATTTATTTAATCTGTTAAAAAAATAATTTGTTATGAACTTAAATTGTAAGATAAGTGAAGTTTGTTAAGATAGTTTTTCCTTTAGCTTTGATAACCTTGCTTTGCTTCAGTTTTTTTTCATGCAGTAAAGAAGATAATCCTGTTATTCCTCCGGTGGATACAAACTATCATTTTGATAGCTCCCGATTTGAGTTAAAAGAATTTAATTTAAATTATCCTGATGGTTTTTGGACAGGTGCATGGGTAATTGATACGAACGAATTTTTTGTAGTGAATGCAATGAGTAATTTTTTGATTCATTATAAAAACGGAGTTTATGAAAATATAACTTTCAGTGACGGCTCCAGAATGTCACATATCGGTGGTTTCAGCAAAAATGAAGGTTATCTGTTTTCTTCCGTTTATACTAACGGAACAAGTTATCCCAATATCAAGAAATGGAACGGCAGCTCGTTTGTGACTATTCCTAATAGCCAGACTTTTCCTAAAGGATTCAGAATATCAACTGCATATTATAAAAGCCCGACGGAAATATGGCTGGCATGCATCGGACAGATTATCAAGTTCGATGGTTCAAAGCTGACTTCGTATCCAGTTGAAGATTCATTAATGTTATCTATGGATATTTTTTATGACAGCCAGAACCGCCTTCGTTTATGGTCGTATTATTTTAATAAAGAAATTGATACTGTATTCAGAAACTATATTTATGAATTCAGGGGCAATCAATTTGAAAAAATTTATGAATTCCGTACAAACCTTTATTTGGATGAAACTATACTTGCAGTACCGGGTAATTTTTTCGGAGGATATAGCAGGAATAAAATCTATGAATTTCAGGAGGGAGTCTTTATCCCCAGAATTCAGACACAATTTTCAGCATTCAATAATATGATTGGAAATTCATTTGATGACTTATTTATAAAAGGTAACTATATAAATCATGAAACGCATTATTTATATTCCTTTTTTCATTGGAATGGTTCAAGATGGAGTTTAGAGAAGGGGCCGCCTAATGATTATCTTAAGTTTGGAAAAGTGAATGAAAACTTATTTTACGCTGTGAATTCAGATTTTTCAGCGTACAAATCTTATTTATTAATTTATAAAAGAAAATAAAATCATTTCCCCTAAAATTTTGCTTAGTTTATTACAAAAATTATCTTTACTCTTATTCAGTTGCATCCTTTCTCTTTTCTTTTAAAAGTTCAGCCCCCTGCGAGATTTTGTTAAAGTTTTGTACTCGGCTTGATTCACCAAATACAAAAGATTTTTTTATTTACAAAATGATATAACTCAATCCTGTTTACATATCTTGTTAAATGAGAATTATTTTTTTAATTTAAAAATTCAAGGAGGTATAAATGGCAAGCCTGAAAGAATTAATCAAACAAGAACGTCTTCACTTTGTGAAAGCGGGAATGTCTGTTTTTGACGTTGCAAGATTTATGGATATGCACAACGTCGGAGCAGTGCCTGTTCTTGCAGACGGCAATAAGTTAGTAGGGATTTTTTCCGAAAGAGATTTGCTCCGCCGCTGCGCAGCTAAGGAGCTTGACCTAAAAACTACTCTTATAGACGATGTAATGACTAAAGGAGTAATTTTAGTAGAGGCGCACGATACACCTGAGTACTGCCTGCAGATAATGAAGCAGGAAAACATCCGCCACATCCCGATAAGAGAGGGCACCGATTTAATCGGCATTCTTTCTATAAGGGATATAATGTACCATGACATGCAGGAAAAAGAAGAGAAGATTGAAATGCTGAACTCGTATATTCAATTTAACGGGTAAATGCTGCAAAATAAAGCAAAAAGAAACTCTTTTATTTTAAAGATGGTTGTATATGGCGGTTGTCAATTTTGAACCCTTTAAAAACTTTTTATTTAATGAAATTAACCGACATAAAAACTCTCGGCGGACTGAAAAAAGCCGGGTATAAAACACATACTGTAAAAGATGAGATAAGAAATAATCTTATCAAAAAAATAAAAAATAAAGAAACAATCTTTGAAGGAATTATCGGATACGAAAATACGGTAGTTCCTTCAGTGATGAACTCGCTACTTGCAAGGCATGATATTATTCTGCTTGGCCTACGCGGTCAGGCAAAAACTAAAATGGCAAGAATGCTCACCTCATTGCTGGATGAATATATTCCTATAGTAAAAGGCTCGGAAATAAATGATAATCCTTTTCACCCGATATCTAAACACGCAGTTGATATGATAGAAGAAATGGGTGATGAAACAGAAATTGAATGGATTACCCGCGAACAGCGCTACAGCGAAAAGCTTGCAACTCCCGATGTAAACATTGCCGATTTAATCGGAGACATCGACCCAATCAAAGCTGCAAACCAGCGGCTGCATTATTCCCACGAAGGAGCTATTCACTTCGGAATTATCCCGAGAACGAACAGAGGAATTTTTGTTATCAATGAGCTTCCCGATTTACAGCCCAGAATACAGGTCGGGCTGCTGAACATTATGCAGGAGAAAGATATTCAGATAAGAGGATTTAATATCCGCATACCTCTTGATGTGCTGATGGTATTCACTGCTAATCCTGAAGATTATACTAACAGAGGAAATATAATTACTCCGCTGAAAGACAGAATAGATTCGCAAATAATTACACACTATCCGAAAAATCTTGAGGACGGAATAGAAATAACCGATACGTACTCATGGATAAAAAGAAGTGACGGCAAAGTAACTGTTCCCCATTACTTCAAAGAGATAATTGAAATGACGGCTATGCAGGCAAGGGTGAGCGAGTTTGTTGACCAGAAGTCAGGCGTAAGCGCAAGGCTTACAATTTCTTCTATGGAAAATCTTATTAGTAATGCAGAGAGACGTGCTATTGTAAATAACGAAGATGATATTTACCTGAGAGTCTGCGATATAAATGCAATACTTCCCGGCATGACGGGAAAAATGGAGTTGGTTTTTGAAGGCGAGCAGGAAGGCGCGATAAAAGTATCGAAGGCATTGCTTTCAAAAGCAGTGAGAGAAATATTCAGAAAATATTTCCCTGACCCGCTTCAAAAAAGAAAAAAAACAGATAAGCCGCAGGAAGATGTTTATGCAGAGATAATTGAGTGGTTCCAGTACGGCGGTAAGATTAACATAAAAGATGATATGAGTTTTAAGGATTATTTTAAAGAACTGAAAAAAGTCGATGGACTTGAAAAATTTGTAAAGAAATATTCACAGTATTATGAAACTGAATTCGAACTTGCCTCATTGATGGAATTTGTTTTAGACGGATTGCACCAGAGCTCTAAAATCGCAAAGGATGATATAGATTCAATCGTATCTTATAAAGATATGGTCGGAAGCATGTTCACACAGGAAAAAGGCTACGGCGAGTACGACGACGATTTCAATTTCAAATACTAATTTTAAAAATCTATAAAAATTCATAAACAAAATTATGGCAAAGTTAAAAACCCCGGACAACAGCAAAAAAGTAGCAGACGGCTTATCAAAGCTTCTTGCAGATACATTTTTACTTTATTTTAAAACACACACTTTCCATTGGAATGTAAGAGGACCGCTGTTCAGAACTCTACACCTTATGTTCGAAGAACAATACAATGCATTGTGGACATCAACCGATATCATTGCAGAAAGAATCCGCTCGCTCGATAGCGATGCGCCAAGTACACTCACTGAGTTTTCAAAGCTTGCATCCATTAAAGAAGATAAAGGAATTCCGAAGGCAACAGAGATGATAAGAATATTAGCCGAAGACCATGCAAAAGTTGTGAAGACAGCAAAGGAAGCATTCAAAGCCGCCGAAGCCGCAGACGATGAACCATCACAGGATTTATTGATTGAAAGAATTAATTACCACGAAACAACTATCTGGATGCTGAAGACAATGCTTGAATAATACATACTAATTTCATGTGAACTTTATATCAGAATTACAGAGACAACGTACGGAGTGTCTCTGTAATTCTAACTCAAATCACCATTTAATTTTTGAAATCTGATTTATCACCTGATCTTTTCTCTCAGAGAGTGTGCCGGTAACTTCAATTGAATTTAAATTAAAATCCCTCACCCAATCACAAAGTATCTCATTAACAATAAGTCTCAGCTTAGGCAAATCAGATTTCGCACAGCCAATTAAATCCGGTTTTTCAACAGGTATAAAAACCAAAATATCAATCTCCTTCATCACTTCCTTAACTTTACTATACCATGATTGTAAATCAGAGCTATCAAGTTCATCTTCTGCCTGAATATACGCGAGTATATCGACCGGGCATCTGTCAAAAACTACATTACCTTCACTTGAAGTAATTTGCTCAATTGAGTGTTTAAGTAATGCCATATATTCTGCGCCGGTAGGTACTTCAGAAAAACTAAATCCTTTTTCTTCTAATTCGTAATAAGCTTCCGCTTTAAACTCATAATCAGGAAGAGCTTCCCGCAGTTCATTGATTAATGAAGTTTTACCGACCTTGTGTGCGCCTGTTATAGCTATTCTCATAATATTGTCTGTCTATTTTTTTAATATTGAATTGCAGTGAAGAAAATCAAAAAAGAAAATTTGGAATTCAATGAGAAATTGAAATGCAATAATTTTCAAGAATTAAAATATTTTACATCATTTTTTAAGGTTAAGATATTTCTCTTAACCTTTTTTGTTTTAAACTGTATTTTAATGCAATCTAAAAATTAACTTGAGCAATATAATTGAGGTAAAGAACCTCGTTAAAAAATACGACGACTTAGTTGCTGTTGACGGAATTTCATTCGAAGTGAAGGAAGGTGAAATATTCGGACTGCTTGGTCCTAATGGCGCAGGCAAAACAACCACGCTCGAAATAATGGAGACTCTCCGCGAGAAAACTTCAGGAGAAGTTAATGTTTGCGGACTTTCGCTTGATAAATCTCCCAATGAAATAAAAAGTATTATAGGAGTTCAGCTTCAGGCAGCAGGATATTATCCTAACCTTACCTTAACAGAGTTGCTTAGCTTATTTGCAGGACTTTATAACGTTAACGTAAAACCTTTGGAAATGCTTGACCTTGTTGATCTGCGCGAAAAAGCGAAGGCAAAATTTAAAGAGCTTTCCGGCGGGCAGAAGCAGAGATTTTCAATTGCAACTACTCTGATAAATTCACCAAAGGTAATTTTTCTTGATGAACCTACAACAGGACTCGACCCACAGGCGCGGAGAAATCTATGGGACCTGATTACCGATATAAAAAGCAAAGGAACTACAGTACTGCTTACAACTCACTATATGGATGAGGCAGAAGTTTTGTGTGAACGGGTTGGAATTATAGATAAAGGAAAAATAATTACAATTGATACTCCTGCAAATCTAATTGACCACCTGATAAAAAAAGGTTTTAAAAGAAACACAGCTGTAAAAGAGGCAACACTTGAAGATGTATTTATAGATTTGACTGGAAAGGAATTAAGGGAAGAATAATGGAAAAAAAATATAGTCAGATAAGAGCAATGCTTGCAATTTCAACAGCAAGCTTAAAAGTAATGACAAGAAATCCTTCGGCAATTGTTTTCAATCTCCTTTTTCCTTTGATATTTATTGTTGTGTTTGGATTTATAGGCGGCGGCGGATTTTCAGTGGATCTCGCAGTAGAGAAAAATTCCGATATGGATAATCCAATCATCCAATCTATTCAGAATATAAAGACAATTAAACTTAAAAAAGATTTTTCCGATGAAGAACTGAAAACAAAACTTGAAAAAGGACAAATAGACGGAGTGATAAGTATCTCAAAAGGATTTGTTGATAACAAACCATCCTATAATGTAACTTTAAAAACAAGTTCCGCCTCTTTAGATAGAGGCAGTGTGATAAAAATGATTCTGAATGATGTGGTGGATAAAATAAATCTTTCGAAATTTAATATGGATGTTCCTCTTGCTAGATTGAATGAACAGATTGTTGAAGGAAGGAAATATAAAACAATAGATTTTATTCTGCCGGGGCAGCTTGGCTTCTCTCTGCTTAGTGCAGGGATATTCGGAACTGCATTCGTATTTATCAATCTTCGTCAGACATTTGTGCTGAAAAGATTTTTTGCCACACCGATAAAAAGAATTTATATTATATTGGGTGAATCTTTGGCGCGATTAATTTTTTCCGTAGTCAGTGCGGTAATCATAATTATCATAGGTAATTTAGTCTTTGGATTTACCCTTGTAAACGGCTTTGTTACTTTCTTAAATATGATAATTCTTTCAGTGATAGCATTGATAGTTTTTCTTGGTTTCGGATTTTTAGTTTCCGGAATCGCAAAGAATGAACATGCTGTGCCTCCTATTGCTAACTTAATTACGCTTCCGCAGTTTTTGCTTTCAGGTACCTTTTTCCCTATATCAAATTTTCCTGACTGGCTGCAGCCTGTTGCCAAAGTGATGCCGCTTACTTATCTGAATGAAGCATTGAGAAAGATTGCTTTCGAAGGTGCAAGTTTATTTGCAGTTGGAAACGATATTTTAGTTTTAGTCGGCTGGGGAGTTGTTATTTATTTATTAGCTGCGAAGACTTTTAAGTGGGAATAATTGTTGTTGTAGAGACAGAAGATTTTGTGTCTCTACCTAGTGATTCTTCCCCCTCCTTTATAAGGAGGGGGACAAGGGGAGGTCTAAATATAACTTTATATAACAAAAAAACCTGACAGGATTAAAAACCTGTCAGGTTAAATTTGTCTAATTGAAAAACAATTCTATCCCTTCGGAAAATACCCAATACTTGAACCTACCCACGTTTTTCCTTTATTAAAATCCACACCCATCATTTTTCCCTTACCCATTCTTACTAAGTTGATCACAGGCACAGGTTCTTCGCCTTCATTCCATAAAAATAAAATCCTTATTTCAACTTTAGCAGGGTCATCAAGTGTTTCCACTACGGGAGCATATACTATTTTTTTCTGTAGAACAAAATTTTCTCTGTCTGCGCCTTTTATGTTTTCGATATCTTCTTTCTTTACATCGAATATAACTCCGACACCTGCAAAAGAGAACAGCGGTTTCAGAACATAATTTTCCAGGTCACCAGGCATTTCTTTAAGCTCGCTTAAGAATATACACTCAGGCGCATATTTGCTTTTTATGAACGGCAGGATATATTTACTGATTTTAAAAAACCAGTTTGGATGAGCAATCCATTTTACATCAAGGTCTTCACTTATTTTAAAGTTATATTGTAAATCTTTTCTGTTTTTTAATTCATCATAAATTACTCTGTTATAAATTCTTTTTATCTGAGTCTTTTTGCCGTCCTTCATGTAATACAATTTCTTTCCTTCTTTGGTAATATCTCCTATGTGAACCGGAGTTATTCCCAGCCAGTCCTGCGTAGCCCAGAAATCAATTGCAGTTTTTTGATGTTCAGGTTCTATTTCAAGTAATATCACATTCTCCGGATTTTCATCTCCGATTAGTGTTTTCTTTAGTTTCTCAAGATATGTTTCATGGGTAAGTCCGCGAAAGCGGTGAGTATAATCTTCAGGAATATCAAAGTGTGCGCGCATCTTCATATCTAATAGCTCCTGATAGCAAAATAAAGATGCAAAGCCCTGCAGCTCAATTAACTGCGGGAGATAATGACCGTTATCATCTTTTGTTACAGCGAAATCAATTGCAAGAAGCTCGGCGTGTTCTCCCTGGTTTGGAACTTCAAGTCCGGGAGGAATAGCGTTTGCAGAAAGCTCTTTAAACTCAGCAGATTTTAGAAAATTCAGAATATCTATGCATGCATTGGAAAGTTCATCTCGAAGCTCTGCAGGAATAAAAACAGGAGTTTCCGAAATTTTAAATTCAATAGGTTTGTATTCTGAATTTATATCTTTCACAAAGGCTTCGTATTTTTCCTGTGTAAATTCTTTGATGTATTTCTCTCTGAGTTCTTTTATCATGATATTTTATTTTATTGCGCAATACTGCCGGGGCTTATTACTTTTCCTCTAAGCCAATATAGGTTTGCCTTAGGTGAGATATAAGCCTCTGATTTTAATTTGGTATATAGATCTTTAAAAGCTAGTGAAGTGTCTCCTCCTGACGCATTAATTACTGTTGTATTAAACGGCTCTAATGTAGGAAAGATTATGTCACCTGTTTCAGGGTTTACCGTCCTTCCCGGTATGTAATTAAAAATAGTTATGTCAGGAGGTAAATATTGACCTAACCCCAAAGCTTCTATAAGTGGTCCGTCTCCGGGTAAATATGCTGAAGGAAGAAGTGTTAAAGGATTTACATAGTAAGGCTTAAACTCAAATCCGGTTTGAATTATGCCTGAAACAGGAATCCGGTAAATATTTTTCATTTTCATTGCCCATGCAACTGTATCAGTAGCAGGGTTTACACTTCCTGCCCTCATCATTTTTAATACGAGAGTATCTTGTGTAAATGTTATAGAATTTGTTCCGTAAGTTTTTCCTGTACCAATCTCCTTATACGAAACTCCGATATAATCATTTTCATATACATTAGTTTTTAAACTTACATAACCTGCCTGCTGATTTATTATGTAGTCAGAAGAATTAAGCTTCCGAAAAATTCCGAAATATCTTTTGCCCTGCATGTATTGGGGTTCGTAATAAGAAGAGTTATAATCACCACTTGCAGGTAATGGAGGTAAATCAATTAAGAGTGAAGCAAATCTTCTGTCAGCAGTAGTGTTACTTGTCTGAACCCAGACTTCAAAATTTTCATTGGAAACCTGTCTTGCAATATTTTCAGCATTATCAAGAGTGCCATCAATTGAAAAATCTTTAAAATTACTTTTATAAGCTGTATCCAGAAAAAAATGATTGTCTGAATAACTAACAGCGCTTATGGAATATTCTACCCCTCCCAAGTTTGAGTTAGTAATATCGTTTGAGCATCCGTTAAGTGTGATAATAATAGCGAGGAAGGAAAAAATAAAAAAAGTTTTAAGAGCAATTATTTTTTTCATAATTGGTAAGAGAAGTTAATTGGTTTAAAAATTCTCTGTAAAAATTTCTCTATAATAACTTTTTTATTTTAATACCGGTTTTTTTCTGTTAGTTCCATTTTGTAAATCAATGTCCTGTTGTAAAGCTCCATACCGGGCCATCTTTACTTAGTCCGTGATTATCTTTTGCCGTTACCTTCCAGAATATCGTAATGCTAGTATCTGTTGTTCCTAAATCTGCCGAAGTATTTAAAATATTGCTTGTAATAAGTGTTGTAGGATTATTTGTTGTGCCGTACTTTACGTCATATCTTAATGTATCATTTTCATCCGGATCTGTGCATGACCAACGTAAAGTAATTCCGAAATGTGAAACATTTACTGCACCGTTAGAAGGAATTGGATTTGAGGGTGCGTTAGGATTACTATTTCCTTCAGTTGAAGGAGTAACCGCAACGTCACTGTTTTTATTGCACCCTGAAATCAAAAAAAATAACATGAACAAAATAGTGAAGATTCTTATTCTCAATTATAGTATCCCCTCTGATATTACCGGCATGAATACGCCTTTATCCATCACCTGTATTTCATCACACCAGATGCTGTTTTTAATGCTTACGCAGTCTATGTGAGTTGTTGAGCTCCACTTTGCGCCTGTATGTGCAGAGTAAGGATGTCCGAATGCCATGTGTATAGTAGGCAGCTTTTCATCCTGTAAAATATTGCCGATTACATTTTTGCAGGCAATGTTAGTGCCGATTGCAAATTCACCTACTCTGTTACTGTTCTCATCTGTCATTGTATATGCTGTGAACTCTTCAAGCAATTCTTTATTGTCGCATGTCATCTTCGATATGCGTGAATCTTTTATTTCAATTGTGAGTGGAGTGTGCAGAAGGTCGCCGTATTTCTGGCAGAGGTAATCACCTACTACTCCGTCAACTACAAACGTTCCGTTAACATTCCACGGTGAAGTGAAAATTTCGCCTCCGGGAAGATTACCCCACTTATCAACGGAAATAATTCCCGATGTCTTCAGCCATTTTAATTCAGGAACGAATTCTGCAGTTATATCTGTACCGTTATCTGATGTGTGCTTTATAATTTTTGCTTTGCTTGCTATATCTATTAAGCGCTGGCTGATTTTATCTACTTTGATAAAATCGGCTCTCATGCCTTCCATCATGATCTGCTTATTGATGTTTACCATGTGGCCGTGTCTTATTTTATGAGCGTCAACAACGTAAGTCATAGAGGCGCGCGAGCGAAGCTCACCCATTTTCGGTGTTGCAGCAAAAATACTTACCTGTGATTTTGCTAAATCATCAAGAATAACCTGCGGCAGGTCTCCCGGTATTGGTCTCGGAGTATAATCTTCAATTATAAAGGTGCTGTATTCTGCTCCTACTTTTTTAATTTCGTGTTCCATAGCCCTTGCAATATCAGCAGCATCGTTATCTGCAATGATAGTAATTCTTTCTTCCGGTTTAAGTCTTAAGCAAACATTAATTGCATTATATGCGCCCGGCAAAAGGTCTGCGTCAACTTCCGTGTTAATTTCCATTTGACTCATAAAATATTTAGGGAGTTATTAAAATGTTCTCGTTACGAACGTCCTCGTTCGTAACGTAAAAATTATTATTGTGAAAAATTATAATCCTTTTACAGTCTGATCTGCAATGTAATCTACAACCTTCTTTAAATCCTTTGTATCTTCGTAAACTTTAAGCTGCCTGTCGGCGCCTGTTCCGTTTTCCATTATCTTAAAAATATTGTAAACCTCTTCTCTCGAATCCAGATCACCAAGTACATCATCTACAAATCCTACAAGCTCGTGCATTAAAAATTTATAATCCACTTCTTCAACTTTTCCGAAGTCAATCATCTTGCCGTGTATTCCGTATCTTGCAGCTCTCCATTTATTTTCCATGATAAGTGCGCGTCTGTAAATTCTGAATCCTAAATTTGCTCTTAGTAGTTTGTAAAGTTTTGCAATCACTGCCTGCATTATTGCTGCAAGAGAGATTGTTTCATCCACTGTCATTGGCACATCGCATATTCTGAACTCAAGCGTATCGAAGAACGGATGCAGTCTTATATCCCACCATATCTTCTTAGCATTATCGATGCATTTTGTTTTTATAAGAACGTTTACATAGCTTTCGTACTCAGCAAGGCTTGAAAAGAAATCCGGAATGCCTGTGCGCGGAAATTTATCAAATACCTTTGTTCTGTAAGAATGAAAACCTGTATTTCTTCCCAGCCAGAACGGTGAGTTTGTGCTCAGCGCAAATATATGCGGAAGAAAATATCTCGCAGCATTCATAAGCTGCAAGCCTGTTTCCCTGTTATCAATACCGACGTGTACGTGCAGACCGAAAATTAAATTCGCTCTTGCAGTCTCCTGCATCTCATTTAATATTTCGTGGTAGCGCGGATGGTCGGTAATTTCCTGGTCCTTCCAGTGAGAGAACGGATGCGTTCCCGCTGCTGCAATTCTCAGCCCCGATTCTTTCGCAACTTCCGATATATCTCTTCTTAACTTAGAAACTTCCTCGCGCGCCATATGTATATCGCTGCAGATTATAGTACCGACTTCAACAACTGCCTGGTGCATTTCCGGTTTTATCTGGTCAGCCAGTTTCGACTGCCCTGTCGTCACTATCTGATTCATGTGCGACTTCAGTTCGCGTGTCACAGGGTCAATTACCTGAAATTCTTCTTCTATTCCTAAAGTGAAAAGCTTGCTTTTCATAACGGGGTAATTTTTATTTTAAAAATTCTTATCTGATAAGATAAGAAAAACATCGGGAATTCAAAATTCAGAATTATGAATTCAGAATTTTAAAACGTGTATTGCTATTCTTTATTTCGTAGAGACGCAAAATTTTGCGTCTCTACAAGTTCTGACTTTTCTTATGACGCATTACTCAATACACACTACTCAATACTATTTACTCTTCTTTACTGCTTTAGCTTTTTTTTTTGCTCCGCCGCCTTCAGTGTTGCCGTGAACGTTCTCTGCATTCACTGCGCCATCGTTAGCAAAGTTCTTTATGAACGTTCCCCATGTCAAATTGTTCTGACCGTCTTTATGGTTCTGTGCTCTTCTTATAGCCATGTTAGCAGCTGCTTCTACTACCCACTCAAAATTTTCTTCACCGACTGAAGCTTTATCGGCATCAGGTGCAGGGTTACAGAAATCAATCGCAATCGGGATTCCGTCTCTTACTGCAAATTCAACTGTGTTGAAATCGTATCCGAGTCCGTTATTAATTCTTAGTACATAATCTTTTATTGTATCGAGCAGCTCCTGGCTTACATCGAAGTTTGCAACGTATCTTAAGTGATGAGGATTGCGCGGCTCGTAGTGCATAATTTTTATATCGGTTCTATCTATGCAGTAGCATCTGAAGTATGAATCAAATTTAATTTCTTCCTGAAGCATCATAACAAGTTGTTTGGTTTCGTTGTATGCTTTGAAGAATGATTCCATATCTGTAATCTGATAAACGTTTTTCCATCCGCCGCCTGCAAAAGGTTTGAAGTAAGCAGGGAAGCCGATGTAATCGAACATGCCTTCCCAGTCAAGAGGGAATGCAAGATTTTTGAATGACTCGTTTGCTGTATCAGGTGGTAATTCGTTTGATGGAAGGAGAACGGTTTTCGGTACCGGCACGCCAATCTTTGTAGCAAGGGCGTTATTGAAAAACTTTTCATCGGCGCTCCACCAGAAAGGATTGTTCAGCACTGCTGTTCCGCTCATAGCTGCGTTCTTCAAAAAGCCTCGGTAGAAAGGAACGTCCTGTGAAATTCTATCTATGATAACATCATATCCGCAAGGCTCGCCCTGCATAACTTTATCTATGTTTACAAACTCTGCTGTGATGCCGTCAACGTTTTTCGAGTTAACTCTATCCACAAATGCCTGAGGAAATGTCTTTTCCTGTCCGAACAGTATGCCGATTTTTTTCATTAAATTTGTTTCTCCTTTTATATTATAATTATTATTTAAAATCTACGGGGTGTTTTGTAAGTTTCTATGATTAAACTTTGCAATAACTTTTTAACTTTTTCTTATTTAAAAACTGATATAGTAATCCTTATCATTTTACTTTTGGTGAAGTCAAAGATGTGACGAGGGTAAAATAAGGATTGTATTATTAGAAAAAAAATTAAAAAACAGACTTAAAAATACCAAAATTAAGGGCGAATTTCAATGAAGAAACGGGGGATTTGATTTGAGGGTTGTGAGTAAGCAGCATGGGAGAGATGTGACTGTCCCCTCCTTGTTAAGGAGGGGAACAGAGTTACTTTACAAACATTCTACTTTATAAACTTTCTACTTTACCACTACCATTTTCTTAATATCACTAAATTTATCTGTGCTGAGCCTATAAAAATATGTGCTGCTTGATAAACTCTTCGCATCAAACGATACAGAGTAATATCCTGCATCTTTCACTTCATTCACCAGGTTTGCAACTTCCTTCCCGGTAATATCAAATATTTTTATCGAAACGTAATTCGTAATTGGTAATTCGTAATTTATCCGCGTAACAGGATTAAACGGGTTCGGGTAATTCTGAGCAAGCAAGTATTTTGAAGGAACCCCTAAAGTAACTTCATTAGATAACTCGTAATACTCAATATTACCGTTATAATCTATTTGTTTGAGACGATAGTTATATGTTCCCGTTTGTAATGCAATATCATTGAATGTATAATTTTGTTGTGTATTTATAGTACCGTGTCCTTCAACATATCCAACTTTTTTCCATCCTGTACCGAATGAATTTCTTTCTATCTCAAACCCTTTATTGTTCTGCTCCTGAACGGTGCTCCAGTTCAAAGTAACATTATTACTATTTACACTTGATGTAAATGATGAAAGTTCAACAGGTAAAGGATAAGTAGCTGTATTCAATATTACTGAAAAATCAGTTGTAGTGAAGTTTGATGCAATATCAGGTTTTCCATCGTTATTTAAGTCGCCGACTGTGCTAAAATTAAGGGAACCAACTGAAATATAATCTGATTTCGCTGCAAAGGTCGGCGTTGATGCGCCGGGAGTTGTTGTATTTATCAAGATTGATAAACTGTTTCCAGTTAAATTTGAACTTAAAATATCTTTCCTACCATCTCCGTTTAAATCGGCTAATGTTACTGACTGGGGGGAAACACCGGTTGCAAAATCCACCTTAGCGCTGAATGTTGGTGTTGTTGAACCGGGAGTTGTTGTATTTAAAAATACTGAGACGGAATTTGACCCCTGATTTGTCACAGCCATATCCGGTTTCCCATCGCCATTTATATCTCCCATATAAACTGAATACGGCTGCGTATCTGTGGTAAAATCTGTCTTCGCAGTAAAAGTCGGAGTTGATGCTCCAGGAGTTGTTGTATTTATATAAACTGAAACATTATTCCCCCCTAAGTTTGCCCCTGCCATATCAGGTTTTCCATCGCCGTTTATATCTGCCAACTCAACTGAATTAAGCCCTGATCCTGCTGTGAAATCCGTCCTGGCTGAAAACGAAGGAGTCCCTGCTCCGGGTGTAGTGGTGTTTAAAAAAACTGAAATTGTACCCGAGCTATTATTTGCCACTGCTATATCAGGTCGGCCATCACCATTCAAATCGCCGACTGATAGCCAATATGGTATAAAGCCGGTAGTAAAATCCGTCTTTGCAGAAAATGTTGGAGTTGATGCGCCCGGAGCTGTTGTGTTTAATAAAACTGAAATATTATTTGAACCAATATTAGCTGTAACTATATCCTTCTTTCCATCACCGGTAAAATCACCGGTTGAAACAAAAACCGGTGTACTTCCAGTTGTAAAATCCGTATGCGCGCTAAATGCTGGAGTTGATGCTCCCGGCGAAGTTGTATTAAAGCAAACTGACGCTGAGTTTGAACCATAATTACTAGTTACCATATCTTGTTTTCCATCGCCATTTAAGTCTGCAATTGAAAGTGCTAGAGGTATATTGCCTGTTGCAAAATCTGTCTTTGAAGAGAACGAAGCAGGCGAAACGCCGAGCGTCGTTGTGTTAAGTAAAACTGAAATCGAATTTGAACCATTGTTTGCAGCTGCTAAATCCGGCTTTCCATCACCATTGAAATCCTTTATAACTGTAAAGTAAGGAGAATTTCCTACAATAAATTCAGACTGAGTAGTAAAAGTTGGAGTTGCGGAACCCGGAGTTGTTGTGTTCAGTAAAACTGAAACCGTATTGGCAGTACGGTTCGATGTTGCCAAATCCGGTTTACCGTCTGCATTAAAATCTCCGATAGAAATTGCATTTGGAGAGCTTCCGACGGCAAAATCTGTTTTAGCAGAAAATGAAGGTGATAACGACCCGACAGTAGTAGTATTTAGTAAAACGGAAATTGTACCTCCACCTGAATTAATTGAAGCCAAATCCGGCAAGCCGTCTCCATTTATATCACCGGTAACTGCACAAAATGGAAAGTTTCCTATACCAAAATCAAACTTAGCTGTAAAAGTAGGAGTAGATGAGCCTATAGTAGTAGTATTTAATAAAATAGAAATTGTATTAGGAGAATAATTTGGTATCGCTAAGTCTGGCTTACCATCTCCATTTAAATCTCTTATTGAAACAGAACGCGGAATAACACCTGTATTGAAATCAGTTTTGGCGGTAAAAGTCGGTGTTGCTGAGCCGATTGTAGTTGTATTTATAAAAACTGAAACTTTCGAGTCTCCTCCATCAGTAACAGCAACATCAGGTTTACCATCTCCATTTAAATCTCCGAGGGCTATAAAATTAGGAGCGCTTAAGGTAGTAAAATCTGTCTTTGCTGAAAAACTTGGAACAGCTGCACCGGTAGTTGTTATATTAAGTAAAACTGAAAATGTGTTCGAAGAATTGTTTACGACTAAGATATCAATTTTACCATCTCCGTTAATATCTTCAGCTTGAATTGATCTGGGACGTGTACCGGAAGTAAAATCAGTTACAGAGGAAAAAGTCGGAGTTGTAGAACCGGTAGTTGTTGTATTTAATAGAACAGAAACAGAAGCTGCATCGTAATTACCGATAGCTAAATCAGGTTTGCCGTCACCATTAAAATCACCGCTTACAGCTGATTGAGGGCTTGTGCCTGTTACAAAATCTGTTTTATCGGAGAATCCGGGTTGAGAAAATGCATTTGAAGAAAAAACCAGTATTAATGCATGAATACAAAAAATGTAAATAAGTAGTTTTGTTTTCATAGGATTTAACTGTTACAAAGTTATGTAATATACATTTTATACAATTTATATTCAAAAGTAATTTGGACATAGTTGGATATATCCCCTCGTTGTTGTCCGCTTAGACGGATGACCAACAACCACAAGGATATGAAGAACGTTGTCCAATTCCACATTAAACCACCCCTACCCCCTCCTTGTTAAGGAGGGGAACAGATTAAACTTCCCCATAATCCGGCCTTATAAATTTTCCGTTAAGAAAATCACGAGAACAAGCGAGGCGAGACGTATGTCTGAGCGAGCGTTAGCGAAGCGAGTTTACGTCGTAGCCCGCTTTTCGGAGTGATTTTTAGGGAAATTTATAGAAGCCTTGATTTTTTTGGTTCTTTTTTTATCAAGAAAAAAAGAACAGAAGCGACAGCTTCGCTATGGATTATGATTGGATCCCCGCCTTCGCGGGGATGACATACATTGTGCTCTAAACTTAGTCCGGAGTATAGTTGTTTTTCATCAGCGCTTTTTTTAATTTGTCCCTATAAAAACTGAAAGCATGAAATTTACAAAATTAGTACCTAATATTTTTTATACGGATATAAAATCCGGACTTAAAACATTTGTCGATTGTCTTGAGTTTAGCATTACACACAGTGAATTAAGTCCTCATAATATATTCTATGTAGTTGAAAAAGACGGATTGCGTGTAAATCTTTTTCAAAACAAAGAGTATGCTGAAAAAGATAATCCTGAATTCAGACTCGTGACAAACGATATTGAAGAAGTTTATAAAAGAGTAGAATCAAAATATCCCGAGCTGTTACATCCGAATCTTAGTAAAGTTACCTTGAGGCCATGGGGCGCAAAAGAATTTGCGCTGATGGACGGTCAAATTGGTATTGTTATCCAGCAATGGTAGAAATGTGTTTTTCGCAGTAGCGGAATCAGACTTCTTAACTTTTTTAGCCGTTAGCCGTTGTTGGTCTACTTGATCAATCACACTCAATTTTGATACCGCCCCCTACCCTCTCCTTAGAAAGCTACCAATTATCAAGTCCCGCTTTAGCGGGAGAGGGGAGAAGAACTCACACGAATGCAAGCAAACACAAGGATAGCCCGGCCTTATAAATTTTCCGTTAAGAAAATTACGAGAACAGTCGTCGCGAGAAAAGCTGTTTGAGTCCGATGAAATCGGACGAGTTCTTTTCGAGCAGACTTTCGGAGTAATTTTTAGGGAAATTTATAGAAGCCTTGATTTTTTTGGTTCTTTTTTTATCAAGAAAAAAAGAATGATGAAACGAAGTTTCATACTAAGTGAAATGAAAACGTTCCAACGCTGGAGCATTGGAATAAGGACTGATTGGATCCCGTGTCAAGCACGGGATGACATTCTTAGTGCCATTGATAAACCCGTTCAATTCAACTAAGTTACATCAAACCCCAGTTTTAAAAATTTTAATAAATTAAAAAACCGGGAGGTTAAAATGCTCTGGACAATCGCAGTTATACTCATTGTTCTCTGGTTACTCGGATTTGTAAGCTCGTACACAATGGGCGGCTTCATCCACATTTTATTAGTAATAGCTGTAATTGTTGTAATCATTCGTCTCATTCAGGGAAGAAAAGTCTTGTAGCTATTTTTTAAAAAATCCCATCTCGATTTTTTTTTATTTTATAGTAAACGCCCGGTGATTTTTTCATTTGGGCGTTTATTGTTTGAAATTAAGGTTACAGTCAAATGTAACCATAAGTGGCAAATATTGTTTTTACAGATATAAAATTTTCAACCTTTTAAAATTTTTTGTGGCTAAATGATTGTTTTATTAATCTAAATTTTTTTACGAAAAAATGATAAGTTTGATTTAACATTAATATATTCTGAAAAATCGAATATAGCGAAACCTTGGGATAGTTTAATTGAAGTTAAGAAATGACTTGAGAAAA
>JBHEKU010000262.1:0-4407 GCA_041859205.1 Ignavibacteria bacterium | reverse complement strand
TAGAAATTATTAATGAAAAATTTATTGTATAAAATAATTGTAGGATAAGATTAATCCCATTAATGCAATTACAGCTCCTGAGAATTTTACAATCTTTTCGTTTGCAATTTTAGTTACAGCTGTACCAAATCCTATGCCTGACAAATGAAGCACAATTGTTGTCAGAGCAAAACCGATTGCATACGTAACTCCGCTTGCTGCTGCCGGAAGTTCTGCGCCGTGCGCATGTCCGTGGCATAAAGCAAAAACACCGACAAGCACTGAGCTGACTAATATAGGTAACCTTACTCCTGCAAGTATTAATACACCTAACACAATTACTGAAACAAGAATTCCGATTTCAGCAAAGGGAAGGTTTATGTTATTCATTCCAAGCGCTCCACCGACTGACATAATTCCAACGAAGGTGATTGGTATAATCCATTTTGCTTTTCTGCCCATTTGTGCAGCCCATATACCAACTGCCAGCATTGCAAGAATGTGGTCTAGCCCTGATAGCGGGTGAAAAAAACCGTTTAAAAATCCTGACTGCGTACCGAGTAACGGATGCGCAAATAAATTTGTGGAACTAAATAATAAAGCGAACAATAAAAGTATTTTCGTTTTCATGAGAATGAGACATTAAGTTAACAAATAAAATTTTTAATTAATCATCCGGCAAATTATCTACATCGGCAATATCTTGTGAACGACCAGTTGCCAGTTTATTTTTTATTAAATCTTTTTTACTGATTAAATTTATCACTAGACCATCGTTTTCGAATTTATATAAAATTTTTCTTTCGTAGCATTCCTTAAAAACTAATCCGTTAACAGAGGTTATTAAATCCAATCTATTTGGAGGAAAACCCAATTGGATAATTTGGTCATCATTCGCTAAATCTTCTTCTGTTAAATCATCAAAATGAAAACCAAATAAATCTAAAGTCTTAATTAATTTTTTTGCGTTTTCTTTTGTAGGATTAACCCAAAAATCAATATCAATTGTATAACGGGGATAACCATGCAGTATAACGGCTATCCCGCCTACAACTAAATATTCAATTTTATTTTCGTTTAAAAGTTGAATAAACTCTTTGAAATCCGGGATCAGTTCCATAGGTTAATTTTATATATGTATCTCGAAGTTGAAGATAAACTTGAAATCTTTCATCCATAGTCATATTTTTATACATAAGCTTATCTGCTTTATCAGCTTCTTCAAAATTTTTAAATTTTTGAACAACAAATTCTCTTTTATCTTCCATAAAAATTAAATTTTATTCAAATGCTGCAAAGCCTGTAACATCTTCACCGAGAATCAACGAATGCATTTCATGTGTGCCTTCATATGTTTTTACGGATTCAATATTATTAAGATGCCTCATGATAGGATATTCATCAAGTATTCCGTTTGCTCCCATCATTTCACGCGCCATACTTGCGATATTTTTTGCAATCTCGCAGTTATTTCTTTTTGCCAATGAAACATGCTGTGGTCTTAATTTATTTTCATCTTTAATTTTTGCAAGTCTCCAGTTCAATAACTGAGCCTTTGTAATTTCTGTAAGCATGTATGCAAGCTTATCCTGTGTAAGCTGGAATGCGGCAAGCGGTTTGCCGAACATGATTCTGCTCTTCGTATAATTTAAAACCGTATCGTAACATCCCATTGCCATACCTGTTACGCCCCATGCAATTCCGTATCTTGCCTGTGTTAAACAGCTAAGCGGTGATTTTAATCCGCCTGATAGAGGTAAAATGTTTTCTTCTGGGATTAAGCAATCTTCAAAAACTAATTCTGATGTTATTGATGCTCTGAGTGAAAGCTTTCCTTTCATTTCCGGAGCGGAGAATCCTTTAGTTCCTTTTTCAACTAAGAAGCCTCTTACTTTGCCATCGAGCTTTGCCCATACAACTGCAACATCTGAAACCGTTCCATTTGTTATCCACATCTTAGCGCCGTTCAGTAAATATCCGCCGTCAACTTTTTCTGCTTTTGTAATCATTCCACCGGGATTACTTCCGAAGTCAGGCTCTGTTAACCCGAAACAGCCAATTGCCGAACCGTTTGCAAGTCTTGGCAGCCAGTTTTTCTTTTGCTCTTCGCTTCCGAAAGAATAGATAGGGTACATTACCAATGAAGATTGTACAGATGCAAAGCTTCTCACACCGCTATCACCGCGCTCAAGCTCCTGCATGATAAGACCGTATGCAACATTGTTTACTCCCATTCCACCGTACTCGGTAGGAAGAGTTGGTCCGAAAATCCCCAGCTCAGCCATTTTAGGCACAAGCTCAGAAGGGAATTTCATATCCTGATTGTATTTTTCAATTATAGGAATTACTTCGTTACTCACAAAATCACGAACTGTATCTCTTATAGATTTTTCTTCATCGGTTAACAGGTCATCTATGAGATAATAATCAACGCCCTTGTAATTTTCTGCTGCCATAGTTGTATTTGTTAAATTTATTTATTGAGTTTAGGATTAATTTTAACTTTGTGTTTCAAGAGCATCGAGCTCTATATCGATTTTTTCGAATTCCGCTTCTACTTCTATTTTTAAATCATGATACTCGTCATCGTTTGTATCGGAAAGTATTGCATCATATAAATAAGATGCTTTTATTTTCAATTTTACCTTCTCTTCTTTATCTTCTGCATCAGATGCAAGGTTGAATAACTTTGCCGCTATTAATGTTTTTACTACATCGAGCTTTCCTGAAATGCTGAAGAAGCTTACTAACTGCTGAACGGGAAGATTATTAATGAAGTTATAATCCAACCCGATTAAAGTTTTACATCCGTTGGCAATTTCTTTTCTTATCTCATCTTTTACACCTATATCTTTTTTTAATAGAATCCTTGCTATTACTTCAGTCAGTGTTTCCAGCTGCCGCATTAAGAAATCTTTGCTTATCATTGCTTATGAGTACATTTTTTCTATTTTATCAAAATTCTTTTCAGTGGTATTCATTTTTACTTTTATCATTGTCTTAAGGTATTCAACTTTTTTAACTTCGCCTAAATTGTATAGCTCGCTGAGACCTTTGTAATCACCGGCTTTTAATCTCACCAGAGTTTCTTTATTGTTATGAGAAAGCAAATCAAGAATTTTCTCCATCAGATATTTTATATTCATTCCTTTTTCAGCGGAGATGAATACTGAGTGCTCATACTTATCTTTTACTGCTGCCATCATATCTTTGTTTTCAAGCGCATCTACTTTATTAAATACATGCACAATAATTTTATTATCTGCGCCAAGTTCTTTTAAAGTTTCTTCAACAACTTCAATCTGCTCTTCAAAATTCGGATTAGAAATATCTATAACGTGAAGCAGAATATCTGATTCAATTACTTCTGCCAAAGTTGATTTGAAAGATTCAATCAGTCCGTGCGGGAGATTTTTTATAAATCCCACTGTATCGGATATCAGCACTTTCTTCGGAATTTTCGGAACTGATTCTTTTTTATTTACTGAATTAAAACTTAATACTCTCGTAGATGTATCCAGCGTAGCAAATAATTTGTTTTCAACCAGAACATCTGAATCTGTAAGTAAGTTCAGCAAAGTGGATTTTCCAACGTTCGTATATCCTACCAGTGAAATTCTATAGAAATTTTTTCTTTCCTGAGATTGTGTCTGCTGCTGCCTGTCAATTTTTACAAGCTTCTCTTTCAGCATGGAAATACGCGTTCCGATAAGACGTCTATCCGTTTCAATCTGTGTTTCACCCGGACCTCTTGCTCCGATACCGCCGAACTGTTTCGATAAGTGAGTCCATTGGCGCGTCAATCTTGGCAATAAATATTCAAGCTGGGCAAGTTCTACCTGCAGCTTTGCCTGTGAAGTTCTTGCATTGGATGCAAAGATATCTAAGATAAGATTTGACTTATCCATAATCTTGCATTTTATTTTTTGTTCAAGATTTCTTATTTGCGTGAATGCAAGCTCGTTCTCAAAAATTACGAGAGCGATTTTGTTATCGTTAACATATTCGGCAATCTCATTTACTTTTCCTTTACCTATCATGGTTCGCGAATCGTAAGTATTATTCGACTGATAATACATTTTCATAACTACAGCGCCGGCAGTTTCAGCAAGAAATTTTAATTCAAGGAGTGAATCTTCTGAATGGTAATTTTCTTTATCGCTTTTATTTGAATAACATACAAGAACAGTTTTTTCCAGTTCCTTTGCGGTTTCTAGCATCATATAGTTATAAATTACCCAAATTTCCAACGAATTTAAAGGCAATAAAGTGTGAATAAGTCCAAATTTAACAACAATATATTGAATTTGATGCTGCTTTTAAGAAAACTATCTGAATTGTTAATAGAACTCAAAAACGCGATTTTAGTAAATCATGTTCGTTCCCAAGCTCTTTACTACCTTAAAAAACTACAACAAAAAGTTATTT
>JBHEKU010000151.1:0-3398 GCA_041859205.1 Ignavibacteria bacterium | reverse complement strand
TGTAGTAAATGTACTTGAGCTTATTGTATTGGAGTCAACATTGTAATTAAAAGGATTATGAGTTGTAGAGTATATAAAATATGTTACTCCTGTTGTTGCACCTGGTCTTGTAAAACCGGTAAGCGTATTTCTTTTCACGTTCACTGTATTTGTAGTCCCTACAGTTGCTCCTGTGGTAAAACCTATGCCCACAACCTGACTAGTGGTAGAAGTATTGTTTATTGTAACTGTATTATTGACTATATCAATATTTGAATTTGTCATAGTGGACATAAACGTTCCCCATTGTGTCGAATTGTGACCTAAGCTTGTAATACTATTGTTTTCAATTCTGATTCCATTCTGATAAATTGCATACACACCATATGCAGTACCTGTAGGATTAATAGAGCTTCCAAAATCTGAGATAGTATTTGCGCCGCTTACTCCGATTTGTATATTCTGGTCATATAACGAGTAAGGAGCTGCATCATTAAATCCTCTTAACTGAATAGCAGAATAACATCCGGTAAATGTGTTATTATAAATTTGAAGATTTTCACTTGCTCCGCCCGTAGATGTTACTGTCACTGTGGCAGTTCCCGAAATGTTAGATATAAAAATTCCGCTTCCTGCAACAGCGCTTGAGTCAACATTATGATAAAGTGTAATAGTGCTGTTTCTTATTATTACGTTTTTACATGCATCTGTTCCTGATACTTTTTTAGTAAAGAAACCATATTCATATTTATCAGTTAAATTTGCTGTATAGGATGAATTACCGTCTAAATCAATTCCGTTAAATGTAATGTAATCACCTCCGTTAATCACAATAATTCCATCTGCATTTGAACCTAATGTTGTTGTCCTTAAAACGCCGGGAGAATTTGGTGTTATTTTTGGATTTGCGCCGCCGCCTGATTTCTGGAAAATTATCTGGTCAGAAGCCGTTCCTGTAGCTGTCAATACCGGAGGAACTTCATTAAAAGTCTGCCCTGATGTCACGTCAAATGTAACACCGCCTGCGCCAACTCCTGAACCGTTCAATGCGTTTATTGCGTCAGTAAAAGTTTGATAGTTATTCCCGCCTGTTACAATTGTGTTGTCAATTGTTTTAACACCGGATAGCTGGGAGAAACCTGTATTTGCAATCAGGGATATTGCAAATATAAAAAAAACCAATAAAGTAAATTTTTTCTTCATAAGGCTATTGTTAAAATTTTTAAAGGGAAAAATTTATAAAAAAACTACAAAAATTAATTTATCTTCAGGAACAGAAATTGAAAGAGTGATAACTATGCTTAGTTAATTACATAATACTTTAATCAAGACTATTATATATAACTCAAATGCAATGTTATGAATAGGTATCTAAGAATTTAGTATGTGGTGAATACAAAACTTAGATTTTATGAATACTTCATTTAGATTGAATTTTACTTCAAAATAAAATCAGACAAGATGTAACGTAGAAATACAAAAAATTGTGAATAAAATTATCCAGTATTTATAAAATGGTACTAAATTTTATAATAATCAATTGGGAAATATATTACTAATTGAAATTTAATATATGATTAGTAATCAGCAGGTCGGCGGTTAAGTCCCTCTGTCAGCTCAGGATAAACCCCTCAAGAACAAATTATTTAGGGGGGGTTTTATTTAGTGCTCCACAGTTATTAGAATAAAATTTTATATTTTTTCTTCGGTACACTTCTCTTTAAATATAAAAAAGCCCGATAAATATTAAACTTACCGGGCTTTCATTTTTATATACTGCTCTTCTGTATTAATTCTTACTTCACTACTACCATCTTCTTCACATCTGAAAATTTATCTGTGCTTAATTTATAAAAATATGTTCCGCTTGATAAATTCTTCGCATCGAATGTTACACTATAATATCCCGCATCTTTTACTTCATTCACCAATGAAGCAACTTCCTTCCCTGCTAAGTCATAAACTTTTAACGAAACAAAGCTGTTAATTGCTGACTGATAATTGATAATTGAAGAAGGATTAAACGGGTTCGGGTAATTCTGAGCAAGCAAGTATCTATTAGGTACCCCTATGGCAACTTCATTAGATAACTCGTAATACTCAAAATTACCGTTATAGTCTATCTGTTTCAGGCGATAGCTATATCTCCCCGTGTTCAAACTATTATCTTTGAATGTATAATTTTGTTGACTATTTATTGTACCGTGTCCTTCTACGTATCCAATCTTTTTCCATCCTGCACCGAATGAATTTCTTTCTATCTCAAATCCTTTGTTATTTTGTTCCTGTGTAGTGCTCCAGTTAAGTGTTACATTATTGCTGTTTACACTTGATGCAAATGATGCAAGCTCAACAGGCAATGGCAATGAAACAGTGTTAAATAAAACTGAAACGTTACCTGTAGTCTGATTTCCCACTGCCAAATCAGGTTTTCCATCGCCGTTTAAGTCACCGATTGTTAGCGACCTTGGTATAGTTCCCACTGTGAAATCTGTCTTTGCAGCAAAAGTTGGAGTAGAAGCACCCGTTGTTGTTGTGTTTAATAAAACGGAAATTGAAGATGCGTTATTATTTCCTACAACTAAATCAGGTAGTCCATCACCGTTTAAGTCAGCAATTGATACTGGAAAAGGGGCAGTTCCCGTTGTGAAATCTGTCCTTGCGGAAAATGTAGGAGAGCTTGCGCCGGGCGATGTAGTATTCAGTAACACCGATACTGAATTACCGGAGTTGTTTGTAACAGCTAAATCAGGTTTTCCGTCACCGTTTAAGTCGCCGATTGCAACATTTCTAGGTGATGACCCCGTTGTGAAATCCGTTCTTGCTGAAAAAGTAGGTGTAGCGCTGCCTGTTGGTGTTGTATTCAATAAAACTGTAACAATATTGGGCGTAGAAAATGACAATGCTAAATCCAGTTTTCCATCTCCGTTTAAGTCACCGATTGCCAGAAATTGACAAAATTGCGCTGATGGTATAAAATCTACCTTAGCGGCGAAAGTTGGAGTAGCGCTGCCCGTAGGAGTAGTATTTAATAAAACCGATACTGCGGCAACGGTAGTATTATTTGAAGCTACTAAATCGGGTTTACCATCACCATTAATATCTCCAACTACACCTGCTGATGTAATTGATGCCGTTGCAAAATCTGAATTTGCTGAAAAAGAAGGGGTTGATGCCCCGGGAGTTGTTGTATTTATCAGAACAGAAAAAGTTGCGGGTGATAAATTTGCAGTTATCAAATCCGGTTTTCCATCTCCATTTATATCAGCAATAGTTACTGTTTGAGCAGTGCCTCCAACTACAAAATCAGTTCTTGCAGAAAATGTAGGAGTTGATGTGCCTGAAGGTGTTGTATTCAGAAAAACGGAAACTGACAATCCGGTTGAGTTAGCCACAACCATATCCGGTTTACCATCGCC
>JBHEKU010000074.1:0-3035 GCA_041859205.1 Ignavibacteria bacterium | reverse complement strand
CTTATTATTTTAAAGAAGAATAAGTGTACTAAATAATTCTGCACATGCTTACCGAAAAACAGGAGAAGTGGGTTCAGAATTTATCAAACGAATCAATCATTTCAATTGTACCTTTTGACCCAACCTGCAATGATAAATTTGAATCAGTAAAAGCTTTAATTCAATCTAAATTAGGTCAGCAGCAAATAGTTGAGCATCGCGGCGCAAGCAGCCTTGGCATATCAGGTCAGGATGAAATTGATATACACATTCCTGTTCCTGAAAAAGATTTTAATAATACGATAAATCCTTTGGAGGAATTATTCGGTCCTGTCAGAGGACATTACCCCTTGGAAAGAGCTCGTTTCAATACATTTGTAGATAGTAAGAAAATAGAAATATTTATATTGAACGAAGAAAGCCCGGCATGGACTGAAGGACAAAAGTTTTATGAATACTTAAAAAATAATCCGGCAGCATTGGAGCAGTACAGGATTTTAAAAGAAAGTTTAAACGGACTTACAACACGGGAATACTACAGAAAGAAACTGGAGTTTATGAATGAGATACTTAAACCTTAGTCTACATGCTTCAAATTGAAACACATGTAGAGACGCAAAATCTTGCGTCTCTACGAGATATAAGCCACATCTATCAATACATATTCAAAACAAAAAGCCCTTGCATCAGTAAAGACACAAGGGCGTGATTGTAAATAAAATTTATATAAGATTAGTGCTTTGTTCCGTCGCTCACAAAAGGAATAAATGCAAGATGTCTTGCTCTTTTGATAGCTGTGGTAAGCTGTCTTTGCATTTTAGAAGTAGAGCCTGTAATACGTGCAGGTAAAAGTTTTCCCTGATCGTTTAAGAATCTTGTTAATAATCTCACGTCTCTGAAATCGATGAATTTATCAATTCCTCTTTCTTTAAACGGATCTTTTTTCTTTCCCTGGCTCTTTTTTGCGCTTATTTGCTGTGTGAGCTTGTAGTTCTTAGCTTGCTGCTTTACTGTTAATTTCTTCATTCAAATAATTGTTAAACAACAAATATAGTAAAAAATAAAGCTTTATTCAATGGCTATTTTAAGTTTATTTTGCAGAAATCTTTCCTCTAAATTTCACCACAAAACCACTAAAAACTCTAAATAACACTAAAAAACCTACTAAATAATGCAGTTTTGTGGGGAGCACTTACATTTTTTGTGAGATTTTGTGACTTTTGTGCTTTAGTGGTAAGAAATAGAACCAATTATTTTTTGGAAAGATATACCGTATTCACCACTCCCAAAAAATTATTCTTTATCTTAAAGTTCTTAAAATTATACTTCTCCGTTATGCTTACAAAATCCTTTACTGAATAAAAATTCGATACTGATTTATACAGATAACTGTATGCATACTTACTGCCCGATATCAAGTTCCCTACTACGGGCATTACCTTTCCGAAATAAAAATTAAACAGCTTCGTTTTAAAATCATTATTGCTGAACATCTCAATTATTATAAGCTGCCCGTTTTTTTTCAATACACGGTTTATTTCATCAAGGCATTTTTCCATAAACTCAAAATTTCTAATACCAAATCCTATTGTAATTACATCAATCGAATTATCTTCAAACGGCAGATGAAGCGAATCGCACTGTATAATAACTAAAGCAGGATTTTCTATCTTCTTCTTCTGCAGGGCAAGCATATTGTAAGATATATCTGCTGCAAATAATTTTTTAGGATTTAACTTTACTAGTTCTAATGATAAGTCCCCTGTCCCTGTTGCTAAATCAATTATATAATCTTTCGGAGTGTTATTCTTTCTAATCTCTTTTACAATTTCCCTTCTCCATTTCTGGTCAAGCTTTAATGTAAAAAGATGATTTAAAAAATCGTACTTGCCGGCGATTTCATCGAACATCCCCTGAATTTTCTTTCGTGACTTATCCAAATTTTATTTTAATATACTATGAGAACTTAAGTGATTTGATAGGACTTATTTTTGATGCGAAGTATGCAGGGATAGTTGTTGCCAGAAAGCATAATACAAAACTGATTAATGAGACCGCTACAATATACTCAGTCTGTAGAAGTATTGGAACGTTTTTCATATAGTAGAATTCAGGCAGCGCAAAAAATTTAAATTTTAACTCAGCCAGGCATAATCCTATTCCGATAATATTACCCAGAATAATTCCTACAAAGCCGATTATCAATCCGTCGAAAATAAAAATCTTCATTATATCACCGTTGCTAGAACCGAGTGATTTTAAAATTCCAATAGAGTTCGTCTTCTCAAGAACAAGCATTAACAAAGTCCCTACAATATTAAAAGTTGCTACTAAAATTATCATACTTAAAATTATCGGCGCAGGAGTTTTTTGTAGTTCTACCCATGTAAATAGCGCTCTGAAAATTTTGAACATAGATTTAGCGGTATAAGGATAACCAAGCGATTCATTAATAGAAGTTGCAGTTGCATCTAGATTATCAATCGTCTTCATATTCATTTCTATTCCGGAAATGTTATCACCGAACTCGAACAGATTCTGCGCAGTTTTCATATCTGTATAAATAACAACATCATCGTAATCTTTCAATCCTGTTTCGTATGTTCCTGCAACGATAAATTGTTTTATCTTAGGAGGATTTACCGGTGAAGGTACTCCCTTCAATCCGAATACAAAAACTTTTTTGCCGACTTCGGCATTCAGCTTCTTTGCAAGCTTTTCTCCAATGAGAATTCTTGAATAAGTTGTATCAATCGGAGCAAGATTATAATCGCCGCTTACAATTCTGCTCTTAGCAGTAGATATATCCGTCTTTGAATCAACACCTTTTAAAATAATTCCTTCAACATTATCTTTATATTTTATAAGAGCTTCTCTCTGAACATAGGGAGAAATTCCCGTTATATCTTTATAAGCATTTTTTAACCGGGAAATAACTGCAGGATATTCAACAATTCCCTTCTGGTCAAACGAGTTTAACTGAATATGCGATACAAGTCCGGCAACTTTATTTTTTATCTCAAGCTCAAAGCCGTTCAATACAGATGTAACTATAA
>JBHEKU010000088.1:0-7981 GCA_041859205.1 Ignavibacteria bacterium | reverse complement strand
GTGAGATACTGCGAGTAGCCTTTTGAGGCTAGAAATAGAAATAGTACTGTACAAAACAATACAATTTTTTTCATGTTTCTTAGAGGTTAAGTTTAATAAAAAAAAATTTGTTTGTGAATGTAAATATAGAATTCCCTTTAGGCAGGATTAACAGAATAGGGGAATTTGTATTTTACTTATTTATAAAATTTTAAATAAAAGTCTGCTTGGTGAAAATTAAAATCAGTTAAAATTGCTAATGTTTAAGAATATATGAGCAATATTAGTAATTTTTAATTATATAATAAACTAAAAAAAATCCTAACAAAATCCTAACAAAACTGAACATTTTATGTGGTTTTTGAATCGAATAAAAATAAAAACATAATAAATTGTTATATCAATAATATAATCTACAAAAAGGATAATAGGATAATTCCTGTGATAATTTAGAGGCAGTTTTTAGACATAAAAAAACCCTTGCTGATTTCTCAACAAGGGCTTTTTAATTTTTAATTCAGAATTTAGAACTATTAATTGCCATTTTCCGGCAGCTGATAATTAAAAACTGACAACTATTTTACGAGTACCATTTTCATTGTTTTCACAAATGACTGGTTACCGCCGTTAGCGCTTATCATATAGAAGTAAACACCGCTTGCCATATTAGATGCATTGAACTGCACTGTGTGATATCCGGCAGTCTTTGTTTCATTTACAAGCTGAGTCATTTCTCTTCCTGTGATATCAAATACTTTAATTTGTACTTTGCTGTCGAACGGCAAATCAAAATTAATTTTTGTAGAAGGATTAAACGGATTAGGATAATTCTGGCTAATATCAAATTTCATCGGTACGCCGACATTTACTTCATTTGATAAACTGAAGTATTGTGAGTTTCCATTGTAATCAATTTGTCTTAGTCTGTAATTATATTTTCCTGTTGTTAATCCTCTTTCAGAGAAGGTATAGTTTGTGAGTTCGTTTGTTGTTCCTCTTCCCTGTACGCTTCCTGCTTTAGTCCATTGATTTGAACCAATCGGCTTTCTTTCAATTTCAAATCCTGAATTATTTTTTTCCATTGATGTTGACCAGTTCAGCTTTACTTCATCTCTGTTTACAGATGATGTAAATGCTACTAATTCAACAGGCAGCGGTAAATCGCTGTCGCTGAGAGCAAATATTGAGAATGAAGTTAAACCGTAAACTGTAATATAGTTAGCTGCGGAATTTCTTTCGTACTGACCTGCGCCTGTACCGTAAGTAGTGTAAGCATTATATGTAGTTCCACCGTCATCAGATTTTGATATAACTGTATTTGTATCCGATGGAATTGTACCTGTCTGAGCAGGGTCAAAGTATAATACTATATCATAAGAATATCCTGAACCTCCTGTTGCTGTGAAGCTCCAGTATCCATTGCCGACATTAAATCCTGCTGAGTTTGGCGGATTTGTTCCCGAGTAATAAACAAGCGACATTGATGATGGAGGTGTTCCGCCGGGTCCCCAATTGATGGATGCCAGTATCTTACCGCCTACAGAGTATGTTGTTGTTGTGCTTGGTGCCGGCGCTGCGCTTTCAGTTGCAGTCGGAGGAGCTAGTGAAGGTGTTACGTTGTATGCGCCTAAATCTGTTGAGCCTCCTGCTACTGTAGTTGACCTTGTGTTTCCTGAAATATCAGTACCAATTGATGGTGATAGCACAGGTGTTCCTTGTCCCGATGCATACCATACCACAGGCTGTGAAGCAACTAAGCTAAGGTCTGCTGTTGCTGTTGCAGTGAACAGACTCGCTGCAGGAATCGTTGCAGTAGTTGCGTATGAAGAATAATTATCACCGCCCGAATTTGTTTTCCAAGTGGCAAAGTCTAGAGTTGCAGAGGTTGTATATTCTGCGCATTGGGAAGAATTTGACGATACGAATAAATTATAGTTTGATGAGCTCGAGTTCCAGTTCGTTGCGCTTTGGTTGGCTATAGCAAGGTTTCTTCCCCCGCCTGTTCTGCCATTATAAAAGATATTGTTTCTTAGCGTTATTAATCCGCTTATTCTTACAAACCCGTATGAAACTACGTTTGCCGTTGAGCCTGTTGCAGTACCTCCTAAATAAACTGAGTTATAAGAAATATTACATGGGTTTGTACTTGAAGTTCCGCCCTGATATATACCAATAACTCTTGTCTGAGTACCGGTTTGCGTAGCAAGAGAAATAGAATTATTGTACACATTCAGAGTAGAAGTCGCTGAAAATAGTTTTATCCCTGAAATAATAGGAGCCGTTGACCCTGTATCTATTGCGCTGTTTGCATTACTTTGTATATCGTAAATTTTGTTATTGAAAATATTTACAGTCTGAGATGCAACGCCGCTTGCAAACATAATTCCAACGGGTTCATGTATATTACCTGTTATAACGGTATCGCAAGTGTGGAGCATTGTATTAACATTATTATTTCGGACATTAATAACACTGTTAGCCCCTGTATTTGCTAACCTGATACCAAAATTCTGGAATGATGCAGAGTTTCCGGTACCGTTACCTTTCATATTATTTACATTGTTGTTGTAAATATCTATATAAGCACCTGATGTCCCAGCTATATTAATTCCGGCATTTCTGTCATTTCTTTTTCTCCAGTAATTTGCATAAGAAATAGTGTTATTCCAAACTAAAATAGTATCAGTTACTGAGGCTGTTACTACATCAATCCATCCGTTATCGTAAGCAGATGTTACAGTATCCCATGGGTTTGCAAGTCCGCCGATAGTATTGCCCACGAGTGTTCCGACGTTTAATCTTCCACCCGATATGTTAATTCCTTTAGTTATACCGCTTGTTAAAGTTCTCGGTGCCATATTACATAAATTCGCAATAGTGTTGCCGTGTACATCAGATTTAATTGTATTTCCTGATTTCACATCAATACCTATCATCGTTATGCCTGTGTTTGAAAATATCGGGCTTCCTGATCTGTCAGGATTGCTTCCGCCAATGCTATTGAAATTTGCAGTACAGTTATTTCCGTTACCTGTTAATCTAATTGCAGTCCATGAGGCAGTCATAGTGATATTATTGTAAACTCTATTTGAGTCCACAATCAAACTGTCTCCCATTGAAAGTGCAGAGAAATCAATTAAAACTGTGCTGTTTGCAAGCCAGCCGGTGAAGTCATTATTAATGAGTGCTATTGAGCTGTTCTTTTGAATACCTGTAGATGTACCCGTTGAACCGATTGCCGTAAAATATGAACCCGGATTTGTTCCGGTTGAATTTTTGAATAAGCAGCTATCAACAAGTAAACTGTCATTTCCATAGTTTCCTGTTGTTGCTCCAAACAAAATCATCGGATTTGTACTTAAAGTTGCATTACTTTCGAAAGTACAATATCCTATTCCGCTTCTTCTGGAGTCGTTTATAAATCTTAGAATAGGTCCTGTACCTGCAGGAGTTACATTATTGTTTACAAATCTCAGGAATTTCCCTGCGCCGCCAAATCTTCCGTCGATTAAGAAATCATCTGCGCCGTTAAGCTCAAGCAATGCATCGTTTGCAGCTGCAGTGGTTCCTTCAAATGTGAATGTAACTGCTGCGCCGGGAACAACAAAAATTCTGTACCCTTTTGTGAATTCGTTTAATGAAACTGTTCCGTCTTCAACTGTATTGTTTTGCACAATAACAGTTACATCAGAAGCAACTACACTTGTATTAATTGCATTGAACAATCCTGCTGCGCCTGAGAAGCTTGTATAGTTAGGACTTCCGGCGCCTGTTCCAAGATAAACTACTGAAGGGAATGATGCACCAATAGTATAACTGTTTGGTGTTGTAGGAGCTGAGCTGATTACAGCTACGCTTGTTCCTGCAAATCCTAACGAAGGATTGGATGATACTGTAGCTGCCGGAGCTAAATCCTGCGCAACTACAAAATATTGAATAACATCGGCAACTGCTATTGAGCCGCCGTTTATAATTGTATAGTTAATTGTAAAATTGAATGGGGAAGATGCATTAGATGCTTCAACCCATTTCCATCCGTTATCTCCTGAAGTATTGCCTGCGAAAGCATTTGCATCGGTAGATTTTTTATAATACACTCTCGGTCTTGTGCCGGGTGTTACGTTCACACCGGAATTATCCGTGATTGTTGCGAAGCCTGTAAGAGTTCTGTTAGCAGCAACTACACCAGCCGGTATTAGCCCGTATGAAATATTTGGTCCCGTCAAATCTAAAGGCACCATGTCTGATTCACTTGCGCCGAAATCAGGGAATGTACCACCGCCGTTTACAGGAGCAGGTTTTGGTCTTGCAAAGCCGTCAATATCTGTAGTGAAGCCTGCTATTGACTGCGCGCCTGACTCTAACTGAGTAGGGGTTACACCCATACTAAATCTTAAGTTACCGGTTGCTGCATTAGTGTATGTAATTGCAACTGCTGTAACGCTTGAGAAATCACATGAAGATGCACCCTTCCATCCTGCTAATGTCTGGTCAGTTGTCCAGTATCCAACAGTTGATGGAGAAGCTGAATTTAATACGTTATAATCTGAATTTGCTGCAGACCATCCTGTAGCGCTTGTTGTTGCGCCGTAGTTATTTGCTATTGCATAGTGTTTACCCGTACCGCCTGTTCTTGCATTATCGAATACGTTATTTTTTACAAAAGTTGTCTGAGTTTTGGCGGTCACACTGAAATCGCCTCTATAGAATCCCATACTTGGCTGCGCGCCGCTTGATGCTGTACCTGATATAGAGACTGTGTTGTAATAGATATAATTTATGGGGTCAGGTGTAGCTCCATGCTGGCACATTATACCGATGAACGATGTATTGGTAGTTTGTCCTGCGCCGAGTGTAATCATATTATTTGCAACTGTATCTGATGTTGTTCCTGAACGAACTACAATACCTGCTGCAATACCGGGGGCAGTTGCAGTTGAGGATGTGCTTGCATTGGATAAGTTATAAATAATATTATTTTTAACAGATGAGTTTGTTCCGTTAGCAATACCGATACCCGCTACTATATAACCGCCTGTACCTGTATTTGTATTGGAAATATTTGAAATTGTATTGCCCGAAATACTGCAATTATTTCCTATTGCAAGCACAATTCCGTTTGCTGATGCAAAGCCGTTTAAAACTGTTGCAAGGGTACTGTTTGTTGCTAAATTAGAAATTGTGTTTCCTGAAAAAGTAAAAACAACCGAGCTTCCTGTAGCGGAAGTGGTTGAAATCCCTCTTACAAAACCGGTTGCACTTGTTCCGTAAGAAACAAGATTCTGTATTGTGTTATTTGTAATATTTACTGTTGTTGGGGCTGCTGCTAAATTGATACCGGTTACCACAGAGTTTCCTGTTGTCAGCGCTGTTGTACCGCCGCGCATATTTTCTGCAGTTGAGTTACCGATTGTATTTCCTGAAACAGTAAGAGATGCAGCAACACCTGATATATTAACACCGATGATACCGCCTGCAATTGCAGCAGTTGTACCTGAAGATGTTAATCCTCCTATAACATTATTCTGAATTACAACTGTTCCTGTAGATGAGGTGTTAATACCTACAACAGTTCCTTGAGTTGTTGTTGGAATTGCAGTAAGAAGACCTGTACCTGAAGAGCCTCCAATAACGTTAGGGGTTATGTTTCCTACATTCGCATTTGTTGCTCCCAGAATATTAATACCGCAGAGTACACCGTTAACTGTAGTGGCACCACTGGAAGTATTTAGGCTGATAGCTGTAACAGTATTGCCCTGAACTGAAGTTACCGCTGTAGTAGTTGCTGCTGTAATGCTTATTCCAATAAATCGTGTTGCAATAGTACCTAACATCGTATATGTACCTGTGCCGCCTGATGTGGCATATCCAATTGTATTTCCGGTAATTGTATAGCCTGAACCGCTAGTGATAGATAAACCGTTATGTATATTGGCGACTGTATAAGTCCTGCTTGCAGTCTGAAATAATTTGTTATTGGAAACTGTCCAGCCGGAGTTAGCTGTGCTTAACAGTATTCCGCACGATGAAGCGGTAGCACCAAAGTAATCTGATATATTATTCCCTGATACTGTATTTCCGCTGTTATCTACTGCTGTACTGGTCCCTAAAGAATAAATTCCGTTTAGCGGAAGATTCGAACCGGCTGCTGTAATATTATTATTGGAAATAATGTTGTTATCATTTCCTGACGCAGAACCAATAGCAAACACAATTACTCCTGAAAGAGTGCCGGTTGTTGAACCCGTAATAGTACAGTTTGTAACTGTATTATTTTTAGCATCGAGTATAAATCTGATTGCGTTTGTTGTTGCGCCTGTTGATGTATTGGAAATTGTTAATGAATTTCCGCCTGTGTTTAAACCATCGATGGTAACGTTATCAGCTCCGTTAAGATTGATTAAATTACCTGATATAGCACCTGTGATTGTTCTTGATGTTCCGCCGGAAGGCTGAATTGTAATAGATGTATAGCTGGAGCCTGTTCCATTGCCGCTTGAATCGAGCGAGGGAGAAACTGTTTCAGTTGTATTGCCAACTATATTGACAGTAATAGCGCCTGTAAAAGCGCCTGTATTGATCGCTGTAAAAGCATCAGCAAGAGTTGCATAGCTTGTCACAGGACCGCCGCTGCTTACTTCAACATTCTGAGCAAATGAATTACTGCTCAAAATGAAGAAAGAAATCACGGCCAAAAAAAGAAGTTTAGTTTTTTTCATTTTAATTTTGGATAGATTTTTTGATATACTTTTAGTGTTACAATGCATCATAATTGACACAAGCATTAATAAAAATTTTTGATTTAAGTTAGATTATAGTAATAGAAAATAATTTAGAATGCCTAAATCATCCGTAGAGGAGTAAGAGGATTGCGGATTGTCTTTAGTGATTTTTTTTAAAAAATTGTATGCAAATATAATAAAAATTAAAATAATATTAGCGGAACAAATAATTTCTTTTTGTTAAATTATCTTTGATCTTATATATATAAAAAATCCCGCTGCCCGAATCAATTACTTGAAGCCAACAACAGGATTTCTGTTTATGGAAAATTTTAAAAAATCTCATATACAATTAGAAAAAAATCCTAACAAAATCCTAACAAAATTAAATAGGTGCAAATATTCTTTAAGGCGGGCAAAAAAAAATCCCCGGCTAATACTACTGCCGGAGATTCCCATGAATAAATTTTTTCAGAAGATGAACTACTTTATCAGCATCATTTTTTTAGTGTCGATAAATTCACCTGTTTCAATTCTGTAGTAGTAAATTCCGCTTGCAAGCTTAGATGCATTAAAGCTTGTTTCATATGCCCCCGGAGGAACAGAGAAGTCTATAAGCTCGCTCGCCATTTTGCCTGTAAGATCGAACACCTTTATTTTTACATCAGTGTTTTTCGGAATATCGAATCTTATTGTAGTAGAAGGATTAAATGGATTCGGATAGTTAATATATAGTTTAAACTCCGTAGGAATAACTCCGCCTAGGTTTGTAATACCTGAAGTAGTTGTTCTGAAATTCCATATAGCTGAGTAAACTCCATTTCCTCCTGTGTTAATTCCTCTTACTCTCCAGAAGTAGAGCATATTTGGCTGCAATATTCCAGGCTGCATAATTTGCAAAGGTGCGGTAACGATAACATTGTGAACTAAATTGTTAAAGTTTACATCTGTTGCAATCTGAAAATTGAATGAAGTTGCTCCCAAAGCTCCCTGCCATAAGAACATATCTGTAGTTGATATTCCTATCGAGCCGTTTGGAGGTGCAATAAGTATCGGCACGGCTGGTGGAGCTAAGACAGTTGTAAAACTGAATATCGAAGAATACACACCTGTTCCTGCGGTGTTTTTTGCTGCTACTCTCCAATAATAAGTTGTGCTGTTTGATAATGATACAGGCAGACTAAATTGCGATTGAGTAACATTCAAAGAATCCACAATCGTTGTATTGAAGGAATTGCTTGTAGAAAGCTGGAATCTGTAGCTTGTTGCTCCTGAAACAT
>JBHEKU010000105.1:0-2621 GCA_041859205.1 Ignavibacteria bacterium | reverse complement strand
TTAATATTAGAAAATATATCACATCATCCCCAAGCAAACTTTAGCGCGTATAATTTTTTTTACAGATTCATTAATTTGATCTTGAAATTCTTTATTTTCTTTAAATTCGGTTAGAATTGAAGTATATAACTGCTCTTCATCAGATGGCATTAAAATCATATCACAACCGGCTTTTACTGCAAGAAAAGATGGGCGGGAAAATGAATTTAAAGCTCCCATATTCATTCCATCAGTAATAACAATTCCTGTATAATTCATTTTCTGCTTTAATAATACCGTAACAATTTTTCTGGAAAGTGTTGACGGGTAATTATCTGTGTCAAATCCATCTTTATTGTTTCTGATAGCAATGTGACCAACCATAATTGAAATTGGAATCGCAAGTAGATTCTTATTTTGAATTAAATTTTCATACACATCTAATTCTTTTAATTCCCCATCTATGTAAACTAAAGATTTATGTGAATCGCCCTTTACATTTCCATGACCTGGAAAATGTTTTGCAGTGGCAATTATAGATTCAGATTGCGTTTCTTCAATAAATCTGGAAGCCAGTTGTTCAATATCCATTGGGCTGCTGCCAAATGAACGGTTACCTATAATTTCCCTGTTAATATTGTTGTCACAGACGGGCGCAAAATTCTGCTGAAATCCTATACTCTTTAAGATTTCAGATATTTCCATCGCAGATTGTTGGCTTTGGGCTAAAGTCTTAATTGTATTAGTAGGTCTAAAGCTTTCTAAACCGGAAATTTTTATATTTATTAAACTAGGCTCGGCATCAGTAGAGAAAATTAATGGCAAACATTTATTTTTCGTGGCAGTGTTTGTAAAATCTTTGATGAGTCCCCTAAATTTATCAATAGAACCGCCTAAAAATACAACTCCACCAATTTTTCTGTTCTTAATTAGATTAATAATATGGTCCGGCGACTTTCCATAATTTCCAGTTGATGTAATTATCATCTGTGCAACCTTATCACCGTCATTCATTCGGTTAAAAATATTATCGACAATTTTTCCTAGGGTATCATTATGAGTAAAGTAATCGCCTAATGAAAACAATTTGTGATTTACATTATTATGCTCAAACTCAAAATTACTATTATTGCTTTCATCTTCATTAATTTTACCAACAGGTTCTTTATTATTCTGAATTTCAGGCGTCTGTTTATTTTCCCCACAAGAAAAAAAAGTTAAACACAAAATTGCCAAAAGATATTTTATCATTTATTTTTTTTCTGAAAGATTGTTAAAATCAAACCACCTTCTTATTACAAATGAATTAGGATTATTGTCAGACCAATTATCACGCGGAGTTCTTTTTACACAAAGCCGTTCAAGCTCACCTAGTAAATCTTTTTTAACAACACCTCCTGAGGAATGAGCGCTTTGAATCGCTGTATTTTCATCGTAAACAATAATTAAATGCCCTTTCCATACAATTAAATCAAGAGGCTTTACAATTTTAGAAATAGATTGAGCGCTTAATCCCTTAATTGGAACTGCTTCACCGAAATTAACTAATTGATGTGTATTTCTTGGCGTAAAGCCATTAGTCGATTCATATAATAATCCTGAGCAATCAACACCTTTTAGCTTCCATGTTTTATTATCTTCGGAATTTAGTTGTTTGGCCGGAGGATAAAATTTCATCATCTCAGGCACTCCATCTAAATTATTTGCTCCCCATACATATAAAGCTCCAATACTACTGTCAAAATATTTATATATTTGTTCTTTTGACGGATATTCTTTATGGGGTTGTCCTTTTCTCTCATCAGTTAGTGCTACAAATCTGGAATCAATAAATAAGCTGTCTCCACCCAATACAATATCATATTCGTCACATTTTACTTTATACATAAAATGGTCATCAACTTTGTATCTATCCAAAATTTCAAAGAATGTTCCGGGATAAGCCACAAACTCAACTTCTTTTACTAATCCTGTCTTACTTTTCTTAAGAGTGTATCCTGACTTTCCGCCAAACACACTTTTAAAATCTTTAGTATATAAAACTGGTGTATTTATCACAGCAACTGCATAAGGTTTTTCTATCGTTGTCGCTTCAATCTTTTTTTCTAAATTATTTGGTTTTATTTCTTTATTTTCAGTTTGGATAATTACTTTTTTTTCTTCAGCACACGATGATAAAAGTAAAATGATAGATGCTGTCAATAATAATTTTCTTGTACATTTTTTGGGTATTGTCATTTTTAAAGCAATTCTAATATTTTAATTTCAATTAGGTATAAATTTCTACTTCCATACATCAACTTTAATATTTTTAACTTTTGTTATCTTCCATTCATTATTGAATTTTGACAGAATAAATTCCTGCTTGTATCTACCATTTTTATTGTATGGATCATAGGAATAGTAATCTACTATTACAGACGATTCGTCTGCAAATTCATAATTTGTTGAGACCTCGACAATGCTTGTAGAAGTAATTCCTCCAAATGATTTTATCGAACTAAAATGGTCATACGAACCCCAAGTATTGTTACGCTGTTTGCTATACGCTCCACTAAAGTTCCTATTACCTAAGTCTGTTATAAAATCTCTAACTACATTAGAGGCAGATGATGAACTTGAATAGTTCTGCTGAGTTGGAG
>JBHEKU010000249.1:0-18536 GCA_041859205.1 Ignavibacteria bacterium | reverse complement strand
CCTTTTCTTCTGGTGCAGCATCGATTTGTGAGTAATCTTCAGCCTTAGCCAAACCCTTTTCAGCTAAAACAGTAGTAATAGCCGCAGTTAAAGTGGTCTTACCGTGGTCAACGTGACCGATAGTACCAATGTTTACGTGTGGCTTACTTCTTTCAAATTTTTCCTTTGCCATTGGAATTGCCTCCCTTTATTTTAAAAAAGAATCTTCCGGAATATGAAAATATTCCTATTGGACACATAAAATTATTTATTAAAACAAAAAATCTCATTAAAGGAGAAATTATAAAATGGCTAAAGAGAAATTTGATATATCCAAGCCGCACGTCAATATAGGTACAATCGGTCACGTTGACCATGGTAAGACCACTTTGACCGCTGCAATAACAATGACGCTTTCGAAGAAATTCGGCGGCAAAATTAAGAAATTTGACGAAATTGATAAAGCTCCGGAAGAAAAAGCAAGAGGGATTACGATTGCAACAGCTCACGTAGAATATCAAACAGAAAAAAGACACTACGCACACGTAGATTGTCCGGGTCACGCTGACTATATTAAGAACATGATCACAGGTGCTGCTCAGATGGACGGCGCTATATTAGTAGTTGCTGCAACTGACGGTGCTATGCCGCAAACAAGAGAGCATATCTTACTTGCAAGACAAGTAGGTGTACCTGCACTTGTTGTATTCTTAAATAAAGTTGATATAATCAGAGAACAAGAAAAAACAGAAGAAGACGCTGAATTATTATTAGAAGTTGTTGAATCAGAATTAAGAGACATCATGACAGCAAACGGATATCCTGGTGACGATGTTCCAATCATCAGAGGTTCTGCTTTAAAAGCTATGGAAGCCGGTGTATCAGATGCACCATTAGATGACGAAAGATACAAACCTATCTTCGATTTAATGGACGCTGTTGACAGCTACATTCCAGAGCCGCAAAGAGACGTTGATAAAGAATTCTTAATGCCGGTTGAAGACGTATTCTCTATCACAGGTAGAGGTACAGTAGCAACAGGTAGAATTGAAAGAGGTAAAGTAAAAGTTGGTGAAGAAGTTGAATTGATCGGTCTTGGTGCAAAGAAAAAAACAGTTGTAACAGGAGCAGAAATGTTCAATAAAGAATTGGACGTTGCTACAGCAGGTTTCAATTGCGGACTTTTATTAAGAGGTGTAGATAAAAATGAAATCGAAAGAGGAATGGTTCTTGCTAAAACAGGATCTATTACTCCGCACAAAAAATTCGAAGCTCAGGTTTACGTATTGTCGAAAGAAGAAGGTGGAAGACACACTCCTTTCTCAACAAACTACAGACCTCAGTTCTATTTCAGAACAACTGACGTAACAGGTGTAGTTCACTTACCTGAAAATGTACAGATGGTTATGCCCGGTGATAACATGGATAAATTAACAATTGAGTTAATTTCACCAATCGCTATGGAAGACGGATTGAAGTTCGCTATCAGAGAAGGCGGACGTACAGTAGGTGCAGGTGTTGTTACAAAAATTCTCGAATAAAATTACACAGTAATCAGATAAAATCAGCCGCAGACTTTAAGTCTGCGGTTTTATTTTGTAAAATTTAAATCAATTAAATTGGCAGCTCAAAAAATCAGAATAAAGTTAAGATCTTACGATCATAATTTATTAGATAAATGGACAGAAAGAATAATCAAAACGATTAAATCAACAGGCGCAGTTGTAAGCGGACCAATTCCACTTCCAACCAAGAAAAACACTTATACTGTCAACCGTTCACCACACGTGGATAAAAAATCAAGAGAGCAATTTGAAACACGCTCGCATAAGAGACTGATTGATATTTTGAATTCTTCAAATAAAACAATCGACGCTCTTACAAAACTTGATCCTCCCGGCGGTGTAGATATCGAGATCAAAGTATAAGCTTTTTTATTTTTACTTTTATTAGTTAAAAAAGCGCTCTGCCAATTATTTTCAAATTAAGGATACTACCAAGTATTAAATATAATACCAATGATAGGAATTTTAGGAAAAAAAATCGGAATGACTACTTATTACCAGGAAAATGGTAATGCTGTTCCGGTTACAGTCATCGAAGCTGGTCCTTGTTATGTAACACAGATAAAAACAAAAGAGACAGACGGCTACGAATCAGTTCAGTTGGGTTTTGGTGAAAGAAGAGAAAAGACTGTTAATAAACCTATGCAGGGAAAGTTTAAGAAATTAAACGTACCGGCATTAAGATTTACAAAAGAAATCAGAGACTTCTCTCTTACAGATGTAAAAGCAGGGGAACAGGTCAAAGTTAATATATTCAATGAAGGCGATACTGTAAAAGTAACGGGTACTTCAAAAGGTAAAGGTTTTCAGGGTGTTATGAAAAGACACGGCTTCTCAGGCGGTCAAAGAACACACGGTCAGTCAGATAGACAAAGAGCCCCGGGTTCCATCGGCGCATCATCTTATCCTTCAAGAGTTTTTAAAGGACAAAGAATGGCAGGAAGAACAGGCGGAGACAGGATTACTGTAAGAAATTTAAAAGTTATTAAAATTTTTGCAGACTCTAATCTTATCTTAGTTAAAGGAGCTGTTCCCGGTACAAAATCCGGATTTGTTGAAATCTACAAATAATTTTATCACGCAATAGCAATCATTTATAAAAATTATGGAACTTAACGTATATAAACTCGACGGTTCTCAATCAAGCGAGAAAGTAACTTTACCTTCAGACATCTTTGAAGTCGAGCCTAATCAGCATTTGATATATATGGCTGTAAGAACTTATCTTTCTAACCAGAGACAAGGTACCAGCAAAACAAAACAAAGAGCAGAAGTACGCGGCGGCGGTAAAAAACCGTTCAGACAAAAAGGTACAGGCGGCGCAAGAAGAGGAACTAACCGTTCACCTTTAATGCCGGGCGGTGGTAACATTCACGGTCCTAAGCCACATACCTACAAGCTTGGTCTTCCAAAGAAGGCAGCAAGACTTGCAAGAAAAAGCGCGCTTAGCATGAAGGCAAAAGAAAATCAAATAATGATTGTTGAGGATTTCTCTTTTGACGCTCCGAAAACATCACAACTGAATAATATTTTAAAAGCTTTGAAGCTTGATTCTACAAAGACATTGATTCTTCTCGGTGCAAAAAACGAAAACGTTTACAAATCAGGAAGAAACATGGCAAAGTGCAGTGTTATTATGTCTGAATTAGCTGCAACGTATGAATTGCTTGACAACAAAATGATTGTTATGCAAAAATCAGCAGTAGATACTTTGTGCAAAAGTTTGTCATAAAATTTAGGAACACATTTTAAGTTTAAGATATGAAATCAATTTTAATAAAACCGTTAATCACAGAAAAAAATACTTCACTTTCTGAGAATCTTAATAAATATGTTTTTGAAGTAGCAAAAGATTCGAATAAAATCGAAATCGCAACTGCTGTAGCAAAAAGATTCAAAGTGAGAGTTTTAAATGTTACTACTTCCGTTGCGAAGGGTAAAGCTAAATCTCAATTCACTAAAAAAGGAAGATTCGAAGGATTCCGTTCTGATAAGAAAAAAGCATTCGTTACTCTGCATAAAGAAGATAAAATAGACTTCTTTGGCACAGAAGCTTAATAGAGTCAGAGCAAAGCTGAACAGCAAAGGCGAACTGCTTTTTAATAAAGAAGAGTTAGCCGGATGTTATGATGAAATACAAAAAGATACAGATAATGCTAATACCGGAACAGATGAAGATGTTGAGCTAATAGTTCTTTCTGTGAAGAAACAAAATAAATCTCAAAGCAAATTAGAAATTGCTGATAACAAGAGTTCACAAGTAGAATTTTTATCAAAGAAATTAAATCTGGATGAAAATTCTACTTTTTTATTGATAAATTCTTTCGGTTCTATTAAGAAGGATATTTAGAGAGAAGATGAAAAGTGAGTTCGAAGTTTTTCTTAATACCGATGTTTATCTGAAGCACCTTCACGGTGATGAAGATTCAGTTCTTTTAAAATGTCTTAGTTTATTTGACTGCTACACATCAGTCATTAATGCTTCTGAAGTTTTTGCGCAGTGCGAAACAAAAGAGCAGGAAGAAAAAGCAAAGCAATCATTCTTCGGCTCAGGAGTTCTGGGAATACCTTATAAGTATTCTCACACTATCGGAAAGCTTTTGAAAGATAATGTAAACTACAGAGATGCATGTGTGACGGCGATTCTAATCGAAACTAAACTTCCGATTGTTTCGTTTACAAATATGAAGAGTGAATATGCACAGAAGTTCGGAATAAAAATTGTACAACCACATATAATACAGCAGTATAATACACCACAATTAATTTTTAGCAATAGTAATTTTCAGTAAGAGTAATTTTAAAAGCCAATTTAATTTAAATGAAATTAGGCAAACAATATACAAGCAGGGAAAACCAATCCACTGATATTTATTTAAAAGAGATCAGCAAAACAACACCTTTAACCGTAGATCAGGAAATTGACTGCGCAAAAAGAATAAAAAAAGGTGATAAGAAAGCGCTCGATTTACTTGTAAAGGCAAATCTTAGATTTGTAGTATCAGTAGCGAAACAATACCAGAATCAGGGCTTATCATTGAATGATTTAATCAATGAAGGTAACCTCGGACTTATTAAGGCAGCTAAGAAATTCGATGAAACAAGAGGATTTAAATTTATCTCCTACGCAGTATGGTGGATAAGACAATCAATTTTACAGGCATTGGCAGAACAGTCAAGAGTTGTAAGATTGCCGCTTAACATCGTTCAGCAAAAGAGCAAGATTGCAAAAACAATCAGCGAGCTTGAACAGCAAAATGAAAGAGCACCAAACGTTCTTGAAATTGCCGAGCAGCTCGATATGTCAGTTTACGAAGTACAGGAAACTCTGAAGAACTCCGGCGGACACGTTTCAATGGACGCTCCTTCTATTCACGGCGAAGATACAAAGCTTATCGACATTATGCCTGATAAGAAAGAGAAGCAGCCTGATACGGAGTTATTGAAAGACTCGCTTAGAATTGAAATTGAAAGAGCTTTAGATACGCTTTCTCAGAGAGAAAAAGAAGTTGTGAAATTATACTACGGACTTGAAAAAGAAAATCCGCTTACACTTGAAGAAATCGGTGATAAATACAAGCTCACCAGAGAAAGAGTAAGGCAGATAAAAGAAAAAGCCATAAGAAGATTAAGACAGGCTTCAAGAAGCAAAGGCCTTAAAGCTTACTTAGGACAGTAAAATATTTTATATATTTTTTATAGAAACCCGGAATTGTGAAAACGATTTCGGGTTTTTTGTTTTTGGATGCAAATTAAATAAATACAACAGTTTAAAAAACATAAATTCTTCTAAAAAAATCTTTGATGCAGTGCTGAATTTTGTTTAAGTTACAAATATGAAAAAGCTAATCTTATTACTTCTAGTTTTTATCTCTTCTTGTTCTACAGATATGCCTGTTACTGTAATAATAACTCCTGATACTTCTCCCATGTGGAGACAGTTTGGATTTGATGCAAGGCATACAGGAAATCCGAACTCGCCGAAAGTGCCTCTTCCTCCTGTTATGAATGGAGTTGTGGAGTGGTGCGATACGGTTACGACAACTTCGCCTGCAGATGGTTCGGAATGTGCAATTGATACAAAAGGAAATATTTATTTTCTATCTTCGCCTTCTCTAAGCTCAGCCCGGTTGATAAAATATAATTCTAATGGCAGTAGAATATGGGAAAGAGATACTTTATGGAATGACGCTTTTTGCGGAGTAGCAATCTCAAATGATGAAAGCAGAATTTTCTATTCAGATTTTTTACATATTACTTGCAGAGATTCTTCCGGAAATTTAATCTGGAGGATTAATGAAGCGGGAGCAGGTAGTCCGATCGTTGACGATGAAGATAATTTATATATTAATTGTAGCGGTAAGTTGACTAAAATATCACCAACGGGACAAAAATTATGGAGTTTAGCAGATATAGATGGTCAATCATACTCGATAGCATTTGATAGGGATTACAATATATATTACCCCTGTATAAAATATCTTCATAATGTTATTCTTAAAATAAATAAAGCCGGTAATATAATATGGACGTATGATATGAATGCAAACATTAATTATTCATCCCGTTCTGTTGTAATTGACGGTTACAATAACATTTATTATCAGAATGATAGTTTATATTGTTTGACAAAAGACGGAGTTAGAAAGTGGACCTATAATAATACTGCAGCATCTGTACCCGTAATATCTTCTGATAATAAAATAATTATAAAAAGTTACAATGGTTTTACACAGTTAGATTCGTCAGGCAATGTAATATGGAATAAAAATCTTAATATATACTCAAATGAATCCAGTGTGGTAATAGATGATAATGACAATATATACTATAATTATTGGTCTGGATTATCCGTGATTTCTTTAGATAAATCAGGTAATACAAGATGGAATTTACAAAACATAACTAACGGACTTGTGATTCCGAGTCCTGCATTATCTCCTCTTGCAAGATTAATTACTTATCCAAAGCGACCTGCTAGAGTTTACTGTATAAAATAAATTTATCTTGATGGAATTTCAAAAAGGGAGCATTTGCTCCCTTTTTGTTTTCACCTGTTAAACAAATCTAATTTAATTTATATTTCTTAAAATTTTTAACTATGAAAGAAGTAATAATTCGAAATCCTTACCTCATTCAACCCATAGAAGGCTTTACTCCTGTTATGAGTCATCTGATTATTATGATGAATTATACAAGGGTAACAACTCTTCAAAGTGTTAAAGGATTATCAATTGAGCAACTTGATTATCAGTTTAGTGAAACATCTAACTCAATTGGCGCATTACTTGCTCACATCGCTGCTGTTGACAAATGGTATCAGGTTTGGACATTTGAAGGCAGGGAAATGACTGAAGAGGAAATGGAGCCAATTAAACCCGCAATGATGCTTGGAACTTTGGGAAGAGAAAAAATAAAAGAAAATTCATTAGAATATTATCTGGAAGAATTGAAAAGTACAAGAGCTAAAACTCTTGAAGAATTTTCCAAGCGTGATGATGAGTGGCTGTTAAAATTTCTGGAAGGTACGCCTTTATTCGGAGCAAAGGAAAATAATTACTTCTTTTGGTATCATGTTTTTGAAGATGAGATAAATCATCGCGGGCAGATAAGACTTATAAGAAAAATGCAGACAGTTTAGTAACAATTTTTATAAACAAAAAGGGGAGCCATAAGCTCCCTTTTGTATTATATATAAAATTTATTTGTAGTTTTAAAATCCCATCACAATTCTTAAATCACCTGAAAATCCCTGACCGAATCTTCCTTCATCTTTTCTTTTGAACGAAGCAACTATGGATGAAGACTGTCCGATTGTTATTCCCCAGTCAAATCCTATTCTTGCAATTCCGTAAATGGTCTGATTGAAAGCAGCTTGTCTTTCATTTACACCATCGGTAGTATATCTTCTGAAAAATTCTGTACCAAGAACAATATTAGGCAGAAGAAACATTTTCTTTTTTGCGAAGTCAAATCTCATTCCGAAAGTTCCGTTTACATTTGCAGTATAAACATTCAAGCCCTCTACATTTGTAACTAAGTTATCTTTATTATAGGAGCCCTCTGCGCCGATAGCAAAAATAATTTTAATTTTTGAGAGGTTGCACTTTACCATATACCAGTTTATAAATGCAGAGTATTTGTTATCCGACATGAAACCAGTTTGTCCCGGATTCTGGTCAGGGAAAAACTGACGGTAAGCAAATCTTCCGCCGATATCGAATGCACCATTGATGCATAAGACAATTTCACCGGTGGGTCCGTAGTTGCTGCTGTTATTTAAAGTATAACCTCCGCCGCTTATTCCTATGGTAGTTGTTTTATCTGCGAAAGTATAAAGACCCTGCGCCTTTATATTTCCAAGGGAAATGAACATAACTATCAGGGAGATAACTATTTTTTTCATGATTGAAATTTTTACTTTCTACGGTTTTACAAATTTAACAAAAAAAAATTAACATTATCACTCATTTATAAATATAATTTCTGCGATTTTACTTTATAAGTATATTAAAGCTTTTATAATTACAGCTCACTTTTAAAATATTTTTTAACCTTTCTGCAATATAAGCTAAGTGTAAAATTTCAGTAAGAATGTAAAATAATTTTTTACGATTATTATTTGACAGGGCAGATTTGAGAAATGGAATTGCGTGATATCTTGGGTAATTAAATGCAGCACAATTCTGTTTCCGAAGTCCGAAAGCGGGAACAAACGACTTCGGAAAGAATCGTGTAGTTGTTGATACAATTATTTAACTAGTGACATTTTTTTTGTTTCGGCGAAACCTCCCGATTCCATCCTATAGTAATAAATGCCGCTTGCAAATTTGCTGCCGTCAAATGTAACCGAATAGCTCCCTGCATCTACTATTTCATTTACAAGGTTATCAACTTCATTGCCGAGAATATCAAATACTTTTATGCTTACAAATCCGCTTTTAAGAATATTAAATTTAATATTTGTAACAGGGTTAAATGGGTTGGGGTAGTTTTGCTCTAAAGTAAAATCAGTAGCAAATGTATTTTGATTATTTATACCTATAAATGGTCCGCTGCATCCGCCGGTAACGTAAGTACTGTATCCAAAATATCCTCCCCAAATTACAAGGCAGGAATCATTATTTACGTTTCTAAATGAAACTTCAGGCAAACCCATTTCACCTCCTGCTGTAGTATTATTAGCCTGAACACTTGCTCCATAAACACCTGATGAAAAAAGTTTAATGAATACATTGCCGCTATAACCTTGAGAGGTTCTATTGCAATATCCAAATATAAATGTGCCATTTGACCTGTATTTTGCTGCAACTGAAATGGCAACCGTAGTATCAGTGGCAGTGCTGATGTAAGTACCGGTAAATGAAGGAAGAGGTGCATTAATATCTGAGCAGTAAAAATTGTATGGGTCCCAATCACCGGCTTGATACAGTCTTCTGGTGAACACAACGAGAGAACTATTGTGATACCCGGTTGAAGCAATTCGTGGGTTTTTCTTTATGTATGAGCCTGTTTCGGATTGGCTGAATAATGCAGGTGCAGTTCTGCCGTAGTTATCACTTTTAGTAAAAAAAAGTGAAGCTCCGTCATTAAAGGAACCGGTAACTCCTCGTACAACGGTTACAGTATATACTTGGTCTGAATCCCCCGCAGTGTTTACAAATGCAATGTCTGATTCAAACTCTGTATTTGCCGCGGCTATACCGCTAACGTAATATCCATAATGTCCATTTGAATTATCCTGATAACCAGAGATAATTTTCAAAGGTGTAGAGAAAGGTGCATCTATACGATACAGTTTTGATTTAACTCTTCGGTTTCCTGAAACTGTGGAATCCAATGTAGTTGAAAAATAAATATATGTACTATTTGTATAATACGCGTTATCACTGGTTATTCTGGCATTATAAAATTTGTTAGTTATACTGCCTTGTATCAAACCAAAGCTTGCAAGATTTCCATCCTGCCTGACCCGAAGTACTGCAGAATTATACAATCCTCCCAAAGTATAAGACATTGCAATAAAAGCAAATGATGTATCACCTTTGGAAATTACTTCCATATCTAAACTATTATTGGGAATATCAAAGTTTCCCGGCATTGTAAATGTGTAGATAAGAGAAAAACTAATTCCGTTATTTGTAGATTTTAATATTCGTAACGTATCTGCTTCCGATACAGGATTAACGTTAGAAATTTGTCCTATTGCAGCATAAATATCTCCGTTAATTCTGTCATAAGATATTGCCAGAGCATTACCCCACCAGTTGCCTATTTTGGAAACATTTAAGACATCACCTGATATATTTACATTTCCGGTTTCTCTCTTTCCAACAAATATGTTTTGAGGAGTTTCAATTATCTGCGGTGTAGTAATTTCATTTAGCCTATCTTCCCAAAATTCTTTTGCAGTTATATCTCCGTTCGTTCTGGCAATTTTTAAATTCTGAGTGATTTCAGAAATTTTAATATTCTCAGCAGGTGTGTTTAATATTTCTGTTTTTGAAATACCGGCCGGCTTATTTTGTTGTGAAAATAATTTAACGGAGGAACAAAACCAAACTAATAAGGTGGTAAATAATATTAAAAATATTTTCATATTCTTTTATGATTTTTTTAGTCAAAAATTATGATTAAAATACACTTAACAGGTCTTATCTGCAAAAACATTATTTTTTGGTTTTAACCTCTAAAAGTACTTTTTCGTCGATAATTTATCGTCTAAATAACTGTAAAACATCAACTTGTTGGAAAATCGGTTTAACCTTATAAATCACTACATTTCATGCACCAAATTAAGGCACTCAGAATACTATCAACCTTAAACAAAGAAGAATATTCGGAATTTGAAAAATTCGTAAATTCTCCTTTTTTTAATCGCTCAAATGAGCTTATAAAGTTTTTTTATGCATTAAATAAATACTATCCATTATTCAGCAGTCCCAGGCTGACTAATGAAAATATTTATAAAAAACTTCACCCGGGAAAATCGTTTAACGAAGGAACATTAAGAAATCTTTTTACAGATTTGGGTAATCTTGCAGAAAGATTTTTAGGATTTATAAAATATGAAAATTCTTTTGATTTTAGATTGAAATTGTTAAGTGAAACAAATGCGAGAAATCTGGATAAAGAGTTTAATAAAAATTATAAGAGTGTGTATGAGAATAATGAAACAATGGAAGATAACTTTTATAAAAAAAATCTCAATCAGTTTCATCTTGTAACTGAGCTGGATTCATTTAATGACAGAAGAAAAATTATCCCGAAAAACTATTCACGAAATACTCTTAATGAACCTTTGTTCACATTTTTTCTTGCAGAGTTTTTGTTTGAGCGCTCAAGCCAGTATAGTATAAATCAATCGAAATCCGGCTCTGAAAAATATGATATTGTAGAATTATTTTTTGATACAATTGATATTGAAAGGTTAATTGACGGAATGAGAAAAAACAAAAGCACCCATTACAAGGATATTGAATTTTATTATTCACTCTTTCTTACTGCGCAAAATAAGAATGGAAATTTTTACGACAATTTCAAAAAATCTTACTGTTTATTTCAGGAACGAATTAACAGCATGACTAAGAATGCCCAGTACAGAATGTATATATGGATGAGAAATATTATAAATTTGAATATACAATCCGATGATAAAGAACTTATGAAGATTTTGTTTCAGCTGGGGAAGGAAATGGTTGAAAAGGAATTAGTTCTTGATGATGCCGGTAGAATGAGCACCGGGATGTTTGTCAATCTTATACATGGAGCGATTCTGGTAAAGGAATTGGAGTGGGCGGATAAATTTCTTGAAAGCAAAATAGATTTAATTGATGAAGATGCAAAGTATGATTTTTACAATTACTACAAAGCAAAAATATTATCAAGGAGGAAAAAATATATTGAATCGAATGAGCAGCTTCTGAAAATAGATAAAGAAGATATTTTATTTAAGGTTGATTCTAAAGTACTTCGTATGATAAATTTTTTTGAATTGGAATACCTCGAAACAGCTTTTTCACAGGCAGAAACATTCAGGCAATTCATAAACAGAACCGAACCACTCGAAGGAGGAAGAAGAGAAAAATGTTTAAATTTTTTAAAATTCTATTTAGTCCTGCTTAGAAAAAAATCCGGTATGCAAAATGATATTTCCATTAACTACAAGGAACTGATTGTCTGCACAATGATTAGAAATAAAGACTGGCTTTTAAATAAATTTGAAGAATTGAACTGAACGAATGCACAATTCTGTTTCCGAAGTCCGAAAGCGGGAACAAACGGCTCCGGAAAGAATTGTGTAGTTCTTGAAAACTTTATTTTAATAAAATCATTTTTCGTGTTTGTGAGAATGATTTTAATTCAGAAGTTGTTAGTTCAATTTTATAGTAGTAAACTCCGGATGGAAGATTTTTCCCATCGAATATATAATTATAATATCCTGAATTCTTCTTTTCATTTAAAATCTCAGCAATTTCATTTCCTAAAACATCATACACCGAAATTTTTACAAAGGCAGATGTTTGTGTACTGAAAGAAATATTTGTAGTTGGATTAAATGGATTCGGATAATTTTGATTAAGAAGGTAATCATCTATTTCTGTATTTTGATTACTGATGCCGATAAAGGGACCACTGCAGCCGCCTGTTGCATAGGTGCCAACTCCACCGAAACCTCCCCACACAACAAAACATGAATCATTATTTACATTTCTAAATGAGACATCAGGGTGTCCGAAATTTGGGCTACTTTGAATATTGTTGACTTGAATTGACGGGCTGTACGTTCCGTTTTTTAATGATTTTATAAAAACGTTAGTACCGGGTTGTTTGTAATCACTATAGCCAAAAATGTATGTACCATTGGAGCGGTACCTTGCAGCAACAGATACGGAGATAGTTGTATCAGTTGATGAACTTAAAAATGTATTATTAAAAATTGGCGCGGCAGCACTAATATCCTCTGAATGAAAATTAAAAGGGTCCCAATCACCATTCAAATATAATCTGTTTGTAACTACAGTTAGAGAGTTATCTCTAAAACCGGTAGAAGCAATTCTTGGTTTTTTTTTGAGACGTAATACATCGGTAGTTGAGAAAAGAGTTGGTTGTGTAGCACCGAATGTATTGCTACGAGTAAAAAACAACCCTGTGCCGTCACCGAATGAACCCGGAACCCCTCTAACTACAGTAATTGTGTAAAGTTGATTAGCCCCGGATACAGTATGTACATAGGCAATATCAGTTTCAAATTCAGCACCTGAGGGAGCAGGACCACTTATATTGTAACCATACTGTCCGTTATTACCAACGTAACCGGTAGAAATTTCGAAAGGGAAACTTTTAAAAGCGTCTGTAATTATTTCTAAATTAGATTTGATAAACGTTTGCCCATTTACGATTGAATCTTTTTCATATAAAAAATAAACGTAAGTTGCATCTGTAAAATTTGCATTGTCGCTTGTGATTCTTGCACCTTTATATTGAATTGTATTTTCTAAACCTTTAGGATAGAAAACAACTTGTCTTCCATCTTGCCTTACTCTAAGTAAAGCGGATTTGAATATTCCGCTTTTAGTGTAATTAAGCGCTAAGAATATATAAGATGAATCGCCCTTAGAGATTACTTCGATATCAAGTCCGTTTCGTGTTACTTCACAAGAAGAAAGCATTATTGAATATATTGGAAAAAAGTTAAACCCATTATTTGTTGATCTGTAAATCCGTACTGTATCTCCAGTTGAACCTCCAATTATGGCAGCCGCTACATATATATTGCCATTAAATCTATCAATCGATACAGCATTTGCTGAACTATTACGGTCCTGAATCATTGATACGTTTAAAACGTCAGTAATTGCATTTGTATTTTGAGTTTCTCTTTTCGATATAAAAGTTGTATCAGGTTTTACTTCAATTTCGTTTAAGTTTGCTGCTTTTTGCAACTTTTTTTCCCAATATAATTTTGATTGCATATCATTGTTTGTTCGAGCTATGTTTAAATTTCTAACAATCTCAGTTATAACCGGATTATCCACAGGTGTACTGATAATTTCTGTTTTAGTAATTCCGGGCTGCTTGGTTTGGGAGTAAAGATTAGTGCAAATAAGTAAAATAAAAATTATTATTGTAAATTTTCCCACTTTGATTGATTTTAATTTTTTAAAAATGATTTTAAATTGATTACTTCACTAAGAGCATTCTTTTTGTTTCAATAAAATCATTTGTCTGCATTTCATAAAAATACACTCCACTGCCGAATTTACTTCCATCGAATGTAATTTGATAACTTCCCACGGGTTTAAATTCTTTTAGAAGTTCTTGGATTTCTTTTCCCACTATATCGAAAACTTTAATGCTTACAATTCCGCTTTTCAGTACATCAAATTTTATATTTGTAGTTGGATTAAAAGGGTTTGGGTAGTTTTGAGATAAGAAAAATCTATTGGGTATTTCGTTTGAAAGTGTTTGAATACCTATAGATTGAGAATACTTTATTGTTGCAAAATCAAAGTATGTATCTGTGCCTTCACTTGCAGCGCCTACATAAACATTACCTGAATTATCAACAGCTAATGAAGTTCCTTTATCATTACCATTCGCTAGACCGTTGTATTCCTGAATCCATAATTGCGTACCGTTAGAGCTGTACTTTATAGTTACACAATTTGTTGATGAGCCGTTTACAGTGCTTTGTCCTGTTATATATACATTATTATTTTTATCAATTTTTATATCATTTGCAAAGTCATCATTGTTTGCAGCGCCGTTATATCTTTTTGTCCATACTTCCGGTTCACCTGCTGAATTATAACATATTGTCAGGAAGTCGAAGGTTCCATTTGCTGCAGCACTGATACCGGTTACGAAAACATTTCCCACAGAATCTACTGCTAATGATGTACCGTAGTCATCTTTATGAGAAATCGCATCATAAGTTCTTGCCCAAACCTGAGTTCCTAAAGCATTATATTTTATTGTTAAAAAATCCTTTAATGTACCAAGCCCTGTTGCTGCTCCAGTGACATATATATTTCCTGAATAATCAAGTTTTATTGCATAGGCAGCATCAAAATTGCTGAAAGAACCGTTAAATCTTTTTTCCCATTGTTGAACACCAGCTGAATTGTATTTTAAAGTCAGGTAATCAAATGATAATGAACTACCTGCGCTAGAGCCTGTTACATAAACGTTACCCGAGGCATCAACAACTAAACCAAATGCGACATCGTTTAGATTTCCGGGTCCGTTATATCTTTTAACCCATTGTTGAATACCTGCCGAATTATACTTTATTGTGGTGTAATCATCAGATGAAACAGCTGTTGTGCCGCTTTTTCCGGTGACATAAACATTTCCTGAAGTGTCTAAAGCTATATCATAAGCTGCATCATCTCCGCTGCTGTAATTATATCTTTGCACCCATTGCTGCACACCTGTTGAATTATATTTTATAGTTAAGAAATCATTTCCTGAGTCATTCCCGAGACTGATTCCTGTTACATAGACATTGCCTGATTTATCTACAGCAATTGAATTTGGATAATCAACGCCGTTACCTGTCCCATTATATCTTTGTACCCACTGCTGCGCTCCTGATGAATTATACTTTATTGTGCAGAAGTCATAATCTGTACCTGCACCTTTACTATCTCCGGTTATGTACACATTCCCCGAGTTATCAACAGCCATTTTTCTTACACCGTCAAATTCGTTTACCGGTCCATTATATCTTTGTGACCACTCCTGTGTTACCTGTGAATTTGAACGACTCACAGAAAGTAATGTTAAGATTATAACTAAAATTAGTTTTCCCACTTTTAGATTTATTTAATTTTAAAAAGTTTATTTATTATCCTACCAGATAAATTTTTGCAGAGGTAAGTTTTTTTACTTCACTTAATCTGTACTGCCAGATTTCTCTATCAAGATAAATCTCTTTAAGAAATTTTAATCTGGATATATCTGATGGCAATTCATAGATTTTGTTTCCGTTTAAATTTAAAACTGAAAGATGTTTTAGATTTTTTAATTCTTTTGGAAGCTCTGTGAGATTATTGTTGCTGAGATCCAACTGTTTTAAAGTTGTCATTGCAAACACTTCTTCCGGAAATTTATTCAAACCTTTTCCGCTGTAATTAATTTCTAACTGATTAATTTCAACTTTTGTAACGCTTAGTTCCGATTTTACCTGATTATCATTTTTAGCAATTGTCTGACCGGAAGCAATGTTAATGAGAATTAGAAGTGCTGCTGTTAGTATGTAGTTTTTAAAATTTTTCATAATCCGAATTAGGTTTTTTTATTAATTATTTTTGCATAAAATTACGTCGATAAGGTTTGGAATGCAAAAACATTTTTTTCAAATTTTCATCGAATTTTTTTAAAATTTCAGGCACATCATGGATTTAAACTTATGAAATATCATTGGTTTGCTTGGTAATGGTTGTAGCAGAAAATCCCTTAAAAATGATTCAAATAAAGGCTTTAAAAATACTTGCTTCACTTAATAAGGAGGAATTTGACAGTTTCGGGAAATTTGTCATCTCTCCTTTCTTCAATCGGTCAAAGGACCTCATAAAGCTTTTCAATAATATAAAAAAATATTATCCCGAGTTTACACACGCGAAACTGCAGTTTGAAAGTCTTTATAAAAAACTATATCCGGGAAAATCATTTAATGAAGGAACAATCAGGAACTTATTTTCCGATTTAGGAAACCTTGCAGAAAAACATTTAGCGTATGTAAATTATGAGAATACTTTTGAATATGGATATAAAATTATAGATGAAACAAATAACAGATATCTTGACAAAGAATTTTTGAAAAATTACAAAAAATATTATGAAAGGAATGAAATAAAGGAAGATGCATTATATAGGAAAAATTTAAATAAATGCCTTCTTGAATCAGAAATGTGGCGTTACAAACAGAGATTAAATATTGATTTTAGTAAAAAGGATCGAAATTCAATTTATGAAGCTTTGGCAACTTTTTTTCTTAATGAGTTTTTACTGGCGCAATCTTTTCAGGTGAATGTAACAGATTGGTATAAGAGCCCGGAAGAATATAATATAGTTGATACTTTTTTTGAATTTACCGACGTTGAAGCAATAATCAACAAAATGGAAAAAAATAAAAGCTCCTATTATGATGATATAAAATTAACATTTTATCTAGCCCGTGCTGCGCAGAATAAAGACGGAAAATTTTATGAAAATTTCGATATTGCTTATAAGATTTTTAACGAGCAAATAAATGGCATGACAAAACAAACTCAGATAAGATTGTATGTAATGATAATAAATATTATCAATATGCATATAAAAGCCGGAGACAGGCATTTGAGCAAAATAAAATTTGCTCTTGAAAAAGAAATAATTGAAAAGGAAATTGCTTTAGATGAGCAGGGGAAAATACCTGCATTTATGTTTTCGCATATTATGCAGGACGCAATTACCGCAAATGAAATTGAATGGGCAAAAAATTTTCTTAAAACCAAGATTGATTTAGTGAATGATGACGCTAAATCCAAAGCTGATATATATAATTACTATAAATCGAAGTTATTATCACTTGAGAAAAAGTACATTGAATCAAATGAGCAGCTATTAAAAATAAGTAAGGATGATGATACATTCAAAGCCGATTCTAAAATTTTAAAATTGATTAATTTTTATGAGCTGGGAGATATTGAATCCGGTTTTGCGCATGCAGAGGCTTTTAAACAGATGATCATCAGAAATGATGAAGCTTATACCGGAAGAAAAGAACTTAGCTCAAATTTTTTAAAATTTTATTTAATACTTATTAAGAAAAAAACAGGGAAGGAAACGGATATTTCCTTTGCCAAAAAAGAGCTGGAAGAGTGCAGTGTAATAAGAAATAAAATCTGGCTGATTGAAAAATTTAAGGAAATAGAGTAGCTGAAAATGTGTATAAGGAAAGGAATTCCGGTATATCTATAATTGGCAATAAGAAATACCGGAATTTGGAGGAGAATAGATGTGTAATTGTTTTTGTTAGTAAATTATATAAGGAAAATATGGTTAGTATAAATATTAAGTAAACTTTTCTTCAATGTATAAATGAGCTTTCTTTCCTTCCCGGACTTTTCTGTTTGACGAGTCCGTTTTCATTCCGGGAAGGAAGTTAAAAGCGTCTCCCAAAATTATTGTACTAAAATTATTCTTGCATTAGTTAGTGTACGCAATTCTTCCAGCCTGTAGCACCAGATAGAATAATCCAGATAAATTTCTTTCAAAAATTTCAAACGGGAAATTTCCAAAGGCAGTTCATAAATATTGTTTCCGTAAAGCATCAGTACTTTTAATTCCTTTAAATTTTTTATTTCCACCGGAACAGCACTGAGATAATTATTGCTGATATCCAGAGTCTGCAGATTTTTCATTTCAAAAACTTCAACCGGCAGAGTGTTTATATCTTTCAAACTCAGATTTAGCTCTGTAATTGAACTGAGGTTTTGAGTATCAAAAAATAATCCCGAACTTTTAGCTGAGTTTACCTGAGAGAAACAATCGGTGTAAAAAATATTCCAGACTAAAACTATCAGTATAATAAAAATATTTTTTTTCATTACGGGGATTTTATTTTCTGAATTAATCAGTTATTCAAAATTAAACTTATTGCTACGGCGTAACAAATAATATAATGGGAAAATGTTATAGCATTCTTAACCGAATAGCCGCAGAATCTTTATTTTATGTGTGAAATTAAATAAAATTGTTAGGATAAGTTTTTTTTAATAAATGTGGAGATTGTTAGAGCAAAAACTACAGATACTTTGAAAAATGGATTATATTTAAAGTTTTTGAAGGGAAAATGTTAATTTTAAAATGTCCAAATCATTTACCTTTAAAAGCTGAAAAAATTACGTTATTTTAGTCATTTCCTATTTGCCCCCATAGGCTAATGGATAAACCTTCTGACTACGGATCAGATATTAGAGGTTCGAATCCTCTTGGGGGTAC
>JBHEKU010000098.1:0-16272 GCA_041859205.1 Ignavibacteria bacterium | reverse complement strand
ACTTATCCTCCCCAAAGGTATTTTTAAATCATTGGCAGCAAGATTTAAAAAATAATTTTTTTCTTCATTTAATCTGAGAAGTTTGTTGTTAATTTTCTGCAGCTCTTCATTTTTTTCCGATAGAACTTCAGTATTCTTTTTGGCTATATCTACTTTATGAAGCACATTCAGTTTTCTGATATTATTATCTGTTAATGTTTTAATACGTTCAATGTCCAGCATAAAACGTTTTCTTTCATAAAAAAGCGCTGATTTATAATTCCCTAAGGTACTATACATAGCGGACAGGTTCCTGTAAAGATTAATACTATGCCTGCTGGAATGAAGCTGCTCGGCTATATTAAGAGCATCATAAAAATATTCTTCTGCTTTTTTCCAGTCCTTCATTCTTGTATAAATTATTCCCAGATAAATCAATGTATCACATTTATCAATATCGTTATTAGTCTTTGTGAAGTAATCAAAGCAGTCTAAAAGTATTTCAGATGCTTTTTCCGGTTCACCGCAGTTAGAATAATTCAATGCTATATTCTGCAAAATTCTTTTTTCGAGGAAGGCATCCTTTTCCAGCTTTTGATTGAACTCCAATGCTGCCGAATAAAACTTCAAAGATATTTTGTAATGCTGCTGTGCAAGTTCCTCATTATCAATTAAAGCAAAAGCTGCAATGTTATTATGAATAAGAGCAATGTTATATAACGAATATATTATACCCCTTACATTTTTTATCTTTCTTTTAATATTCAGAGACATCTTATGATATTCCAAACTTGATTCAAAATCCCCCGTTTCAACAAAATAATTACCGATTGAGTTAAGGCAGTTACCCTCATCTTTTAGAGACTTTAACTGCCTGTACAAATCGAGCGCTTTGAAAAAGTTTTCACTCTCATTATGATAATCTCCTATATTCCAATAGGCAAGACCAAGCTGATAACATGTTTTGGCACAATTCTTTAAATCTTTAATACTTTCAAATAATTTTTCTATTTCAATAAAACTTTGAATACAAGAAAAATAATCTTCTTCTACAAAGTTTAACATTCCAATATTAAACTTTGCTTCCCCGATTCCTTTCAGATAATTAATAGCTTCAGCCATTTCAAGGGCTTTATCCGCGCAATATTTACAGTCCTTATAATTTTTTATTGAAAAAAAATGTTCGGCAACCAGATTTATACCATCGATCTTTTTATGAGCTTCTTCTATTGGAAGAGTTTTTATATCTGTATTTAAGTGAAGGTCTATCATTGCGTGAAGTTAAAACTCGAGAGTAAATGTTGTACCGCTGCCATAAACTGATTTGAAAGAAATCTTCCCTCCAAGCAGCTCAGTTAGTTTTTTTACTATCGAAAGTCCGAGCCCTGTTGAGTTTTCTCCGGCAGTAGGTTTATTGGAAATCTTTGCAAATTTTTTAAATACTTTATCCTGCTCTTCTTCTTTTATTCCAAGTCCGGAATCGATAATCTGTATTTTAAAATTATCTTTTCCTTCAGATAAAACCACATGCACACTCCTGCCTTTTTCCGAATACTTTATCGCATTCGAAATCAGGTTCTCCAGAATTTCTGTAAAGGCAGTTTCATCAGTCGAATAAAATATTTCTCCTGCCTTATTTTCAAACTCAATCGTAATGTTTTTTTCATCTGCAGTATTTTTGAAATGGGAAATTATCTCATTGAGCAGGGCTGAAATATTTACGGTTTTAAAATTAAGATTGTATTCGCCTGATTCGATAGCATTGACATCAAGCAGATTGCTTAATATCAGCTTCATCCTGTCAGTAACTGATGCAATTCTTTGAATGACCGAATCAAATTTCTCCTGCGATACTTTATCTATATTTTTAACAAGACCTGAAGCAGCAAGCGAAATACCGTTTAACGGATTTTTTAAATCATGTACGGCAATACCAAGGAACTCATCTTTTTCTTCGTGCAATGCCTTCAGTTTTTTATTCAAAGCATCCAGCTCTTCATTTTTATCGTGCAATATTTCGGCCTCTTTTTTTGCAACATCTACTTTATGAGTAATGTTTAAGTACTTTACTTTTAAGTCTGAAAATTCTTTTGTTGCCTGAGACTCCAGCTTAAAATATGTTTCAAAGCAATAGTAGGCTTTCTCATACTCGCCTAAAGCTTCGTATGTATCAGCAAGGCTTTGATTAATTCTGTTCTGAAGTTTTTTAGAATTTATTTTATTTGCAATCTCTAATGATTCTTCCTGATGTTTTAAAGCTTTGTTAAACTCTCCCATTTTATAATATGCAAGTCCTACAAGTAAATTAGTGTGTGCCAGTGTTGATTCATCCTTGCTTTCACTTACTATTTCCAGACTTTTAAAATAACAGTCCAGCGCATCATTATATTTTTCCTGCTCTAAATATACTGCAGCAATGTTATTATAAGTTTTTGCAAGAGCATCATTATTATTTACAGTTTCCCTGTTCATTCTAAGGCTGTCATTCATCAGGTCAAGAGCTTCATCATATCTTTTAAGGCTTGAGAATAAGTATCCCAGATTGCTTTTAAGAGAACAAATATCAGAAGGATTTCCGACCTCTATTGCAAGGTCTATCGCCTGCTGCGAGTACTCCAGAGAGTTTTCAAGTTCTTTCATCCAGTGATAGCAATTGGAAATATTATTCAATATCTGCGACTGAAGTTTTTTATTATTCAGTTCCTCTGCGATTTTTAAAGCTGCGAAATAATTTGCAAGTGAATTTGAATGGTCGCCAAGATTTGATAAGGCAATGCCTAAAACATTTAATGCAGAAGCTTCTTCTCTCTTCATTCCCAAAGAAGAAGTTATAAGAATGGCATTGTTTACATTTTCAACCACAACATCAAAATGCCCGCGCTGCATTGATATTTTTGCAAGTCCGAAGTAAGCTTCATACAAAGATTTTGCATCATGAGATTCTTCTGCAAATGCTTTTGCTTCCATGTATAATTTTTCCGCCTCTTCTAATTGAGAAGATGAATAATTGTTGAAAGCAATAGAAAGATACTCTTTTATCTTTTCTGATAACTGAATTGAATCGGTAGTTGTTTTTTCTTCTATGGATGCCATGGGATAGTAAAGATAGAATTATTTTGCAGATTTTGAAATGGAATATACTGTGATATAATTTTAGGTGATTAATCCCAATTCTGAAATCACTATTTTAGAATATGAAAAAGTCATTATCCCTGTTAATCTTTTCTCTGATATTCTGTTCATGCCAGGTGGAAACAAATTTTTCACATAAAGGTATAGATGATATTCCCGGAGTGTACAGGGTTTATATGGGCAAAATAGACAGCCTTTCAATATACATTGTTGACGGTGAAACTGTGAGAAGAGAAATATATCCTGATTTCATCTTCGGAGGCAATGAGCAAAGATATTCCTTTGTTCCGCACAATGAAATCTGGATAGACAATTCCGTATCGAACAGAGAGTATATGACCACCCTCAGGCACGAGATAAACGAAATGGTTTTAATGCGGGATGCAGGAATGACTTATATACAGGCGCATGACTCTTCCTTAATGCTTGAGGTTAAATTACGAAATGACTTTAGAAACGAATCACTTGAACATGAAAAATCTCTTCCGGAAGTTTTTGTTTCAGATACAGATTCGGTAAAACAAATACTCTCCATTCCCGATAAAATAAAATTGAAAGATATCTATCTTCAGAAAAGAGAAATAATAGATAACAAATTTACTGTTTGGCTTGCTGACGGCGATAAAATAAGAAGAGAGATATATCCTGACTTTGGATTTGACGGAGACTGGAATGACTACAATTTCATTCCCGAAAATGAAATCTGGATTGACGGAGGAATTTCATGCGAACAATACATTTACACTCTTGCCGGCGAGAAAAAATTTATTGAGCTTTATACTTCGGGGACAGGATATGATGAAGCAATTCAAAAATCAGATGAAGCTGTTCAGAATCTTCGCGCAAAAATGTTTATAATGATGTCGGGAAAAACTGTAAAACTGTTAAACAATATTCGTGTAAAAGACTAATCGCACTTTCTCAGAAGGAAGTATTTTTTTTAAATAGTTGAATTATTGAAAAAACATTCTTAATTTACTATTAACTAACCCCACTAAATATGCCATTCTATAAGGAACTCAGATTAATTGATGACATAAAAGAAAAAGAAAGAATTTGCAATAAAATACTCGAGTTAAGAAAAGGTTTGAGTGATGATCTTCCTGTAAAAACTGTTCACGATACTTTATTAATCGCATCATGGAATATCAGGGAGTTTGCTGAGAGTAATAAAGGTGGAACCAGGCTTGACGAATCATATTATTACATAGCTGAGATAATTTCCAAATTCGACATAATTGCCGTACAGGAAGTCAGGGATGACTTAAGCGCTCTAAAAAGGCTTATGAAAATTTTAGGCTATGGGTGGACCTATATTGCAACCGATACTGTGTTGGGCACATCAGGCAACAGTGAGCGTCTGGCATTTATATATGATACATCCAAAGTTACTTTCAGAGGCATTGCAGGAGAAATTGTTTTATCGGATAAAAGCCTTGTGACTAAACAGCAATTCGCACGAACCCCGTTCACAGTTTATTTTCAGTCAGGTTGGTTTAAATTTGTTATAACAACAGTTCATATTTTTTACGGTACCGATAGCGGAGCAAAACTTCAACGCCGAATTGATGAAATCGCAAAAATCGTTTCGACACTGGATGAAAGAATAAAAAAAGATGAGGAGAATACATACATAGTTCTGGGAGATTTTAATATCATAAGCCCTGAACATAAAACAATGCAGGCTCTGAAAAGTAAAAATTTTATAATTCCCGCTAATCTTGAAAAAATTCCTTCAAATTTTAAAGAAGACAAACATTACGATCAGATAGCATTTAAAACAAATAAAGGAAAATTAGAATTTACAAATAGTAAAAACTGCTCAGGAGTTTTTAAATATTACAAATATGTTTTCAAAGAAAATGAAGACGATATATATTATCCGCTAATCAAAGCAAAAGGGAAAGTTAATAAAGCGAAGGCTTATGCCGAATGGAAAACCTACCAGATGTCTGACCATCTACCAATGTTTGTTGAGGTAAAAATTGATTTCAGCAATTACTATTTGGAGAATTTACCTAAAGAGCATAAACCTTAACAAGATTCATTTGCTCTTATGAAAACTTTTATCGGTTTTCGGCAGCAAAATCCAATACGATAGAATTCATACAATATCTTTTATATGTCGGCGGCGGTCCGTCATCGAATATATGACCTAAATGAGAATTACATCTTCCGCATAAAACTTCCGTTCTTTCCATGCCTGCAGATCTGTCATCCTGATAAATTACACTGTTCTTCCTTGATGTTTCGAAAAAGCTCGGCCACCCGCAAGTGCTGGCAAATTTTGAATCAGCCCGGAATAATTCATTGCCGCACACTGCGCAGTAATATGTCCCCTTCCCTGTTGAGTTCCAGTATTTGCCTGTGAATGCATATTCCGTTTCTTTATTCCGCGCAACCTGATAAATGCTGTCAGGCAATATCTTCTTCCATTCTGCATCGCTTACATTTAACTTTGATGTATCTGTTCTTGAGTAATAAGGATTTTTTTTATCATCCGATGCAGATATTTCCTTGCTCTCTTTTTGTATTAATGAGTCTGCAGCTTTGGTAAGATCTTTTTCTATGCTCTCATTACAGCCTGCAAGCAATAGTGAAAAAAGGAATAGTATTGAGATTGTTTTATTCATTCTGTTCTTTATAACCGCAAATAAATTATAAATGTTCATACGGAAAATTTTATAAACCGGATTTACAAAAAGAAAGCTCTGCCTGAATTGCCGGAAGAGCTTCATATATCTAAAGACTTATTGTAAATATTATTGCAAATAATATTGTAAATATTATTCTAAAACTCCGGCAGCCCGCAGTAATCTTTTTGCCAATTCATCGGGCATATCGGCGCCTTCTCTCTGAGTGTTATACACAACTATAATTGAGCAGTTCTTCTCCGGTGAATAACCCGAAAAATTTGTGAAACCCGGAATGCCTCCGTTATGCCCGAGAAATCCACCTACGGAAAACATTCCCAGTCCGTATTTTAAATTCCCGTGAGTTATCGCCCATTCTTTTCGAGCATCCTGAATTCTCGGTGAATAAAATTTTCCCGTACCCAATGCTCTCAGATAAATTTTTATATCTTCTATATTGGAAATAATATCTCCCGCGGCGCTTGCCCATGTAACATCGTAGTATGATGTTACATCTGTCAGCTTTGATGAGGATGAATCCATCTGCATATAGCCGTGAGAGTAATCACCCATCATACCTGTGCCGTTTGCCGTCCATGTATTTTTTAAACCCAACGGTTCAAAAATTCTTTTTTTAACTTCATCCTGCCATTTGCTGCCTGTAACTTTTTCAATAATTTTACCTATGAGAATTGTATTAGTATTGGAGTAGTGGAAGTTCGAGTCGGGCGGAAAATACGGCGGATACTTTAAAGCTAACTGCACAAGTTCGTCATCAGTCCAGACTTTAGAAGGCCTGTTAGTAAGTGTATCTTCAAACTCTTTTGATTCAGAATAATTATAAAGTCCCGAACGCATATTGGCAAGCATTTTAACAGTTATGTTTTCTGCATTCGGAATATCCGGAAAATATTTAGAAATATTTTCATCTAAAGAAACTTTTCCTTCATCAACAAGCTGCAGCAAAACAGAAATAGTAAAGGTCTTGGTAACGCTGCCTATTCTATAAGTATTTTCAAGCCTCATCGGAATTTTCTTTTCAAGGTCGGCATATCCCTTCGCTTTTTCCCATTTATAATCTCCGCAGACGTATGAAACAATCATACCGGGAATTAAAGGATTAACGGCAAGAACTGAATCTGTAATTCTATCAAATTCTTTATCAAGAACTGATTGAGAAAAACAGGAAGTAGAAAAGAAGAAAATTAATAAAAAGAGTTTGGTTTTCATCCGGAGTATTTTTTAATTATGAAATTTAAGGCAGGGGGAAATTTTAACTTAATAAAATTCAGCAAAAGAAAAAAATTAAAAAGTTTTTACAATTCCTATTTCAATTGTTTTGCTTTTTCTATTAGCCAGTGCTTAGATGCAACAGAATCTTTTTTTTCGATTTCTTTAGCAATAAATTCTGCATCATTAGGTTTATTATCTGCTTTCATTTTTAAAAGCTTATTGTAAAAATTAATGAAATTTATCTGCTGCGTTTTAAAAACATCAGATATTTCATCTGTAGTTGAAAGAAAATTTCTGAATGCATTTATCATGGAAAAAGCAGCATCGTATAGATCTAATTCATAATAAATTCTCAGCATTAAATTTTTTATATCTACTTTATAGATAAATAAATCATAGGGGATTTTGCTCAGGCAGCCAAGAGCATCTTCGAATTTACCTCTCTCAAAGTATAGATTTGCCTTAGCAAGGTTTTCCATATTCTCTCTGAATTCAGGCTTCAGCTTTTCTGTAAAATCTTCAACAAAATTATCAAACCAGGAATACTCTTCAAGACTGACTGCCATATTCATAATATTGCGGTAAAGCAGTACACTCATAAATTCTTTTTCTGAAGGAGAATATGCAGTATGTTCAAGCATTTTTTTAAAAATTTCAAATTCTTCCCTCGCCGATAAAGTCCCGAATTTATTATCCTTTGTGTGCAGCCATGCAATAAAATCATTGAAGATAAAATACTGCTCCTTCCTGCTGAACTTATCAATATTCACATAGAATAATAGCTGAAATTTATTGAACATTGCTTCATCTTCCACATTCTGCAAAGTTTTAAAAGCATAATAATAAATTTCAATCAGCCATAGCCATTCCGATTTTTTTTCCTTAAGCAGCTTTAACAATTTTTCAAAATCGAGACTCTCATAAACACTTTCAATTAGCGGACTTGTGAACTCAAGATTGTAATAATTCTGTATTATTATTTTATCCCGCTGTTTCCTTAAAAAGGTAACAAAAAATGTCAGTATCACATACTCAGTGTATTTCACTCTTTTCGGAACGGATTTTTCAAACTTATGTAATCCTATATAGTATTCTTCAAAAAGCCGTTCAAGTCTTTCCTCTTCATTAAAGCATTTATCACTCTGAAACTTGTTTCGGGAAAGTTTTTTCTCAAGTGAATTTAAAGTTTTCAGAAACAGCTTATCACTTTTTTTATCTTTATAAACACGGGCAAGAGTTTCGTCGGATAACTCTTCGTTTAATGCAAGAGCTTCGCTAACAAGAAACTGCTCTGCCATCCCTGTAAGATCTGATGTGATATTTTTTAATTTCTTTTCATTGAATTGTTCTGATGGAAACAGAGCAGTAAAAACTTTTTCTTTATCAAGCTGAGCTGAGTTGAATTCCGGATGATGTTTTTTGAGAATCGTATACAAACCGCTTACATCACGGCCTGTGGAAAAGTACGGTGAGTTTACAAATTTTTCAAAATCCTTCCATTCTTTTGGTGAAAAGACCTTTAAAATCTCTACAAGTTTGCTGTCCTGCATTAATTTTGCCCCCTGAAATATTGAGACAAATATAGGTTTTCTATGAGAAAATTAAAACATAAAACATGCTTTTCATTCTAAAATTGCAGTTTCTTGTCGGTTTTCGGAAAATAATTATTGAGACTTTCGGGAAAAATCTATTTGAGCGCGGGACTTTTTCAGCATAACTTTGTATCTACTTTAACAAAACAACAATCAAACAAGAATGAGCGCAAATCAGGCATTAGAAACTCTGAAAGTTTTAAAGACAATCATCGAAAGACTAAACTCAGAAATGGTAATACTTATTAATGCAGCAGCCGAGATAGAAATTATTATAAGAAAGAATGAACCGGGAATATCTAAATATCCCCTGCTTGAAAAAAAGGTTAACACTTTAATAGAAAATTATAAAAACTTAATAAAATAAAAATTATGCGCGGACTACTAAAAATTTTAATTTTAACAGGATTTCTTTTCTGCTGTACCGGCAATACTCATGCCCAATGGGTACAGCAAAATAATCCCTCTGACTTTTATTTATACGATATATTTTTTCTGAATAATAATACCGGATGGGCAAGCGGAGCTTCATTACTTAAAACCACTAATGGCGGTACAAACTGGGAAAACCTGGGCACACCTTATGAGAATAGCAGCTTGAATGATATCCATTTTTTTGATGCAAATACCGGATTTCTTTGCGGGTACGGTTTTTATAAAACGACTAACGGGGGAAATAACTGGATGAACACCGGACTTCCTTTGGCCGTATATAGACAAGTTTCTTTTGCTAATGCTGCAACAGGCTGGGTTGTAAGAATCGCCGGAGCGGTTTCAAAAACAACTGACGGCGGAAATAACTGGACAGATATTTTCTATACAGGAGATCTTCTGGAATCGGTGAATTTTATTAATACCAATACCGGATGGATAGCAGGCTCTGGCGGAGCGGTTTACAAAACAACTAACGGAGGTACAAACTGGACTCTTCAGTCAACCGGAACATCAAATAATTTAAAAGACATAAAATTTTCGGATGCTAATAACGGAAGAGCCTGCGGAGAAAATCAAACTTACATACGTACATCAAACGGAGGGGCTAACTGGGTTTCAGTATCCGGTCCTTTTGGAAATAATTATTCCCGGCTTTTGTTTATTAATACAACTACAGGATGGATGACCGGAACAAATGGAATTGCTTTCACTACAAATAATGGCAGCTCATGGATAAATCAGACTCCCTTTGGTGCAGGAGCATTTTTTTACGGTATGCACTATATTTCTCCTAACACTATCTATACAACTGCTTTTACCCCATGGAAATCATCAACAGGTGGTTTCAATTTAGATGCTCCGACTAACCTTACATTAACGCCTGTATCAACTTCGCAGATTAACTTAAGCTGGACGGATAATTCATCAGATGAAGAAAAATTTATTATTGAACGTAGTACAGACGGCAACAACTGGAGCACTATAGACTCTGTAAATGCAAGTGTAACTTCTTATCAAAGCACAGGGCTTAGCACTGACCAGTTATATTACTACAGAGTGTATGGTAAAAAAATAATTTTTACATCGGGATATTCAAATACTGAATGGATAAGAACACCGATGACTGCTCCTACGCTTTCCTCACCCGAAGCAGGAACCGTAATTCCTTATGTTCCGGTGTTACAATGGACTACTGCTCCAAATGCATTTACATATACATTGCAGGTTGCGAGCGATACGAACTTTACTAATATAGTTTATACAATTATATCTCCCGCTTTAACTTCCAGTCCTGTTCCTCCGGCGAATCTACAGAACTCAACAAGATATTACTGGAGAGTAAGAGTTGCGAGCCTGTTAAATAATAGCCTGTTTACGCCATACAGAGATTTCATATTTCAAAATCCACACTATGGCAATAATATGAGCTCAGGCAATAACCTTTATTACTTTGCTAACTCAACATCAGGCGCTAATTTATCACCGAGCAAACCGACTTATAACTGGAGAGATACAACAGGCAGCACAAGCCTGATTGTAAATGGTGTATATGCCCCCATAAGCGCCGGCACACAGCAAAACGCAAGATTTGATTTAATCGGAAACCTTCCCGCAGGTCACTCAATAAAATTTTTCGGGACGAATTATCAGGATTTATATATAGGTACAAACGGAATAATAGCTTTCAATTCATTTGTTCCAAATTTTGCACCCAATATGTCTCCGGTAAGCGGACTTCCACAAAGCAATATTTTACAGGCAATTTTCCCTTGCTGGAAAAACTTTAACTTTGCAGCTCCTGCAGTGACTGGAAGCAGATTATGTTATAAAATAACTTCCAATGAAATTATCATAACATATATGAGAGCTCCAAGCTCCATGGACCCCGACTATTATGTAAGCTTTCAGGTCATCATAAGCCATTCTGCATCACCTGCTGCAAACTCGGCTATAACAATTCAATACAATTATGGTGAGACCGGAAGCACATTTATTTCAAGGTATAATGACAATACGTTAGGTTATTATCTGATAGGCTTGCAAGGCGCAAACGCAGCCGCACAGTGTTATCAGTACAGGTATTTGAATTTATCACAGGTTGTTTCATCGGGGCCAATGTTCGGCTCTGACTTAGCTGTACAGTTCGGACCGGATGCAGCATTGTTACCTGTTGAATTATCATCGTTCACATCACAGGTAAACGGAAATTCCGTAAAACTTGACTGGTCAACTATCAGCGAGCTAAATAATTCCGGTTTTGAAATCCAGAGAACAAATGCGAATGAAAATAACTGGAAGAAAATTTCATTTATTCAGGGAAACGGAACCACTAACGAAGCAAAAAATTACTCTTACGAAGACAGAAATATTTCATCAGGAAAATATCAGTACAGATTAAAGCAAATAGATTTCAACGGCAATTATGAATATCACGCTCTTGCAAATGAAGTAGAGATAGGTGTTCCGAAGAAATTTGCACTATCGCAAAATTATCCCAATCCGTTTAATCCGGCAACAAAAATAAACTTCGAGCTACCGCGCAGTTCGAATGTAAAGCTCTCCGTTTATGATATAACAGGAAAACTCGCTAGTGAACTTCTAAATGAACAGAGAGCAGCCGGATATTATACTGTTGAGTTCAATGCAAGCAACCTTGCCAGCGGAATGTATTTTTATAGAATAGAGGCAGGGGAATTTTCGGCAGCAAAGAAAATGATGCTTGTGAAATAATGTGTTGGGGGCGCCCTTGTCCCGATTTCATCGGGACTTACCGTAATAATATTTTTGCCTATGGCAAAAATATTATTACGGTAACCGGCGCTGCGCGCCGGAAGGGCGCCCCCCGATAAAAGCAAAATAAAATTCTGTTACATAACTGCACTTTTAAACCTGCTAAGCAGTTATAGTACATCATCACAGATTACACTGATTAAAATGATATTTATGATTAGTCTTTTTACATCAATGTTTATCATTTTAATCATGATAATCTGTGTAATCAGTGATTCACATCCAGTTCATCTATTTTTTCCAGAAGCCATTTGCGCGAAATTATTTTAGACTCAGTAATTTCTTTTCTTATTTCATCAACCGGTATATTCTTCTCCCCCATTTTTACTTTAAAAAGTTTTGTCAACGAATTTATAAAGTTTCTTATGGGAATAATAAGATTTTCGTTCCACGAACCTTCGTCCTTTATCAGATGTTTCATGCTATCAGCTACATATGAAAACTGTTCAAAATTATTAGTCTCAAAATAAATCGTCATGTACATTTGTTTCACAGTCCATTTGTCGTTGAGATGCTGATAGCTGCAGTCGGAAAGATAATTCAGTGCAGATTCATAATCTTTCTTATATATGGCTAGATTTGCATAAGCATGTTTTACGACATTTTCTTTTTCTTTGCCTGTTACAAGTGATTTATGTTTTTCAATAAAGTCCTCTGCAAATTTTATTTCACCTGCATTATATGCCATTGAAAAAATTCCTCTGAACCAGCCGGGATCAACAACTCCATTCTGAACAATTAAATCTCTTTCAACCATTTCCTTCACTATATCAAATTTTATTTTTATATACTCTTTGTCATTAGCCAGCTTATTTATATTGCAGTAATTGATAAGATGCACATAGAAACTGAAACACTCTCCTTTGTTAAACATGTTAAATTTTTCTTCAATGAGTAATTTTAACTTATTAAATATCTCATCGCTCTTATCAGGTCCGTATAATTTTAGAATCAGATAATACATTTCTACTGCTGAAGAGTTCATAAATCCGGATTCTTCTGCAATTCTTAATAAATCATTAGCAAACTTCAGTTCATATTCTTTATTGAAGAAGTAAGTTTCATACTCTGCAAAACCATAAAGCCTTAGCATTGCTGCAAGCCCGTATTTCCACAGATTAGTGATCTCCTTTTCATAACTTGATTTTTTATACGTCGGGTCATCTTTTAAAATATACTTGAGTTCTATTTCATTTATATCGGCAAGCCTTCTGTAATACTCTGTATCTCTCAAATTTTGTCCTTCAAGAAAGTCTTCAATATCTCTATGCTGCTTCCAGAAAAATTTATCAATATTTTTTGATGAATAAAACTCCAGCAGATTTCTTTCATATTCAAATGTATTACTCCTGAAATTTTTATATGAAGCAAATTGCTCTCCAAGTTTAAAAAGATTACTAGAAAGCCTTCTCATCACATCATCCTGATATTTTTTGCCGGGGAACAGCAGTGAAAAAATATTCTCTTTGGAAAACTCAGTTTGATTAAAATCAGGATAAAAAACTTTTATCTCTTCAAAAAATTGAATTAAATCCTTTCTGTTATTATGAAAAGGAGAATTTACAAATTTTCCGAACTCCTTTATTTCTTCCCTTGAGAGTACTTTCAGAAGTTGAACAAGATTGCCGGACTGAATTGAGCTTTGAGTTTTCTGTTCGGACTGGGGCATAATTTGGCTTCTTTGTGGGACAAGTAAACACTCCCTGTTTATCAAAATTATCTAATATTTAACAAAAAATCCAATTTTGTTTTAAAAAATTCTTATAAACCGTGGGACAAATTCAAAAATTTCTCTTTGCAGATTTCTAACCTTATTAATAGTTTTATGCAGAATTAAATTTGCTCTGTGAGAAAAGCCAGCCTTTTTAAATTTACTATTCCATTTCTATTTTCAAGGGGGAATGAGATTTCCTCACTCACAGAGGCGGACTTATACCCTCTCGAGCAAACTTTATTAGTTATGCTTAGAGGGTAATGTCCTTATACATAAAACAATTTTTTTAAACATAAAGGAGCAAGTATGAAAAAAACTTACATTCTTTCAATTACCATAATGGTAATTTATTCTGTGTTTTTTTTCGGCTGCGATAAAACAGAAGACCCTGTTACAACAACTGAAACAGGCGGCACAGGTGCCACAGCATCATTTACATCTAATTCACAATCCAGCCTTGACTATGAAGATTTTTCATTAGTTGTAGATATTGGTGATGTGCCTAATCTTTCTAGCGGAGCTGCAGGTACTGTAACTTTCTCTCTCAACACTTCCACTTCCCTCGAGAGCGGAGTGCCTGCTGTTCCATCTACAAACACTGTTATCGGAAAGTACCTTAAAGCCGGGCCTGAAGCATTTAACTTTGGCGGACCTATTCAATTATACTTCCCTGCTTCCGGTCAGTCTTCTCCACAAAATCTTGAAGTAATGTATTATTCTCCGGATATACAGCAATGGAAAATTGTTCCAACATCAGCAGTTGATACTGCAAAAAAAAGAATTGGAGTGGATATGCTGAAGCTTGGATATTTTGTTTTAACTAAAAAAAGTACGAGCGATAATATGTCGGATTTCCGTCAAGGCGGTTGTGTTTTTGACCGCGAAGATATCTGGACTAACTATATTCTTACTGTAAAAAGCGCAACTCTTGAAAAGCCTGAACAGCTTAGCCTCTTCGTAGGAGGATTTATTGGTAAAGTTTATTCAGGTCCTATATTCCTTGGATGCCCGAACGGAAAAACAAAGGCTATTGTGCCGCAGGGTGCTTTGGAATTTTGGATATCAAAAACAGTTTGCCAGGGCGGAGACCCGCAGGTATATACTTATACTCTTCCTGCAACTGTTACAGTTTCTGATCCTCTTAACTTTATCGGCTGGTCTACTTACGATGCTGTAACGTATGTACCGTTCACTTTACCTGTCGGCGGCACATGGGTTGCAGGAAGACCTACAGGCACAGGCGCATGGCCTACACCTACAGTTCCCTACGGCTCAGGTGTAATGCAGGCGACTTTAACATGGAATAATAGCACAACAACAGATGCAGCAGATTTAGATCTGCATTTATACGGTCCTAATAATCTGCACATTTATTACGGCAACAGAAGCAACTCTGATTTTTCACTGGATAGAGACTGGCAGCGGACAATTGGGGATGCAACTGAAAATATTTACAGTCTTCGAAGTGTAATGCCTTCAGGTTCCTATACAGTTAAGGTTATAAACTATGCAGGGGCAACTAAACATTTTAATGCAAGGGTAATACTTAACGGCTCATCAACAAATTTCTCCGGTTCGCTATCCGTTACTCAGGAAGCAACAGTTAAAACTTTTACAATTCAATAAAAAGCAGCCATGCTTTTTTCTCCGCTGATATATATCTCCGCTCCTTTCGCTAAGGGCGGAGATTTTTTTTAGTATAAAAATTTGAAACTATATCTATTACAATAATGTTGTTTGTAAAAGTAGTAAGTGAATAATTAATTTTCAAAAGTTATTGCTTTTGAAAAACAAAAAAATTAATTTGATTCACTCAGTTATTTTACTGGAAAAACTAAATGGGAAACCGGAAAGGAGTAATGTATGATAGTAAACAATTTTTTGACGGAGGCGCGTCTCTAACTATCATGTTTGTTAACGTAGATTTTAACAAGAGTTTTTGATATAAGAGGGGAAGGTGTAGAATTGTCTGAAAACTGATTAGGTTCAGTTTTTTGCCGCGCTAAACCTCAGGAATTAAATCAGCCCTGAAGGCGAGAATCCTTCAGGGCTTTTTTTATATGTGATTTCAATCACTGATTACTCTGATAAAACTTGAATCACATCCCGCTAAAGCGGGACAGGAATTACGATGATAAAACTTTAATCACAGATTACACTGATTTGAAATGATTTTTATGATACTTTTTCAATCACTGATTACTCTGATTTGAAATGATTTTTATGAATTTCATTTGAAAACTTATTCATTGTTTTAGATAAGTTTTAATCAGTATTAATCAGTATTAATCAGCGAAATCTGTGATTCAATTTCTATATTTTAATCAGAATAAATCAGAGCAATCAGTGATTTAAAAATCTTTACTTCACCACTACCATCTTCTTCACATCACTAAACTTATCTGTGCTTAGTTTATAAAAATATGTTCCGCTGGATAAATTCTTCGCATCGAATGTAACCGAATAATATCCCGCATCTTTAACTTCATTAACCAATGAAGCAACTTCCTTCCCTGTCAAATCATAAACTTTAAGAGTGACAAAGCTGTTAATTGCTAACTGATAATTAATAATTGAAACAGGATTAAACGGGTTCGGGTAATTCTGAGCAAGCAAGTATTTTGAAGGAACCCCTATGGCAACTTCATTAGATAACTCGTAATACTCAAAATTACCGTTATAGTCTATTTGTTTCAGGCGATAGCTATATCTCCCCGTGTTCAAACTATTATCTTTGAAAGAATAATTTTGTTGTGTATTTATT
>JBHEKU010000093.1:0-6475 GCA_041859205.1 Ignavibacteria bacterium | reverse complement strand
CCCCCGGGGGTCAAAAGACCCGATAGAGATACTTTTTACCTCGACCGAGAGTCTTTTTGCTCCGATGCCAAATCTTTTTATATCACCACCGAATCTTTTTGCTCCGGCAGAGAGTCTTTTGGTATCTCCAACGAGTCTTTTAATATCGACGGAGAATCTTTTTGCTCCGACCTTGAGTATTTTAGTATCGGCATCGGAAGTTTTTCCCCTGACAGCAAAGCTAAAAATATCTCCATCGGAAGTTTTCAGCCCGGCTATGCAGATGTTAGCATATAATCCGGGGAAATAAAGAGTGTGTAAAATATTTTGGGGAATAGCAACTTCTATTATCAATAAAAAATTCTACTTTTGTAATATGGCAGATGTACACAGCAAAGAGAGCCGCAGTTATAATATGAGCCGCATTAAAGGGAAGGATACCAAACCCGAAATGCTGGTAAGAAAATTTCTGTTTGCCAATGGATTCCGTTATCGCCTTCACGATAAAAACCTCCCCGGAAAACCCGATATTATACTGCCCAAATATAAAACCGTAATCTTTGTAAATGGCTGTTTCTGGCATGGCCACGAAAACTGTAAATATTTTGTAATCCCCAAAACCCGAACCGAATGGTGGAATGATAAAATTGAAAAAAATATACAGAATGATTTGAAAAATCAATCTCATTTAAAAGATATGGGATATAAGGTTATTGTAATTTGGGGATGCGAGATAAAGAGTAAAAGTGTTTTTGAATTACTGAAAAATATGATTGTAAATGATTAAAGAAATTTTTATAAAATTTGAGTGATGCCAAGACGGCTTGAATAACTGCTATACTCAACTTGAATTTCTGAAAGTAGTTCCTTATTAAATAACTTTATGTTATCAAATTTTTCAATAAATATTTTCTCAGGTACTGAAAAAACATATCTAAAATCAAAAATTAAAACAACATCGGGATCCTCATTACTAAAGAAAAGATAATCATAAAATTTGGTTGAATCAGGAAGTTCTTCGTCATTAAAATGCAATTTACCAATCTTTCCTTTATCTACCTTTTTTGCATCTGAAGAATCAGACTCTTCATATCTTTTAGGGTTGCTAATTTTCAAGCCACTTAATAACTTAATATTTTTACCATATTTCCCTTGTGCAATATCACAGGGTCTATTTAAGACCATTACTATGTCATCAATTTTTGTTTCTCCTTTTTCAATTTGTTTTTTTAATTTATTCTCCAATTTAGGATCGTCTTTTATTGAATATAATTTCTTAAAAAAATTATGATTATTTAAACAAATAAGACCAGCACTAATCTCACTCTTATCAATATCCTTTGTTTTAATTAGTTTAAAGTGAAACCAACTATTTAATTCTTTGTCTGGTTCCAAATTAACTTTTGTAGATAAATCATATAATTCTATTTTATCTTTTTCGCTAATTTCATCAACTACATTTTTTTTAGTGTTTGAAATTAAAACAATGTCTAATGCATCAAAAAGCACATTTCTTTTCAAAAAATCATTCTTGTCTTTTATTTGTTTTCCACCATGTGCTAAAATAACTTTCTTAAGTTTTACTGTAATATCACTTGGTTGTTTTGATAGATGTCCAAGAACTTCGTTTGTTGATTTTTTTATTGATTTTTTCCATGTCAGTATTTCTTGAATCGAAGGTGTTGATTCACAATCAGCTTGGATTTTAGAAATTAATTTAGTAAAATTATACCCCCCACTATCAATATAATCTGTTTTAGATTCTACAAAATATAAAAAAGGTGTTGTTTTATTTTTAACGAGTAGTTCTAATACTTCTTTTGCCTTACTCTGATCTTTTGTCCAAAACACTAAAATATAAAATGATTTTTCGGGTATTAGACTTCTTACCCAATTGCAAGATTGTTCAGCATCAAAAGGACGCCCCGAATAATATAAATCCAAGAAAATTAAACTAACGTCGGAATACATCGGTTGATCGGGCATTTCATCTCCATCTGTAAAATCTGGATTATAAATTTTACAACCAATACCTTTTTCAATGAAAAACTCATAAATACCTTTGATTTCATCTTTAACATCATCTACAATAATGACATTTGGTTCAAAATGCTTTATCATATTTGTCCTTTATTAAAAACCAATTTAACAATAGCTCCATCATATTTTGACGGTAGATTAAAATCAGAAATTTCTTCTTCGTCAGAAACAATATCAAACTTTCCATATTTGAGCATAATGGTGTCTACTAAATAAAGACCAATACCAATTCCATCAGATTTGCGAGAGAAAAAAGGTCTAATTACTTCTGATTTGTCATCTTTAAAACCAGGGCCATTATCAGCAAGAATTATTATTGTCGCATCATTTTGCTTAATTGTTTTTACTAATATTTCTTTAGATTCTTTATATACAGTATCCAGCCAATAAATGCTATTATCAATAAGATTCATTAGAATTGTAATAAAAAATCTTTTATCACAATTTATACTTCTTATAGTTTCATCAATATCAATGGAAAAAGATATTTTTCTATCAGACAATTTAAGTTTGTAATTACTGAAAGCTCTATTAATGGCTTCTCTAATGTCAATTGGCTTGTTACCTCCCTTTCTTAATACTGAAATAATACCTTCAGTATATTGTTTTAATTCGTCTACTTGCTCAGTAATAATTTCTTTTCTAAATGGATTTGACTTAACAGTTTCTTCCATTCTTGGAACTAATTTTTCGATTTCATGCAAAGCTACAGAAGCTGTCATACCTACACCCGCAGGAATTAATAGAATTTTTTTGTCTTCCTCATATTTTTTTTCAATAGATTCAGCCTCTTCTAAAATACGTTTCTTTTTTTCTTCATTATTTAAGTCAGCATCGTCTAATAATTGTTTAAATAAGTTTATTTTATCATCAAATAGATTACGTGATTCTTTTCTATTATAATTATACCATTTTTTCCTATCTTTTATTCTTTCAGATTGGAATTGTGTTAACAAATAATCTAATATATGTTTGAAAAGTGAAAAAGAACTATTTTCAACAAAACCTTCTCTATTTGTTTTTTCAACTAATGAATTAGATCTTTCAGAATCCAGATAAATGTAACCTATCACTGTATTGTTTGAAAACCATTCAGGTTCTTGAACCCTTTTTAAATCAATCCCCAACCAGTCAATACCTTTTTCTCCATAATCATATACTCTCAAATCTCCTTTATAAACTTTAATTCCAGAATTTCCTTGTAATATTTTCTTTACTAACGGAGGTTCATTCGAATAATCGCGCAATGAATCTGAATCTAAATCAAAGGTGTATAATTCAATCAACAAATTGCCAAATGGAATTTTTTCTTCTTTATCAAATTCTTCAAGTAGTTGTTCTCTTAGATATTTAGGGTACTCTTTTTTTTCAAGTTCTTTTCTAATTAATGGTCGAATATTTCCTTTGATATTTTTCTCATATAATGATGCATTTTCTTTATCATTTATATTTCTATTTCCAATTTTTGGATTATTATTTAATGAGAATTGATACTCAAAACTAAGATTATAGTTTTCATCAATTAAAGCAAACAGTTTAAAAGGAGATTCTTCAATAATGCTTAAAGAACTAGGAAAATCAGTTAACCACTGGTTATCGAAACTTAAATTTATTTTGAATTTTGATTCTAGAACTTTAGGCGACAACATTGATATAGTTTGACCTTTCAAATCTCTTGCCATTCCCTTTGTCCAATTTTCTTTTAGACCACTAAGATGTATGTATGTTCCACTTGAATCTTTGAAACGAAAAGATTTTTCGTCTTTTCTAAGTTTCCATTTTATTGGAACATCAGACAGATGTTTTGATTGATTAAAATCTTTCCAATTTATAAACAACTCTATTTCATAATCTGCTAGATCTTGTGAGATTATTTCTGTCTTATCTTCATTCCAGATGATTTCTAAAGGGCGAGATATTAAAAGAATTTTTGTACCTAATTTATGTACCGCAAATCTACCTACTCCCTTTTCTCCCATTGGAACCCTCTCATAAATTGGAGTTTTTACTGTTTCTCTAAAACCGTACTTGTTATATGGTTTTCTATAATCTGAACCAGGCTCAAGCCAAACATCTTCAACAATTTCACTTGTCATTCCAATGCCATCATCTTCAATTATAATTGCAGCATTATTAATGTCATCAACATTTCTAAAATAAACATCAACTTTATTAGCATCAGCATCATAACTGTTTTTAACAAGTTCATAAATAGCCATCACTGGACTTTTAATAAGTTCTTCTCCTAACAATGTAAGAATATGAGCCTTAGGCTTAAAATGTTTTTCTCTTAATTCTTCTGACATAATAATTCTTTAATTTTTTTTGCTATTGCATAAGCCATTAATGGTGGCACTGCATTGCCTATTTGTTTAAAAGCAGCAGAACGGGAACCTTCAAAATAAAAATTATCAGGAAATGATTGCAGCCTTGCAGCTTCTCTTACTGATATAGAACGACATTGCTCAATATCAGGATGAATATAATAATGACCGTCTTTTGCAATATGAGCAACTATTGTATGAGAAACTCCTTTACCGTCAACAACTTTATATCGATCCAGAAAAGAGGTCATATTCTTATGTGTTCTCAGTTCTTCAGGTAAATCAGGATATTTAATTCTTACCTTTCCGTTATTCCACTTTTCAACAGCAAATCTGTAGATGTTTAAATCTCTTTCGTTATGTGGTCTTGAGATATGCTGAGAAACAAAATCAAGCCCGTTTCTTATTTCAAACTTCTGCAAATAATCACTTTTAAGTTTAGTGTAAGCGGTAGTCTTAAAAGATTCACCCGGTTTTAATTTCGGCAAATCCTCAAAAGCATCATTCACTTTAAAATTTTTAGGAATTATGTCAATATCAGGAAATCCGCAATCAAACTCTTTTTGCCATCCAACTATTATTATTCTTTTTCGAGCCTGCAGAACACCATAGTCTGATGCATCAAGTGTTTTGTGATATACTTCATAACCAAGATCTTTAAAGTATTCTTTTAAATCTCTGAAATGTTGTCCTTTGTTTGCACTTAACAATCCCGGTACATTTTCAAAAACAAATGCTTTAGGATTGAACTCTTTAAGGAATCGTCCGTATTGTATATATAATTTATTTCTCGGGTCTTTTTCAATTTCTTTCTGATATCTGCCAAGTAAAGAATATGCCTGACAAGGAGGTCCGCCTATTATAATATCAACACCTTTTTCGCCAATAAATTTATTAATTTTATTGAAAATAGAATTGATTGAATCATCTGTTATTTCGATATTTAAAATAGAATCCAGAATTTCAGAAGGGATGTTCTTATACAATTCATCTCTTGAAATATCTCCTTTTAAGTAATTAATGTAGATTTCAAGTTTATTATTTTCTTCAAGATAATGAAAAGCCGCCCTTGTTTTTATTGTATAACAAGCCTCTTCATTCATTTCAATATGAGAAACAGGTTTAAAACCTGCTTTAATGAAGCCCTCAGACATACCGGATGCCCCTGCAAACAAATCTATATAACTTAATGACTTCATTTTAAACCTTGTTTGTGTTATAGTAAATTTTACTGTAAAAACAAAAATTAGTTAGCAAATATATAATAAAAAAACAGGTCATGACTGCTAATTAACAAATTTTATCTACAAATTGTTGTTAATAAAGTTTTTAGGTTTGCTTTTTAAAGAGACTCTTTTCTTGTGATTATTAAACATTGATTTGGAAACAATTTCAAACTTCAATTTATTTAATAATTCTGCTGCTCTTTCAAAATAATAACCTTTTCACTTTTAAAAAAGCTAAAAAACAGTATAAAAAACTGGCTTGTCCGGTAATTTGCTTTTTTTTATGAATTTAATATACTTTCCCGCAATGTTTTGTATATTTGCAATATGAATCTGATAGAACAACATAAAAACGAAATAATTGCTTTATGTATTAAATATAAAGTAAATAAGTTATATGTTTTCGGGTCGGTTTTAACCGAAAAATTCAACGAAAGCAGCGATATCGATATTTTGTTGCAGTTTAACGGTGTAGATTTATATCATTATTTCGATAATTATATGGATTTCAAAGAAAATATGGAAACCTTGCTAAAAAGAAAGATTGATATTGTAGAAAAACAAGCCGTCAGAAATCCGGTTTTCCTTCAAATAATCAACAGAGATAAACAACTGGTTTATGAACAAAAAAGTGCTTAAATGTTTATAATATGGAATGAAAATATATGGGCTATTTTACAGAATCATTTGCCTAAACTTAAAAACGAAGTTAATCAGTTAATAAAATAATCCCTTTTGTTTATTTCTCCCTCCAATCTCCTCCCCGCTTGTTTATGAACTTTTAATTCTTAACTTTGTTCTTTAAAATACATATTTTAGTAAAAAAGCACACTTTATGGATACTTATTCTTATTTGAGTAACGTTGAATTACAGCAAATAGAAGAACTTTATAAGCTTTATAAAAA
>JBHEKU010000261.1:0-9645 GCA_041859205.1 Ignavibacteria bacterium | reverse complement strand
ATTTTATAAATTTTGAAGGCTTCGATAAGCTTTTCAACTGGAAAGATTTATCAGACGTAGCTTTTAATTTTGATAAAACCTTTGGCTTTGCTCCAAAATCAGAAATAGTAGAAGATAAAGATAATTTCTACATTTCAGTTGAATTACCGGGTGTTTCAAAAGAAGATGTAAAAATTAATCTTGAAGAAAACACATTAACAATTTCAGGTTCTAAAAAGAAAGATGAAACATCGAAAGATAAAACATCTGTAACAAATGAAAGATATTACGGAGAGTTCAAAAGAACTTTCAGCTTAACCAACGATATTAAAAAAGATAATATCGAAGCAGCTTATAAAGACGGTGTATTGCACATCTTATTGCCTAAGGTAGAAGAAGCAAAACCATTCGTAAAAGAAATAGTTATTAAATAATCACCATTAAGTAAATAACTTCCGGCTACCGGTCGGAGAGGCAGGAAATCACCCACAGAGATTCTGCCGCGTTAAAGAAATTAATACAGATTATCGAAGATTAAGTTTGGTTGGATAAATAAAAGATGAAGAGGTAAGAGAAGGGTGTTTGAGTAAAATTGAACACCCTTTTTATTATTAAAAATAGTTTACAATTAACCACAATACTCCGGGATACGAATGGAAATAATTTTTACGCTTATTCTTTTGATAGGCATCGGCATTAACAGCCAGAGATACGAACTAAGAAATCAGGAAATACCAAAGCAAGCAGTAACTTCATTCATCGAAGAAGAAACAAGTAGTACAAGTAACCAACTAAAAGTTTTAAGCAATACTGAGAGCGAGATTGATATTGATATTAACAATGAGCTTTCAGAAGTAATTCAAAAGAGTGAAAAGCGAAAAATGGAATCAAAAGGAAAATATATATCAGTCCGGATAAACGATGGTAACAATTAAGGAATATGCTGTGTTAAAGAAATTGACAAGGTTTTACATTTAAATTCACTTTACAAATAGTTATTTTAAAAATTCGAGTTTTTTAATAAAAGAAAAAAGAAAGGAAACACACATAATATATGGGTAAAATAATAGGAATTGACTTAGGGACAACAAACTCATGCGTTTCAGTAATGGAAGGCAATGATCCCGTAGTTATCCAAAATGCTGAAGGCGCAAGAACTACACCTTCTGTAGTTGCTTTCACCAAAACAGGTGACAGATTAGTCAGCGACCCGGCAAAAAGACAAGCTGTAACAAATCCTCATAACACAATTTTCTCTATAAAAAGATTTATGGGAAGAAGATATGATGAAGTTACAAGCGAAATAACTAAAGTGCCTTACAAAGTAGTTAAAGGCGAAAATGATGTTGCAAGAGTAGAAATTACTGACCCTGCAACAAACCAAACCAAAGTATATTCTCCACCTGAAATCTCTGCAATGATTCTCCAGAAAATGAAGAAGACTGCTGAAGATTATTTAGGTCAGCCTGTAACAGAAGCTGTTATTACAGTTCCTGCTTACTTCAATGATTCGCAAAGACAAGCTACAAAAGATGCAGGTAAAATTGCAGGACTCGATGTAAAAAGAATTATCAACGAACCGACAGCAGCAGCTTTAGCTTACGGTCTTGATAAAAAGAAAGCAAATGAAAAAGTAGCAGTATACGATTTAGGCGGCGGTACATTTGACGTATCTATTCTTGAATTGGGCGACGGTGTATTCGAAGTAAAATCTACAAATGGTGACGGACATTTAGGCGGCGATGACTTTGATCACGTACTTATTGATTATCTAGCCGAAGAGTTCAAGAAAAAAGAAGGTATCGATTTAAGAAAAGATCCGATGGCAATGCAAAGATTAAAAGATGCTGCTGAAACAGCAAAGAAGGCATTATCTTCCAGTTCACAAACAGAAGTAAATCTTCCTTACATTACAGCAACTGCTGAAGGTCCTAAGTTCTTACTGGAAACAGTAACAAGAGCTAAGTTTGAATCATTGATTGCAAACTTAGTTGAAAGAACAGTTGGTCCTTGTAAAAAAGCAATTGAAGACTCAGGTTATAAAGTTGAAGAAATAGATGAAGTAATATTGGTCGGTGGTTCAACAAGAATTCCGATGGTACAGGATAGAGTAAAAGCTTTATTCGGCAAAGAGCCGAACAAAGGTGTTAATCCTGATGAAGTAGTTGCTATCGGCGCTGCTATTCAGGGTGGTGTTCTTGCAGGTGATGTAAAAGACGTTCTACTGCTTGACGTAACTCCTTTATCATTAGGTCTTGAAACCCTTGGCGGTGTAATGACTAAACTGATCGAAGCAAATACAACTATCCCAACAAAGAAGTCACAGATCTTCTCAACTGCAAGTGATAATCAGCCCGGTGTTGAAATTCACGTTCTGCAAGGTGAGAGACCAATGGCTCAGGATAACAGAACATTAGGCAGATTCCATCTTGAAGGTATTCCGCCTGCACCAAGAGGCGTTCCGCAAGTTGAAGTTACATTCGATATTGATGCGAACGGAATTTTGAACGTTGGCGCGAAAGATAATGCTTCAGGAAAAACACAGTCAATAAAAATTACTCACTCTTCAGGATTGAGCGATGCTGAAATTGAAAAGATGAAAAAAGATGCTAAGGAACATGAAGCCGATGACCTGAAGAAAAAAGAAACAATTGACTTAAAGAATAAAGCTGACGGAATGATATTCCAGGGCGAGAGACAATTAAAAGAATTTGAAGCTAAGCTTGACGATGCAGCAAAATCAAAAATACAATCTGCAATTGATAGACTGAAAGAAGCAGTGAAAACAGATAATTCTGCCTCGATACAATCGGCTGTTGATGAGTTTGATAAGGCATGGAACGAAGCATCTACTCAAATGTATTCACAGGCAACACAGAACCCGGGAGCTGGCGCTGAACAAGGTGCAGGACTGCAAGCCGGTACTAATCCAAACGCAGGTGCGGAAGCTTCGGGTGAGAAAGTTGAAAATGCAGACTTTGAAGTAGTTGATGAAAAAGATAAGAAATAATTAGAAAATAGTAATTATGTTTAAACAAAAGGCGTGGCAACACGCCTTTTGTGTTTTAAAAAAGATTCGTAAATTATGCTATGAAGACATTAAGGGTATATTTAGATACATCAGTTATCGGCGGATGTTTTGATGAAGAGTTTGAAGAAGCATCTAATAAGTTAATAGAAGAGATTAAGAGTGGGTTGAAAATTGGGGTGATATCTGAAATGTTTTTAAAAGAATTAGAGGGGGCTCCCATTCAGGTTAAAGAGCTTTTTGATAGCATCAAAGATTGTGTGGAAGTTTTATATTGGAATGATGAAGTTAATAAATTAACCAAAGAATACTTGGAGAATAAAGTGGTTACTCTAAAATATTATGGAGATGCTACACATATTGCATATGCAACCGTTTATAATGTTGATGTGTTAGTAAGTTGGAACTTTAAGCATATTGTAAATTTAAATAGAATCTTACAATTTAATTCAGTTAATTTAGTAAACGGTTATAAAAATTTACAGATTTATACTCCGAAGGAGGTTATATCAAATGCCTAAAAAAGAAAAATCATTCGATACAATGAAATGGATAAGAAGTGTTAGAGATGAAATGTTTGATAAATATTATAAAGGAGATTTAACTGAATATTCAAAAGCAATTTCTACTCCTGCTAAAGATAAAAAAAACAAGTTATCCCCTAGAGAGCCAATTCCTGAAAATAAAAACAAAAAATTATCTTCAAATCAACGAGTTAAATCCTTTGATGCTGTTAAATGGACTCGCGAAGTTAGAGATAAAATGTATGAAGAAAATAAACACAATATAGATAACAGATATTCAAAGAAAATTTCAGATCATTCTTTAGATGAAACGATGGTTAAAGATCAACAAAAGAAATATAAAAAAAAGGATTAATTCCTCTAAAAAATTCCTTGTTCAAAAAACGGTTGTCCTGCCAATCTGTTTATATTATCTTTGTATAGTATAAATAATCATTGAAGTTTTAAATCATGCAAACGTTACCTTCACCCAAGACAATGTATAACGCTCTGATGAACAGAGACACATCCTACGACGGGCTGTTCTTTATTGCAGTTAAGACAACCGGAATTTTCTGCCGCACTGTATGCACAGCTAAAAAACCTAAACAGGAAAATGTTGAGTTTTATAAATCAGCAGATGAAGCTTTGAAATTCGGATACCGTCCCTGCAAAGTATGCAAGCCTTTAAACATCTATGATAAGCCTGACTTTGTAAAGAGGGTATTAAGCGAAATTGAAAAAGATCCTTTTGTAAAATTGAATCAGAGGAAGTTGATTGATATGGGAATAAATCCTCATACTCTTACAAGGTGGTTTAAAAAAAATTTAAACATGACATTTTCAGCATATCACAAAATGAACAGACTAAATAAAGTATACGGAAATCTCCGTGAAGGGCAAAAAGTAACAGAGACAGCATTCGATTCAGGTTATGAATCACTCAGCGGCTTCTCCGATTTTTTCAAGAAGACAACGGGCTTCTCTCCATCAGAATCCTCCTATAAAAATATTGTTTCAGCAGAAAGAATTGTAACTCCGCTCGGTCCAATGCTTGCAGCGGCAACAGATAAAGGAATTTGTCTATTGGAATTTGTAGACAGGAGAATGCTTCAAAATCAGATTCTTTCATTGGAGAAGAGATTAAAAGCAAAAGTTATTCCGGGTAAATCTCCGTTCTTCAAAGAGCTAGATAAGCAAATGAAGGAATATTTTGAAGGAAAGCGAAAAGATTTTGATATTCCGCTTGATCCATCCGGAACTGAATTTCAGAATAAAGTCTGGAAAGAATTGATGAATATTCCCTATGGGAAAACGGTGTCGTATCGGACTCAGGCAAATAATATTAAAATGCCGAAGGCAGTCCGCGCAGTTGCGAATGCAAACGGCATGAATAAAATCTCAATTATAATTCCTTGCCACAGAGTAATAGGCTCAGACGGAACTCTTACCGGTTACGGCGGTGGATTGTATCGCAAGAAATTCTTATTGGACTTAGAGCAAAACACATCTAAACTATTCTAATTCATTTATTAATATTCAAGGAATAATTATTTGAGTGAAACTTTTAAACTCAAATAATTATTCTTATTTTAGTAAAAACTAAATCTCATCACTCCTGAATCCATTTCATGGTACGGTATTCTAATTTTTTTTAAAAGAAATTCATTTTTAAAATGAACTTCAAATAGTAGAAGCCGTGAATCTCACAGAGATTTAACTTCTTATAAATTAATCGTTTTATAAATTTTTTTGGTAAAAAAAAGTTGTAATTTTTCAGGAAAACTGTTGCGAATTAATTAATTGATAATTCATAAAGTAAAATGTAAAAATACAACTGAATTGTTGTCGTATTTTAGGAAATTTTATGATTAATCTTCCTGCACGGAGTATAGAAAATTTTTAATTTGCACTAACTGGATACCACAGTAAAAGAAAACTAAATCTCAACCATATGAACAAATTATTAGCTGTTCTATTTTTTATGTCCTTTATTTTTCTGAATGTATTCTTGTATTTTTCAAAAGAAAAAAACGAACACACAGGAAAATCACTGGCAAAGCCTTATTCAATCGGAGATGAGGATAATCCCAATGCTCGTCTCGATAGAGAATTCAAGATGCTTCGCAATCCGCTTACAAACAGAATTCCTGAAAATATCAGAGCTAAAGAATTGTTGTTTGCAGCAGGACTTCCCAAAAGAAATGGCGATGACCCTAACGCTCTTGTTTGGAATGAAAGAGGTCCAAATAACGTAGGCGGAAGAACAAGAGCAATACTTGGCGATATTAATGATACTAGTATAGTAATCGCAGGAGGTATTTCCGGAGGTATCTGGCGTTCAACAAATTCAGGAGTTAATTGGGTTCAACGCACTACTTTAACTCAGCTTCATAACTCCACATGTATTACTCAAGATAGAAGAACCGGCAATACAGCAAACTGGTACATTGGTACAGGTGAGCGTGTGGCAAATTCTGCCGGACAGTTCGGTGCGCCGGGAGCATTCACAGGTGATGGAGTTTTTAAATCAGTTGATAACGGCTTAACCTGGAACTTACTTGCTTCGACTTCAGGAAATTCACCCAGCAGCTTTAATTCAAACTGGCAGTATATATGGAATGTAGAAACTGACCCTTCTAATGTTACTCAAGAAGAAGTTTATGCTGCAACAGTTGGTTCAATCCAAAAATCTACAAATGGCGGTACTACATGGAGCACAGTACTAGGTAACACGGTTACATTATCTGAATTCACCGATGTAAAATGTGCAACAACCGGGGTTTTATATGCTGCAGGCAGCTATATAGATGGCGGCCCAATGAATGGAATTTACAGATCAACAGACGGAACCACATGGACTAATATTACTTCCGGTTCTTTTCCGGCAAGTTACGGAAGAATTGTTGTCGCTATTGCTCCATCGAATCAAAATATAGTTTACTTTGCAGTTCATAATGTACCTGATGGGGAACCCAACTCCGTAAATAAACATCAACTGTGGAAGTATCAATATGTCAGTGGCGATGGAACTGGAGCAGGCGGAATCTGGACAGCTTTGGGTTCAAATCTTCCTCAAGCAGGACAAGGTAACTTAGGTACTTTTAATGAGCCTTTTGATTCACAGGGCGGTTATGATTTATACTTACAAGTAAGCCCGACTGACCCAAATTTTGTATTAATCGGAGGTACAAATTTATACCGTTCGACTGACGGATTCTCAACAACCACTAATACAAAAAGAATCGGCGGGTACCAACCGGGTACTGAGAATGGAACATATACAAATAGCCACCCGGATATTCATGCCGGTTTTTTTCAGCCCGGAAGCAGTTCAATATACTATAGCGGACATGACGGTGGAATTTCAAGAACTGATGATATTTCTGCAAACGTTTCAGTGAATAATCCTGTAACCTGGTACTCACGTTCAGGAAGTTTTAATGTTACACAGTTCTACGCAGTTTCGTTAGATCCGGAAAATGCATCGAACGGATTAGTAGGAGGCTTTCAGGATAACGGATCTTATTTAACAACCTCTAACGTTCTTGCTACAGATTGGCAGACAGTTAACAGCGGTGACGGAGGGTATTGTACTATTGCTCCGCTTGCAGATAACAAAGTTTATACTACAACACAAACCGGGGATATCTATAGATCTGGCAGAGACGGAAGTGACCCAACAGAGTTGAAGCCAACAGGTTCCGCGCACCAGATGTTTATAAATCCTCATGTGCTCGACCCAAATAATTCGTCATTACTCTATTATGCAGGCGGTACATCTGCAACTACAACCGGTGTTTGGAGGAATAACGATATGATAAACTCAACTGTTACTGTCGGGTGGAGTTATCTAGCGGGAACAGATTTAGGCTCTACAAGTGCGCAAGTCTCAACAGTAAATATTTCAAAAACAAATAGCGCAAATGTTGTTTATTATGGTACTGATGAAGGTCATATCAGAAGAATAGATAATGCAAATACAACTGCAACAGTCAGCGCAAATTTGAATACAGGGGCAATGCCAACGGGGTATGTGTCATGCCTTGCAGTCGACCCAACCAATTCAAATAATGTTATTGCTGTATTCAGTAATTATAGTGTGCAAAGACTTTGGTATTCCACAGATGCCGGTGCAAGCTGGATAAATATAGACGGTAACCTTGCAGGTGTTAACGGTCCTTCATGCAGATGGGCAACAATTCTATATAAAAGCGGACAGCTTCATGTATTTCTTGCTACATCCGTTGGAGTTTTTTATACACTTAATATAAACGGTGCCTCTACAGTATGGACACAGGAAGCAGTAACATCAATTGGTAATGTTGTAACAGTTATGTTTGATTACCGTTCATCGGATAACGTGTTTGTAGCAGCTACACATGGCAGAGGTAGTTTTTCGACAGTTATAAATCCTGCTTTACCTGTAGAAATGCTATCATTTAATTCAGAAGTTTCAGGTAATAATGTTTTACTGAAATGGACAACCGGTTCTGAAATTAATAATGCAGGATTTGAAGTTCAGAGAAAAACAGGAAGTGCAGATTGGGTTAATGTAGGTTATGTACAAGGAAACGGGAATTCAAATGTGCAGAACAATTATACTTACTCTGATAATAATCTGCAGTCAGGAAAGTACAAGTACAGATTAAAACAAATAGATTACAATGGTAATTTTGAATATCATAATTTATCGAGCGAATTAACAATTGGCCTGCCGAACACTTTTGCATTGAAGCAGAATTATCCTAACCCGTTCAATCCTTCAACAAAGATTGAATTCAATTTACCTGTGAATGGAAATGTATTGTTAAAAATTTATGACGTATCCGGAAAGGAAGTTGCGAGATTGATTAACAACGAATTCAGAAATGCAGGAAACTATTCAGTTGATTTTAATGCTAAATCTTTAGCTTCAGGAGTTTACTTCTATAAGCTTGAAGCGGGAAGTTATACAGGAATTAAAAAAATGATGTTAGTGAAATAAAAGGTATTTGTTCTTACGGGTGCTGTAAAAGGCACCCGTAATTATTATTTTTTCTTTATAATTGCAAATGTTATATCGTCATTCACTTCGTTCATACCTCTGAAATTGTTAACTGAGTCAACTAAAATTCTTTTTATATCTCCAACATCTTTATATGCATTTGCTCCAAGGACTTCTTTTACTTTGGCAAGTCCATACTCATCCTTATTGGAGTTCATAGCTTCAAAAATTCCATCAGTATAAATAAAGATTACATCTCCGCTTTGCGGCTCAATATCTATTGACTGTATAGTTTTATTAAACAGCTCCTCATTCATCATACCCAGCGCAGAGCCTGCAGGCTTTAACTCTTCACATCTGTTTTCAGATTTTTTATAATACATTATCGGAGGATGGCCTCCTCGGCAGAGCTTAATTTTTCCTTTATCTATTTCTGCCAGTACAGCAGTTAGAAATAATCCTTTTTTAAAATTTTTTATAATGTCTCTATTAAGTGTCTTCATAATATCAACCGGTTCTGAAATTATATCCGCTACATATCTTATTATTGCGCGCACGTGAACCATGTGCAATGCAGCACCCATTCCTTTTCCGGATATATCTCCGACAGTTATCAGAAGTCTGTCTTCCCGGTTAACAAAATCTATAAAATCGCCTCCGACATCATTTGCAGTTTCGCAATAGCAGTCAATATCATAACCTTCGTAATTTGGTGCTGATTTCGGAATCATAGAATCCTGCACTTCACGCGCTATGGAAATCTCATCTTTAGCGATAATTTTATCTGCAACTTCCAGTATTACAAGGAAAGCCAGAATAATTATCGAAGTGCTGTACCATTGAGGATTATCAGTTATAAATCCTGCAGCATAAATGAAAATCGCTATAGAAAATAAAAGTCTTCGAAGCGGAGTTAGCTTTCTTAAAAGCGCAACAATAAAATTTCTGATGAACAAAAGCCACCGGTTGAATTTATCCTGGCTCTGGTCAGGCTTTTTCATATCCCGGGCATAGAATTTATAAAGTCCGGGTACATCTTTTGTTACAAGTTTTTCAAATTCATCCGAGGTTAAATCGCTTGTATAAAGATTGTATATTTTTTCGAAAATATTCACTGTAGATGTTTTGTGATTATACGCAATGCGTTT
>JBHEKU010000089.1:0-6889 GCA_041859205.1 Ignavibacteria bacterium | reverse complement strand
GGCGGATTTATGAAAGCCCTTCTTCTTGAACTCCACTACGATACTTACGAAAATACTTTAAAGGGAAGATTCGGAAATACAGGATATATAAAATTATCTGTAGATGAGTCAAAGATTGAAATAGATGAAGTAAAAGGATTTACAATACGAGATTAATACCTTCCAGTATTAGACACTCCTCAATCAAAAAAAGAATAGTATTATTTTCTCTGCGATCTTTGAGTAAAACTTCGCGTGCTTTGCGTTTAATTGAATACAGTACGAAAAACAATTATCTTAAACAAAAAAGACCTGACAGGATTAAAAACCTGTCAGGTCTAATTTTTTGTGGAAATGCCGGGAGTCGAACCCGGGTCCGGAAAGCAGACCATTAAAACTTCTACATATTTAGTCTGGTTTTCTTTGTCTCGTGATAAACGGCTAAACCGACAAAATGCTTATCACCAACCCTGAAAATCTCACCTTAAGCTACAGAGTATCACTCAAAGCCAACCTCTCTGTTTATCACTTCATATCCGCCGAGAGGTGGAGAGAGTACGAAGTGTTAGCGGCTTTATTAAGCTGCTAAAGCGTAGTTGTAATCGTTGCCGATTGTAGTTTTCTACCCTTTTTTAGGTGCCTGGCAGGACCACCATATGCAGTTTTAAACACCTAACAATCCGTCGAAACCGGTGCATTCCCAAGTGTTTAGTAGTACTATATATAATATACTTATAATTCGTGTTAAAAGTTTCTTTTTATCGTTTCAACTTCGGATCCAATGCATCCCTTAAACCATCGCCAACAAGATTCACAGCAAAAATTGTAAGCATAATGGCTATCGAAGGAAACACTGCAAGTCCCCAGTTATTTCCGGCAATTATATATTTATATCCATCAAATATCATCTGTCCCCAGCTTGCTGTTGGAGGCTGAACTCCAAGTCCTAAAAAGCTTAAGCTGGCTTCGAATAAAATAGCAGTTGCAAGCCCGACAGTTCCTGTTACAATTACTGGTCCCATGCTGTTTGGCAGCATGTGCTTTAATATAACTCTTGGAGCTTTAAATCCAATTGCCTTAGTTGCCTCTATATATTCTGTTTCTCTCAATGAAAAGAACTGACCTCTCACTATCCTTGCAATATCTACCCAGCCCGTTAATCCGATAGCAACGAATGCCTGCCAGAAGCCCTTACCTAATACAACTGATAAAGCTATGATGAATAAAATCGACGGGAAAGCCCACACTACGTTTATTACCCACATTATAACAGCATCTGTTTTCCCTCTGAAATATCCTGCCATCGCACCGAGAAGCACACCGATAAAAATTGCAATGCTTTCTGAAATAATACCTACCGCTAAACTTACTCTGCTGCCGAAAATTAATCGGCTTAATACATCTCGTCCGAATCTGTCCGTGCCCAAATGAAACGTAAGCTCTTTATTCCATTCTTTCTGCGAAGTTCCTTTAAGCTCGCTCTTATCAATATTAGCTTCGCTTCCGGAGAAGTCAGTATAATAAACTTTTGCGTTATCTTCTTTTATAATATTCTGGATAGGAATATACTGCAATTCGCTCCCATCCATTTTTTTTATAATAACATTTCCTTTATAGCCGATTGGCTTTACTGAGTACTCCAGTATCTGCTGATTAGGATTGAAGGGCGCAATTAACTCTGCTGAAGCAGCGATTATAAAAAGAAGTGCAATTATCACAAGACCTGCCATTGCAAGCTTGTTCCGCTTTAATCTTTTCCATGAATAATGCCAGAGACTTTTAGGCGTGGGATCAATTATCATCCCCTCTTCACGTATATAAACTTGTTCTGTTGTTTCCAAAAATTTTTTATGAGATTATTTGACCTTATGCCGTTAAAGCGGTATCAGGTCTATTCAGTTATCAAGACAATTTTACTTTTGGGTCGAGTACTGCATACAAAATATCGACAAAGAAATTTATTACTACGAATACTACTGCGCTGAACAACACTGTTCCCTGTATCATAGGGAAATCCAGTTTCAAAATCGAATCGAATGCAAGCAGACCTATGCCCGGCCAGTTGAAAATATACTCTATAAAATACGCTCCGCCCAACGTTGCGGCAAGCGATGTACTGATTGTTGTTACAATAGGATTCAAAGCATTTCGCAAAGTGTGTTTAAAAATTACTTTGCCTGCGCTGAGTCCTTTTGCTTTTGCCGTTCTTACATAATCCTGAGTCATTGCATCCATCATAGATGAACGTGTTATACGTGCAATAATTGCAAGCGGTCTTAATGCTAAAGTCACCATTGGTAATACTAGATAGCTCGGACCTTCAGAGATGTATCCTGAGAGCGGAAACCACTTCAGCCAAAAGCCGAAGACTAACGCCATTATTAGACCAAATGCAAACGTCGGGAACGATATCCCGAAGAGCGCAAAGAGCATCGACGCATTATCCAGTGCTGTATAAGATTTCACAGCGGAGATTATTCCTATCATTACACCTAGTATTGCAGAGATAATCAAAGCACTGAATGCAAGTAATGCTGTAGCCGGAAATTTATCGATGATAGTTTCCACTACATCTCTGTTTGTAGAGTATGAGCGGCCTAAGTCGCCTTGTACTGCTTTACCTAAAAATCTGAAATATTGTACATAGAGAGGTTTGTTTAATCCAAGCTCTTCTCGGACGGCTTCAACTGATTGCACATCTGCTCGCTGCCCGAGCATTATTCTCGCCGGGTCACCGGGAACAACGTAGAGTAAACAAAAAGTAACGGTTACTACTCCGAGTAGAATTAAAATTGTGTAAAGAAGATTTCTTATAATATAAGCTGTCATTATACTGTGATAAGATGCTGAAGAAGAGCTTTCAAATTATTTGCAAATAAAATATATGATGCAATATAACATACGTACTATAAAAAAAAAGTCTCGAATTCATATAGAATCCGAGACTTTTCGAAACTTGTTGTTTCTCTTTTACTCCTCAATAACTCTCTTAGCTTTTAAGAAAGCCTTTGCGTAGGTTTCTTTTTCAAGAGATGTTACAATCACACCTGTGCTAGAACCTGAGTGAACAAAATAACCGTCACTTAAATACATTCCTACGTGTGTAACTCTTCCTTTGTGCATTGTATCGAAGAATAGAAGGTCGCCGAATTTTAAATCTTTGACTTCAACTTCTTCGCCTACACCGGATTGTTCAAGTGAAGTTCTTGGTAATGCAACGCCGAGGGCTTGATACATTACTGCTTGAACGAATGCGGAGCAATCGATACCTCTTTTTGAAGTACCACCCCATAAGTAAGGAGTGTTTAGGTATTCGATAACTTTGTACATGACTTCATCACTGTTTACAGCAGATGTATTGCTGACTGTTTCGATGTATCCTGCGAGTGAGCTTGAAAGAGATTCTAGATTACCTTTGTTAATTTCTGTCTTAGACTTAAAATTGGTACTAGCCACTTGTGTTTTATTCTTCTGGCTATTAGCAACTTTATTAGAAAGGTTGTCTTTAATCTCCTGGCTCATTGCTGTAGAACTAACAACGAAAAATGCCATTGCAATCATTACTATAAACTGAAGCGAAAAGGAAGTAGTTCTTGGTTGCCTGCCAATTAGCATTAACTAAATTCCTCCGTTTAGTTTATTATATTAAAAGAACAATGGTGTAAATTTACTGTATTTATTCTTATTTTGCAAGACTATTTTTTCTGCAAAACTAAGACATTTGTCGTATGACAAAAATCCCTGACAAAAACGCAAATATGAGCAAATATTGAGGCTTATAAAACAACTTTAAACTCACGCTTAAGGATTTATCACAGAATTTTCAAATTAATTCGTTCAAAGCTTACTAAAATCCACTCAAAAATAGAGATAACAAAAATTTTACTAATATCACTCATAATTCATAACTCATAATTCATCACTCATAATTCATAACTCATAATTCATAACTCATAATTCATAACTTATAATTCATAACTTATAATTCATAACTCATAATTCATAACTCATAACTCATAACTCATAACTCTATTTATCCAGCCACAATCTTCTGAAGTTTACTCTGTGCATTGGGTCAAGCGGATAGCCTTTTACGTATGGCTGCAGCAATCTGTAATCTTCATCATAAAATATAATTAATAGCGGTGCATCGTTTATTGCAAGCTGCTCTGCCTTCAGATACAATTTATATCTCTCATCCCTATCCGACTTTGTAATCGCCTCTTCAAATAAATCATCATAAGCTTTGTTCTGATATCTTGTATTGTTTATCGGGCTGATATCTTTTGGGTTAGCCGGTACATTTTTTCCGTAAAATAAATTCAGGAAGTTTTCAGGGTCCGGATAATCTGCAATCCACCCGAGTCTGTAAAAATCTGCGTGGCCTGCATCTATATTATCCAAATGCTGTGCAAAAGGAATCTGATTTAATTTCATTGTGATGCCGACTTCCTTAAGCATGCTTTGTATTGCTTCGGCTACCTGGCTGTTTCTTCCGCCGCCGTCATTTATCTGCAAAGTAATTTCGCCAAGTCCTTTTCCGTCCGGATATCCCGCTTCAGTTAACATCTGCTTTGCTTTATCTTTATCATAAGCATAACCTTTAATAGCTTTATAATCGTAGCCGGGCATTGAAGGCGGCACTACGCCGTAAATTCCGGGATAGCTTGATTGTCCGTTCAATACAAACTTTATAATTTTCTCTCTGTCAATCGCATAGTTAATTGCCTGTCTTAGTTTTACATTTCCTAAAAGTTTGCTGCTCGTTAAAAATCCATAGAACTGAACTGATAAAGCCGGCACTCTTTGTAATTGGAATTTTGCAAACTCAGGAGTAAGCTGTTTATTCTGAACGATTTCTTTAAATGACTCATTCGGAATTCTGTATGACTCATCTAAGTTGCCGTTTCTGAATTCAAGCAATTGCTGTGAAAGATCTTTTACGAATCTAAACTTTATATTATTAACGTAGGGCAATTGGTTTCCGTAAGAATCTTTTTCCCAGTAGTTAGGATTTCTTTTTAAGTTAAGGTCTTTATCCTGGCTCCAGTTTTCAAAAATAAATGGTCCCGTACCTACAGGATTTTGAAAGAAATCTTTTCCGTATTTATCAACAGCTTCTTTCGGAACAACATAAGCAAAACCGAGACACATGTAATATATAAAAGGTCCGAAAGGTTTTTTTAATTTTACCTGAAATGTTGAATCATCTTTCGCAATAAATCCTGTAACTTCTTTTAACTTCGGTTCTGCATTATTTTTGGTAGCGTTTGAAATATCCGTGTAATATTCAGAAGCACCGACAACTAAATTTTTATAAAAATCAAAACCTCTTGTAGAAGTTCGCGGGTCGCATACTCTTTCCATTGAGTACTTCACATCTTTTGATGTGAAAGCTCTTCCCTTTCCGTTAGGAAAACATGCATTATCATGGAAGTTAACTCCGCTTCTTAAATGGAATGTATATTCAAGTCCGTCAGGAGAAATTTCCCAGCGTGTTGCAAGCGCTGGAACAAGGTTAAGGTTTGAATCAAGGTCAACTAATAAATCATAAATCTGATGAGCAACGTGATGAGAGATATCGTCATTAATGCCGACCGGATCTAAGCTTCTTACGTTATCGTTTTCATTCATTAAATATGTTCCGCCGCCCTTTATTCCTCCTTGTAGAGTTGTCATTGTTGAATCAGTGCTTTTCTTTCCGCAACCTGCGATTAAAAAAGTGAATGTAAGGGCGAATAAAAATACGAATGAACTGATTGAATATTTTTTATTCATAATAAAGATTTTATGATTTATGAATTTTGATTTATCTGATTATTTAATTCTACTGTTTTTTCTCTTACAATTCTTTCAAACTCTTTTCTTTCAACATCCATCGGAGCAGAATAAATAATACCTCTGCTTGAGTTAATTACAAAATTTTTGTTATGAAGATTTTTTAATAATTTCCCTGCCTCTCCATGCTGGCTTCCTACACCGGGAATTAAAAGAGGATAATCCGGCAATTTTTTAGAATACTTCCCTATTTCTTTTACATAATTCGAACCGAATACAAATCCGATATTATTATTTTTATTCCACTCAACACATTTCTTAATTACTTTTTCATATAAAAACTTTTTACCGACTTTTAGCTTCTGAAAATCTTTTGAGCCTTCATTGGATGTAAGAGCAAGCACGTATGTCAGCTTATCTTTTCTGTTAATGAAAGGTTCTAAAGAATCATATCCCATATACGGCTGAAAAGTAATTGCATCAAAGTTCATATCATCGAAGAAAGCCTTTGCATACATTTCATCAGTATTGCCGATATCGCCGCGCTTTGCATCACAGATTTTTAAAAGCTCTTCAGGTATGTATTTCAAAGTTCTTTCCAGAGTTTTGTATCCGGCTGCGCTCTCATAAAAAGCCATGTTCATTTTATATCCTGCAACGATATCCTTCGTAGAGCACATTATATAATGATTGAACTCATATACAGGGTCAGAATATTTGTGAAAGCACGTCGGAATTTTTGTAATATCTGAATCCAGTCCAATTACCACATTGGAATTATTTTTCTTTACAACTGCCTGAAGTTTTTGTAAGTATGTCATGCGTATTTAGTCTTGTAGAGACACAATACTTTGTGTCTGTTATTTATTCAGGAGACGCAAAGTATTGCGTCTCTACGGCTTTACTTCTTCAAAAAATTCTTCCACATCATGCTTTCCACCGGCTTATTCGTCTTCTTATTATACTTCGCGCTTTTCTTTTTATCGTATGAATTTTCTACTTCACCCTCAACCATAAAATAAATCAACTGCCCTATAGGCATAAATGGATAAACAATACAAGGCTGCTTAACGGAAATTTCAAGCGTCCAGTAATTTTTAAATCCTACATCGCCCTTGCCGGCAGTTGCGTG
>JBHEKU010000055.1:0-8061 GCA_041859205.1 Ignavibacteria bacterium | reverse complement strand
TTAGTTGATAAAGTTATTGAGAACGAAGATAGCTGGGAGTTTTTTATAAAGTTCTCAAATAAATTTTCCGATAATGTAATTTATAAAGGTTCTATAGCCATCAACGGTGTCAGCTTAACAATTGCAGAAATAGTAAAAGAGGGCAATAAGAATACTACGATAAGAATTTCAATTATACCACATACATTTAATCACACCAATTTTAAATTTCTGAGAGAAGGAGATATTGTTAATATCGAATTTGACTTACTTGGAAAATACGTTAAAAGAATTTTAAGAAAATAATAATGGCAGCAGTATCGGCAAAATCTATGTTTGAAATCTACAGACAGAAAGATTTCAACAGGAAATTTAAATTAATTATATACACTGAGCTTAATGAGCATAATAAAGAAGCTGAGATAAACAGAGCTATGGACGGCGAATCGGTATTCGATGGATTTCTAAAAGACTCCAAAAAAGAAGAAGCGAAAAAAATATTGAAAGAGATTTTAGATGAGATGAATAAAAAGGAAGAAGCCTTAAGTGAAGATGCAATAAAAGAAAAACTTTCTGAATATCTTGCTTAAGTTTTTGGTATAAGTAATTCGTAAATAGTCTGCTCTTTTATATTATGCATACAAATAAAAGTCCCTATCGGGCAGCTTTTGCCACCGTGAATCGAACACGGACGGCATACTAAACCTTCTGTTTCCAGTATCACATCATCTTTTCCATAGGGAAAAAATCCGAACTGAGGCACTGTTGCGCCAAATAAAGAAATTACTTTTGTTCCGACTGAATTTGCAATATGAAGCGGCGCAGAATCGTTTGTAAGCAGCACTCTGCATCTTCCTATTAATTCAGCTGATTCAAGAACGTTCAACTTCCCTATCGTGTTGATTATATTTTTATTCTTAGAATTTGAAATCAAGTATTCCCCGAGTTCCCTATCAGCTTGACCACCGATTAAAAATACTTTTGAATTTGTATTTGTAAGCAGGTTTAAAACTTCTGAAAATTTTTCTTTGGGATATCTTTTTGTGAACCATACCGACCCCGGAGCAATAGCAATCAAATCATCGGAATCAGTAATTTTCTCCGTTGCAAATAATTCGTTTACCTTATTTTCTTCTTCACTACTCAAATACAATTCAGGCTTAACTATACTTTCCTCTGAGATTCCTAAAGGCTCAAGCAAAGATAAATTTCTTTGTATTTCATGAATTCCGGTAACATACTTTATCTTATACGTATATAAAAAATTTAAAGAAGATTTATCGAAGGTAATTCTCTTTTTTGCTTTTGAAAAAAATGATATCAGGCTTGAACGTGATGAGCGGTGAGGTGAAATTACTATATCGTAATTATTTTTTACTTCCTTTTTAATTCTTCTGAAAGAATCACCGCCTCTTTTATTGTAAACGATTAATTTATTTATTAAAGGATTATGTTGGAATAAAACTGAGGTTGCAGGTATGCATAGGAAACCAATCTGCCAGCCGGGATTTTTTTGTTTTAACACCTGAACTAGAGGCAAAGTTAAAATCGCATCACCAAGGAAAGCCGTCTGTATTATTAAAACTCTTTTAGTCATTATTCACCTCGTCAAATCTTGCATCTTTAAATCTTTTATGAAACCACAGCCATTGTCCCGGATATTTTCTTATAACATCTTCAAGTTTTTTATTTACTAACTGTACAAGAGCGTTTATATCTGAATCCTTTTTATTATCATAAGCAGTTGTGTTAATTTTTTCTACAAATATTTCATACTTAAAATTTTTCCTTATTCCGTAAGCGAAAATTAATTCACATCCTGTACGCAAAGCAATTTTTACAGCTCCGGGAAATGCAGGGACATTGATACCAAATAACTTTATGTACTCTGCATATTGACTATGCGCGGACTGGTCAATTAAAAAACTTACAATCTCGCCGTCCTTTATTTTTGTGAATGCTTCTTTTATCCCCAGACCTAAATTTATAATTGAATTGCCCGATGACTGGCGAAGCTCCATTATATATTTATTCAGTCCCTCGCTTGCCTGAGTCTTTGCCACTATATTTAAATTTTGCAGACCAAAATACGGAAATGCATAAGCAAACATTTCCCAGTTGGAAAAGTGCGCGCTCATAAGAATAATTCCTTTGCCCTTATTCATCCCTTCTTCAAATATTTCAGCGTTATTAACTTTAATAAGTTCATCGCTCATTTTTTTGTTTACCTTAGGCAGATAAAAAAGCTCAAATATATTTATGCCAAGATTAATGTAACAATCTTTAAGAACATTTTTCTTCCATGCATTATCTTTATCAGGAAAGGCAAGATTTAAATTATACAGAGCGACTTTTTTGCGGACGGGAATTATATAAAAAAGAAAAAGTCCAAAGATAACACCTGCTCTTTGGACTAAACTTAATGGGAACAACCTTACTATAAAACCTAATAGTTTTGCTAACGCTGTCAATTTACTATATGTTCACTGAATAATGTAGCGGAGTTCGCTTTGACAATTTTTACTTTTACTTTATCGCCTATTTTTAATTCTTTCATTTTTATCAGATCGCCACTTCCATTTACAAATGTTACATCTTTAGGAAGGATAACAGATTTATTACAGTCAGTTCTTCCCATGAATTGCTCGTTTGATTTTTTGCTGTAGCTTTCTATCAGTACTTCCATTTCTTTTCCTATCAATGACCTGTGTATTTCTGTTGATATCTCTCTTTGCACAAATATAAGTTCGTCCATTCTTTCTTTCTTCACTTCATCACTAAGTCTATCGGGCAGTCTGTATGCTTTTGTATTTTCTCTCGGTGAATAAATAAAAGTGTATGCGCCGTCGTATCTTACTTCTTTGATTAAATCTATAGTCATCTTATGGTCTTCTTCTGTCTCTGATGGGAAGCATGAAATAATATCGGTTGAAAGCCCTATGCCCGGCATTAAGTTCTTTGCCTTCTGCATAACTTTCATGTAGTGTTCAACTGAATATAATCTGTTCATCATTTTTAAAATTCTATCGGAACCGGATTGTACGGGCAAGTGAAGATAATTGCAGATGTTATCATATTCTGCCATTGTTTCAAGAAGTTTTGTATCGCAGTCATACGGGTGGGAAGTAGAGTAACGAATTCTCATTTCAGGAACTCCCTTCGCTACTGCTTTCAGCAAATCGGGAAAATCCATTCCTTCGTAATCGTATGAGTTTACATTTTGCCCCAGGAGTGTTACATCTCTTACTCCGTTATCGAATAACATCTTTGTTTCATCGACAATATTTTTATAATTCCTGCTGCGCTCTCTGCCTCTGGTAAATGGTACAACACAGAATGTACAGAACTTATCGCATCCTCTTATAATTGTTAGCCATGCACTTATACCTTCTTTTCTTATCGGTACAATGTCATCGTAGGTTTCGGTTTTAGAAAGCTTAACTGCGCTTCCCTTCTCTCCGGACTCCATCGCGCTATCAATTAAGTGCGGGACTTTTCTGTATTCATCAGGACCGACAATCAAATCTACCATTTTCTTTTTATCGAGCAAATCAGTACGGAGTCTTTCAGCCATGCATCCGAGAATTCCAATTATCATATTCGGATTACTCTTCTTATATTTTTTTAAATCGTCTAATCTTTTATAAACTCTCTGCTCTGCGTTATCACGGATGGCGCAGGTGTTTATTAATATTACATCGGAGTCATTTATATCTGCTGTTTCATTATAGCCGGATTTACTAAGTACAGATAAAACTATTTCAGTATCTGAAAAATTCATCTGGCATCCGAATGTCTCAATGTAAACTTTCTTGTCGTTCGATTCCTTATTGAAATTCTGAACGGCAGTTTCCTGCGGATTATTTATTATCAGGTTATTTAATTCAATCATCTTGTATATATTTTCAGATCTCTTAATTTTAGGTGGAAAATATCTCCGGTGCAGACTGAAGAGCGCAGCCCCAGACGCAAAAAGAAAAGCTGCTTCAATTGCGGAGCATCGAATTCAATAGTATTCGCATTTGAAATTTGCGCTGCACCTTCGAGTGAAACTACATTTACTGCCGTATCAGCATTTAAATAAAAAAGTCTAAAGAAAGAAATATCAGCATCAGTGTGGGCTAAGTAATCCATTTTAATTTTTGATACACCTCGGAAATCCAGTGAATCAAGAACATAAGAACGTGTTACAACTACACTGCAATCTCCGGTAATGCTATCTATGAGGCCGTTTCTTTCATATTTTAGTCCATACGATTGCGGTGCTTCAACAGGATTATCTTTGCATCCTCCTATGAAACTTAGCACAAATAGAACAAAACAATATGGAATAATTTTTTTTATCAATTCTTTTTATACGAATTTCAGTTCCTGATTTTTTATATAAAATTCTCTTGTCACTTCTGCAATTCCTTTTGCATCCATTTTTAATTCTTCATAAAGTTCTTCAGGCTTTCCATGCTCGATAAATCTGTCAGGGATACCATGAATAAGAACATCATTTTTGAAATTATGCTGAACAACAAATTCAGAAATAGCGCTGCCGAAACCGCCGACAATTGTATTATCTTCAATCGTAATAACTTTTTTAAATCTGCTTAATACATCATACAATAATTCTCTATCCAGTGGTTTTATAAATCTCATATTTACTACCTCTGCATTAATGCTGTATTCTTCAAGAAGCTTTGCTGCTTTTAACGAGTGATCAACCATGTTACCGATTGCAAGTATGGCGATATCTTTTCCTTCTTTTACAATTTCACCTTTACCAATTTCTAACTGAGTGAACTCACCTATTTCAACTCCCAATGCATTTCCTCGGGGATACCTTAAAGCGATTGGTCCTTTTTTATAAAGCGTTGCTGTGTAAAGCATGTTGCGCAATTCGTTTTCATCTTTCGGTGCCATCAATACCATACCGGGAATTAATCTCATGTAGGTCAGATCAAATGCGCCGTGATGAGTAGGGCCGTCAGCGCCGACAAGTCCGCCTCTATCCATTACAAACACAACCGGTAACTTCTGAGTTGCTACATCGTGAATAATCTGGTCAAAAGCTCTTTGCAGGAATGTTGAATAAATTGCCGCCACAGGAGTAAAGCCTTCAGTTGCCAGCCCTGCGCAGAAAGTAACTCCGTGCTGCTCTGCAATACCGACATCAAAATATCTTTCAGGGATAGCTTCCTGCAATTTGCTAAGTCCTGTACCATCAGGCCTTGCTGCGTTTACGCCTATAATTTTTTCATCTTTCTGAGCAAGCTCAACTAACGCATTACCGAATATACTTGTATATGATGGAGCTGATGATTTCTTATGTTCTTTACCGGTTGCTTTATCAAATGGAGTAAGTGCGTGTAGTTTCTGGAAGTGCCCGCTGGAGTAAGAAGGTCCTTTTCCTTTTTCAGTTATTACGTGAAGCAGTATCGGTCCGGACATTTTTTTAATTTCTTCCAATGTCTTTACGAGATTAACAACATTATGACCGTTGATAGGTCCGAAATATCTAAAGCCTAAAGATTCAAATAACATACCCGGAGTAATAACTCCTTTCAATCCGCCTTCAACTTTTGCTGCGACTTTTCTTAATCTGTCCGAAGTTCTCTTATCAAGCTTGCCCGTCATATCCCAGACTTTGCTTCTGAACTTATTATATGATTCGTTAATTACTATATCATTGAAATAATTTTGTATTGACCATACGTTCGGTGCAATTGACATCTTGTTATCATTCAATACAACGATAATATCTTTTTTAAGCAGGCCAATGTTATTCATAGCTTCATAAGCCATACCGCCTGTCATTGAGCCGTCACCGATTATTGCTGCAACTTTATAATTCTTCTTTTGAAAATCTCTTGCTGTTGCAATGCCAAGAGCTGCGGAAATAGATGTTGTTGCGTGCCCTGCGCCAAAGACATCATATTCGCTTTCAGTCCTTTTTAAAAATCCGCTTATACCGTCTTTTTGTCTTATTGTTTTTAATGCTTCTCTTCTTCCTGTAAGTATTTTATGAATGTAGCCCTGATGGCCGACATCCCATAATAATTTGTCATCGGGCGTATTGAAAACATAGTGAAGCGCAAGAGTAAGTTCAACTACTCCCAGCGATGCACCTAAGTGTCCCCCGATTTTTGAAATCGTATCCATCAAATATTCACGCAGTTCATCACACAAAATTCTAAGATCCATAAGGTTTAAGCCCTTTAAATCCTTAGGGTAATTTATGTGCTTTAAAAACTTCGTCGATTCAATATCGAATTCTTCCACGTTATTTTTAGTTTTAGTTTTTTGTTTAATCTTACCTTTAAACTTTTATTACTTAGTGCTATCTGAATTAATTTTTTCTATTTTTAACTCTGCTTCATTCAGTTTATCTCTGCATGTTTTTATTAACTGCAGACCTTCCTGATAATGTTTTATAAGTTCATCAAGCGATGTTTCATCTGAACCGCTCTCTAATGATTCCATTATCTGCTGGAGTTTTCTGAATGAATATTCGAATGATGTATTATCTTCTTTATTAGATTCTTTTGTAGATTCTTTTGTTTTCGCCATGAGATTTATTGTACTATCGCTTTCTTTTTATCGTCATAGAATTTTATAACTACATTATCACCTTCAGTTAATTTCTTACTGCGTGAAATAATCTGATTATCTTTTTCAATAATTGCAAAGCCGCGCTTGAGAGTATTTTCAGGAGATACGCTGTTCAGGATTTTTTCGTAGTTATCTATAACGTTTTTACTGTTTAAAAATTTCATATTTACCACATCTAAAAGTTCTGTGCTTATATCATCTAACTGTATCTTATAATCGTTGATTAAATCTTTTGTTCTGTTAAAAATATAACTTTTAGAAAAGCTCTCTACAACTGCTCTTATACTTTGAAGTCTTCCTACAACATTTGCCTTTATTGTACTTTCTGCTTGTGATAATCGTTCCAACAAATCTTTTCTATCCGGTAAAATAAGTTCTGCTGCTGCTGAAGGAGTCGGTGCTCTTAAGTCTGCTGCATAGTCTGCAAGTGTGGTATCAGTCTCATGTCCTATTGCTGAAACAACGGGTAATCTGGATTCTGCAATTGCTCTTACACATGCCTCTTCATTGAACGTCCATAAGTCTTCTATCGAACCGCCGCCGCGAGCAATAACAATTACATCTAAATCATATTCTTCTTTGTTAGCCTGCGAGACTGCTCGGCAGATGCTGTCAACTGAACCTTGTCCCTGAACATTTGCATGAAAAAGTAAAATTTCTACTACAGGATAACGTTTAGCTGCGACTTTTTTAAAGTCCTGTATTACTGCTCCCGTTTCAGAAGTTATGATACCTATTCTACGAGGAAACTCGGGTAATAGTTTTTTTCTATCGGCATCAAATAAACCCTCTGCGGAAAGTTTTAATTTTAATCTTTCGAGCTTTACTAAAAGTTCGCCCAGACCGTAATGCTCCATTTCTCTTACCGTCACCGAGTAACTGCCGTGCGGAACATAGACATCAAGGCTTCCGTTTATTAAGACTTTCATACCGTCCTTAGGCTCGAACGGAAGACGAATTGCATTTGTCTTCCACATCTTAGCAGGGATTTGCGATTTATCATCTTTCAATGTGAAATACAAATGTCCCGAGCTGAAGTGGCGCTTGAAATTTGAAATTTCTCCGGTAAAAATTACTTCGGGAAATTTATTTTCCAGCACGCCTTTAATCATGAGCGTTAAATCAGATACGGAAAGAAATTTGCTGTTTATCAATTTTAGTATAAAATACCTTGTAAAATACGAAATATTATTTTCAATTATAATTGCTTTTTTTATCATGGAGTTATGGGGTTTGAGTCAATTACTATAAGTGTTATAATTTTGGTAACCACCCCCTTCCCCCTCCTTAGTAAGGAGGGGGCTTAATGGAGATGTGTTGCTAAAAGTAAACGGCTAATCGTGATTTCATTTGCCGCATTTGTGGCGCCGCCCGTCCGCCAAAGGCGGCCGGCTGTGACAAACAAAAAATCAGATGAAATCTGATTTTTTGTTTTCGCAGGTCCCGATTTCATCGGGATGCGGCGCCACAATTCCAAAATTT
>JBHEKU010000324.1:0-12913 GCA_041859205.1 Ignavibacteria bacterium | reverse complement strand
TTTTTCAACATTGCTCCAGCACCAGAAAATGTCCGGCAGCAATTCGTATCCGTTATTTGGTATATTTGTCCAGTTTGAAAACAAAAAATCATTTTCAGATTGAACTCCATGCTGAATATCAATTGCCTTTACTCCGTTTCTTTTAGCAGCTAATAATAAGCCCATGGCTATATAAGAATAAAATCCTTCCACTACAACCAAGGAAGGCTTTGTCTTTTTTAAAATTTTTTCATATAAAGCGGAATAATTTATAACTCTTAAAATCTTCTTTAGAAAAAAATCCATAGGAAGATTTACTCTTTTTAAAAAATCATCAAATCCTTCTGGTTTAAAATGCGCTGCTTTTTCAAATTGTTTTTGAAAAAGAACATTTACATTCATTAAATTTATCCCTGCGCCGATGTATTTAGAAGGACGGTATCTTGGAATTTTCTTTATTATATCGGAATATTCTAATACCAGTGAATTAAAATTTTCTTTTTCAAGATAACTTATAAATGAATCCGAAAAAGGATTAAACCATTTTTCACCGAGTTTATAATAGCGGGTCGAAGATGCATTTAAAAAAACTATTTCGTAATTTTTTTTAAGACTTTGATTGTTGGAAGAATCAGAAATTGAATTATATATTGAGTTATATATAGTTTGAAGTGAATCAGAAACAACTGACGAGTTTGTAGATGTTAATTGATTTTTTTCTTTTAAAAAACTTTCCTGCGATAATTTAAGACCGAGTGCCACTCTTATTACAGGCCAGATGTGAAATCCAAACAGTTTCCATTTTGAAACGGGGAATTCTCTTTCTAATTCATTGAGGAAATTTAAAATTGAAGAAGGTGATAAGTCTTTTTTTTGTGAATTCATTCAGTTGTTAATCATACAATCCGATAAAAAATAACACACCTAATTTATAAATTAAATTACTGTTAGCCAAATCTTCTTTTCCATTTACATAGTCATCTACGGCGTTTTGCATTAAATCTGTTTCAAAATACTCAGTTGAAAAATATTTTTCTAATTTTATCTCTGATAAGATTGTTTTATAATAGTCTCCGAAAACTGAATTGTAAATCGTCTCTGCAGCAAGACTCCAGCTTCCTCCTGAGTAATTCCATTTTTTATCTGACTCCGATATATATGAATGAGCACTGCTTTCTTCCAGGACACTCAATGGAATATTCCATTTCTCATGGGCCAAATACCTCAAAGGGTACTTTGTGGGTCTTAGCTCAAGTCCCCGGCCCCAACTTTCAGGCATTGAATACATAAATTTTACAAGTGAGCTATCCAGGAAAGGAATTTTACAATTATTACCATTCTTTCTTAAAGGAGAGTGCTTTACTTCTATCTGAGGACTATGGAAATGATACTCTCTGTATAACTGCAGCAACGAGTAATATAAATTTTCCGCTGAACTGCTTGAAACTAAACTTGTAAAAATACTTCCCGGTGTATTTAGATTAATCTTATTGAGAAGTGATTTTTTAACAAATTTACTTCCTATTGTTTTAGCAAACGGAACTCTTTCTGATGAAAGCATAAATGCTTTAAAATATAATTCTAAATCCTGCTCTGATTCAAAATTATCTTCTCCATAATAAAATTTAAAGAACTGAAATACTTTGTCATCCGGATAAGAACCGTTCACTATTTTCCGGAAGAATGACTGGCCGAATAAATAACTTTTCATCTTATCGCCGTACTCACGAAGCTCCCGGTTTGGATATGTTACAGATACAAACTGTGAAAATCCGAAATTGTGTATTGAGTCGGAAGCCTCGCCGCTGAATATTGCTGCATCGTTGTTTCGCTTTGCAATTTCATTGACTGCTTTAGGCATATCTACGAAAAAATATGTGTGATAATTTTTTAATTCATCTCTGATGTTTTCCCAATTCCGAATATTTTTTTTATCGTTAAAATCTATTTCAATTTTTTCTGAATTAATACCATAATAATCGGAAATTCTTTTGACCTTATCTGTTTCGTAGATATTATATACTTCACCGCTCTTTAACTTTGTTTCATATACAACCGAATTAATTTTTTTAGGATAGTGGGCTTCTAAGAGGTGATAAATTATCGAAGTGGAATCCCATCCGCCGCTGTTCAAAACATAATTTGTATCTCCTGAACGTGATAGAATGGAATTTGAAATTAAGGCATCATATTTATCAATATATGATTTATCGTAATTTTCAATTTTATAATTTTCAGAAATATATTCATAACTGAGCTCATCATTTGAAATTCTAATAAATTCATTTGTTTTGAATCTGCTGATATTCTCATACAATGTTTGATATACCGGAGTGTACCCCATTGTAATATATGATAAAAGCCCTTCCTGATTATATTTTATCTCCGATAGTTCTCCAATAATATTATCCAGACTTGTTGCAGCTATGAAAGAATTATTTTTTTGAGTATAGAAAAAGTTCTTTCTATTAAGATAATCACAAAAAATAAAGGCTTCATTTTTATCCGAATCTATGAATAGAACATTGTATATTCCTTCAACTGAATTAATAAATTCTTCGAGATTAAAATTCTCAAGCTCTTTTTTTAAAAATTCGGTGTATTCATCTTTCTTTATTTGCCGGATGTTACCATTCTTAATAGAATAGTAAATTTCTCCTTCAAAAAAAAACTGTTTATTGCCGTTTTTCACATTGAGAATATACTTCGTATCGGATATTAAAAGAGCGCTGGTACCTAATTGTATAAGATTACCTTCTTCTAAATTCTCCTGACTTTTTTTGAATGTAATTTTCAAAAACGAAGATTACATTATTTCTAAATCAGCTTTTACCATAATATCAACAAGCTGTTCGAACTTTACTTTTGGTTCCCATCCTAAATTTTTCTTTGCTTTTGATGCATCACCAATTAATAAATCAACCTCTGTAGGTCTGTAGTATGTCGGGTCAACGCTCACTAAGACCTTTCCTGTATTCTTATCTTTTCCCTTTTCCTTTTCTTCTTTTCCTTCCCATTCTAATTCTATTCCAACAGATTTAAATGATAAGTCTACAAACTCTTTTACCGTATGCGTTTCACCTGTAGCAAGTACATAGTCTTCGGGTGATTTTTGCTGCATCATCATCCACATTCCTTCGCAATATTCAGGAGCAAAGCCCCAGTCTCTTTTCGAATCAAGATTTCCCAAGGTTAAACTTTCCTGCTTGCCTTTTTTGATAGCTGCAACCGCTCTTGTAATTTTTCTTGTTACGAATGTTTCACCTCTTCTTGGCGACTCATGATTAAATAAAATTCCGTTGCAAGCATAAAGATTATATGCCTCACGATAGTTTACTACTATCCAGTAACCGTAAATTTTTGCAACTCCGTATGGACTTCTCGGATAAAAAGGAGTTGTTTCCTTTTGCGGTACTTCTTGAACTTTTCCGTAAAGCTCGCTTGTAGATGCCTGATAAAATTTTGTTTTTATTCCCGTCTCTCTTATTGCATCTAAAAATCTTAATGTACCGATAGCATCTACTTCAGCTGTGTACTCAGGCACTTCAAAAGAAACCTTCACATGCGACTGAGCAGCAAGATTATAAATTTCATCCGGTTTAATTTTTTCAAGAAGACGGTTCAGATTACTTGTATCTGTTATATCTCCATGATAAAGAAAAAAAGATTTGTTCATTATTTTTTTATCCATCATAAGATGCTCTATTCTTCCTGTATTGAATGAGCTGCTTCTTCTTATTATACCATGCACTTCATAGCCTTTTTTTAATAATATTTCCGCCAGATAGCTCCCATCCTGCCCGGTAATTCCTGAAATTAAAGCTTTTTTAGACATTAGTGTTTATATTTTAGATTTATAAATTTAGTTTGAATTATAGCTCCGCTAATCCTATCACATTCGAATATAGTAATAGGAGCAGAAATTTTCGGATTTTATCTTTTCTTGATTCGACAAATATCGTAAAATTAATAGTATAGGCAAAGAAAAGACCTGCAATTTTGAAAATACCTTTAATGCCTTATTAATTCAATTTAAAAAGAAAATTGCAGAAAATAATCTTTTTCGGTAGAAAATTCATAAAAATGAGCAGCTAAGAATTTTCTTCAGCCTTATAGGTTTTTATTGTAAAAAGATGAATAGTTACTGCCGAAGCGATAATTATAAGCAGAATAGAAATATAAAGGAAAGATTCTGTATTTCTGATTGTGTAAATAGAGAACAGAATGGATGCCCACAGAAATGTTGTTGAAAATAGTTTTACTGATAGCGGTGTGCCTTTTTTATCTTTATAGTTTTTAAGGTGCCTTCCAAAGAACTTATTGGTGTGCAGCCAATTGTAAAAACGCGGTGAACTTTTTGCGTAACAGCCTGCTGCTAGCAGAAGGAATACTGTAGTCGGCATCAAAGGTAAAATCATACCAAGAATGCCCAGCCCAACAAACGAATGTCCGGCAACAACTAGCGCATTTTTATTAAATTTACTTAATTCTTTTTTTTCTTTTTCGTTTTCCAAGCCTGAAAAAATTATTTTATAAAAATAAGCATCCTGATCAATTTAATAACTTCATTTATTTAGTATCAAAACACAACGTGCTCTAATTTGAACAAAAGTAAGAGCTTTCTAGTTTGTTTTCAGGCATAAAAAAAAGCGGGATTAACTTATTTCAGCTAATCCCGCTTTTTATAAAAACCCAATATTTTAAAAATTTTATCTTATCAACATCATCTTTTTTGTATCAACAAAATCATCCGTTATCAGTTTATAAAAGTATATTCCGCTTGAAAGCTTCGATGCATCAAAGCTCACTTCATACGTTCCCGGTGTGAATTTTTTATTCACTAATGTTGCGACTTCTTTTCCAAGCACATCAAAGACAGTAATATTTATATTCTTTGCGGCAACTACTTCAAATCTTATTTTTGTTTCCGGATTGAAAGGATTCGGATAATTCTGATGCAGCACAAAATCTTTCGAAACTGTTGTTCCTATATTCTGTATTCCTACTCTGTCTAAAGGATTTAAAGTAAAGACTAAATTATTTATTGTGAAATTATTTCCCGAAGATAAAGTTACATTTGCCGAAGCAGATGTGTAGCCGACTCGGTTTACAATAATATCATAATTTCCCGGAGGAAGCGCTGCCATACCGTAGGCTTCGTTGTTATCACTTACTGAAAAGCTTCTGTATAATGTACCCTGCTTAGCGTATATGATTGTCTTCGATTTGAACGGTAATCCGTTTCCATTCAATAATCCAGCAGGTAAATAATTCAATATTGCGCTGCCGCTTATCAATCCATTTGAAACAACAGGAGTTGCAGGTATAACATCAATATTTATATTAGAAACATTTCCTCCTACATATACTCTCTGAGAATTCTGCCATGAAACAGTCGATGGGAAATAAGTCGGTACAAAATCGTTTTCAATGATGTCATTTGGAAATGCAATAACGTCTACTGTATCATTGCGAGTTCTAACAAGATTAAAAGTACCATTTGTTTGAATAATGGTACTATCTATGGAAAGCACTTCTCGCGTATATAAATCTAATCGTATAGCTTTTATTTTTCCGCCGATAACAGGTAAACCCGAACCTGAATATCTGACTGTTCCAGATATTGAATAAGTATTAAGTGTTTCCCATTTTGCAATTCCTTTTGCAGGTCTTCCGCCTGCAAATGCAAATTCACCGCCTGCATATAAAGTTGAATCAACTACCAGTAAAGAATTCACTTTATCGCTCATACCTGTACTGAATGTTGACCAGGCAGAACCGTTCCATCTTGAAATTCTGTTACAGTATAGGCTGTTTCCCGCGCCTGCAAATTTATGCTGACCGCCGACAACTAACTGTCCCTTTAAAGTATCGATTGCGTAAATCCGGTCTTCTACTCCACCGCCTACACTTACCCAGTTTACTCCGTCAAACTTAGCAAGAAAATCCGCATTAACGCCTCCCCCATTTGTGAACCGACCCCCGGCATATAATTGATTATTATAAATCGCCAGAGAAAATATTCTTTCATTAAACGTTGCTGAGCTTACTGCGCTCCAGCTGGCACCGTCCCATTTTGCAATTTTACCTGCAGGGACTCCGCTTGCATTATCAAATCTGCCCGCAGCATAGACGTTTGAACCCTGCACTGCAAAAGCATATACATCTCTATCTACTCCCTGAGCGCATTGTCTCCACATTGCTCCATCCCAGTAACCAACATTACTCAATGGTACGGATTGCGCACTTGAAAATTTTCCACCGACATACAAAAGTCCTGCGTAAACCGTCAGAGCTCTTACTTCATTATCGACTCCGGTATTTAGCTGCACCCAGCTTGTGCCATTCCATTTTGCAATTCGGGAAACAGGTGATGTACCGGATTGAGTAAAAGCGCCTCCTGCATATAATTCATTATTATATACTTCTAAGGCATAGACAGTATCGTTCAAACCTTCACCTAAAGGTAGCCAGGTGGTTCCGTTCCAGGCTGCAATATTAGGCTTTCCTGCAACAGTAAATCCGCCCGCTGCTATTATTTTATTATCAAATTTTACAATGGCATTTACGTTACCGTCTAATCCTAGTCCGAGGGAATTCCAACCGGTTATCGGTTGAGAATATAAAACACTTGTTGTTAAAATTAATAAAATTATTAAATATACTTTTTTCATCTTCATTTAGATTTCAAATTTTTAAATTGCTCGATAGTAGACCCTTTTTCCCAATATTTTTCAAAAAGCTCGATCATATATTCTGCAAAATTTTTATTTCTTATTATTACATCTGTTCTGTTATTTTTAGGTATAGTTAAATCAGTAAGGCTTAAAAAAACAATTTGCTCATCGAATATAGCCATGTTTTGAGGTACTTTTTTAGCTAATCTAATTTTTTCTCCCTGCTTCTCAAAAGCCAGACATAAATTTATAAGCTCTTCTCTCGAAGTAACACTTACCCATTTATTATCTTTTTCCATTTTAAAATTTGTTGATGCCTCATATATACTTCTAATTTTACCTCCACGGTTAAAAAACCTCGTAACTTCTTCGTCTAATTCTGTAGAAATATGTCCTTCAATTCTATTCATTAAAAGCATTTCTTTGTCTGAATTTTTTAATAATTCCATAAATTTCAAAGCCCGGAATTTATTGAAACCTTTAATCAGTTCAACATCAACTTTGTTTTCATCGGGTTCATTAGCTTTATACAGTGACTTTAAAGTCCCAAAAGATGATTTCAGTTCAGATACTTTTTTTCTGAAGTCAATATTTAAATCGCTTTCTATCTTCCCTTCAATTACATCCGGGTCAATCATCTCATAACGAAGCTTCGTCGAGGTTTGTATCTCATTGCAAAAACCTCTTTCTGCAAATGACTTTAGGATATCATATACCGATGTACGTGGAATATTAGCTTTCTCGGCAATTTCTGCAGCAGTCATATTATGACCGCTCATCAATACCGTGAAAACTTTCGACTCGTATATTGTGAATCCCAGTATTTCTAATTTTTTTATTATGTCTTCCATGAATCGTGGGGAACGATTTTTAAATTGTCGTAGTTACTGCTACAACAAATTATAGAGAATAGATTTGAATGTCAAGTATTAAAATTGAGGCAGGTAAAACCTAGAGATTTATTTATATATAATATACTTATCCCTGAGGCTTTTAAAAACATCTAAATTTTTCTGGTAAGAAGAAACAATTTCGCTTAAAGAACTATCAGAATTAACCATATTTCTGAACGATTTAGTTCCAGCAAGCTTATCAATAAAATTATCCTTTCGCCAGCTGAACTTCGGGAATAATTTCTTTGCCGAGATTAAAATTGCAATTGCCGTTTCAACAGGTTCAAAAGTTTTTATATCCTGAACATTTATATAAATTCCCTCACACTGCTCGCCGACATATTTGGGTGGATTAGAAGGGCTTGTTATAGAGCTTGGCACATAACTTCTTTTCTCGAATTTAACTCCCGGCAGATTGCACTGCTCCAGTTCACTAATCAATTTATCAGCATCAACATAAGGTGCGCCGATGTATTCAAAGGGCTTATCCGTTCCCCTGCCTTCCGATAAATTAGTCCCTTCAAATAAACATGTCCCGGTATAACAAACTGCAGAGCTTGGGAAATAAATACTCGGTGAAGGGTTTACCCATTTAAGATTTAAATCAGTATAATTTGTATTTCGTGTATAAGAGTTCATCTGCACGACTTCAAGATTCAGCTTGCCTCCAAAATAATAATCATTCAAGAAATTCGATAGCTCGCCGCATGTCAATCCGTATGAAACAGGAACATCAAGCAAACCGACAAAAGATTTACAATCTTCTTCCAGCATAAAACCGTCTACATAGTTAAGATTTATCATAGAAGGCCTGTCACAGACCATAAACTTTACATTTGAATTGACCGCTGCCTCCATACAATAATACAGAGTATTCACATACGTATAAAACCTTGCCCCAACATCCTGAATATCATAAACCAAAACATCTACATCGCTCAGATCTGCCGATGACGGTTTCTTTTTATTTCCATAAAGAGAAACAACGTTTATTCCCGTCTGAGAGTCCACATAATTTCCGGTGTTATCATCTCCTCTGAATCCATGCTCAGGGCTGAATATCTTCACAATGTTAGCCTTATCCTTTAATGCATCTATAATAAGTGTTCCATCCGATGTAATGCCGCTTTGATTTGTTATAATTCCGACCCGGCTGTCTTTTAATAAATTCAATTTTTCTGTTAAAAGCACTTCGTTGCCGAGCTTAAACCCGGAGGGATTTATCTTCTGTGCTGATGATATATTATTATAAGAAGTATTAAAGCCTGTGAAGAATACAAATGTGAGAATGAAAACGAAAATTTTCATAGGAGAATTTTTTATGGAAAGAGAAAATATAACAACTCCTGCTCCGATATCACTACCGGAGCAGAAAATATTTTTATGAATATTTTTTTCTTAAATAATGTGTTACAAGTCTTACGCCGACACCTGTTGCGTACTTGGGAGTATATTCGCTTGCTGAATTACTCATAGCAGTCCCTGCAATATCCAAGTGAATCCACGGATAGCCGTTCACAAATCTTTTTAAGAACATACCTCCGACAATTGTTCCGGCAGTTCTTGCAGGTGTTCCCATATTGCTCATATCTGCCTGATCTGTATCAATCAGTTTATCGTATTCATCCCACGTAGGAAGCTCCCACACTCTTTCAAAAGTTGCCTGACCCGCATCAAGAATATCCTTGGTCAGTTCAGCATTATTTGACATTGCAGTTGTAACAAAATGACCTAGAGCAACTACTGTAGCACCGGTTAAAGTTGCCAGATCAATTATGCATTTCGGTTTAAATTCAGTTGCATAACTGATTGCATCGGCAAGAATAACTCTGCCTTCTGCATCTGTATTACCGACTTCAACCGTTTTTCCGCTGTATGTTTTTATAATATCTCCGGGCTTTATTGCATTACCGCCCGGCATATTTTCTACAGATGGAATAAGCCCTACTAAATTTACTTTTAATTTTAATTGGGTTACTGCTTCAAAAATTCCAATAACTGCAGCTGAGCCGCACATGTCCATTTTCATAGCTTCCATTCCTGCTGCAGGCTTTATAGATATACCGCCTGAATCAAATGTAACGCCTTTACCTACTACGCATACCGGCGCATCGCCTTTTTTTCCGCCGTTGTATTTCATCTCAATGAGATACGGATCATTTTTGCTTCCCTTGCCAATTCCTATAATACCACCCATACCCATCTTTTTTAGCTCATTCATACCGAATGCTCTTACTGAGTATCCTCTTTCTTTACCTAATTTTTTTATTCTGTTCGCTAACTCTTCAGGGAATAAAACATTGGAAGGCTCGTTCCCAAAATCTCTGGCGCAAAGAACTGCTTTACCAATTATGCTCCCTCTTCTTATTCCATCGTCAATTTGTTTTGCAAAATTTTTGAGATTATTTGTGGAAGAAAAAAATGCAATCTCATCAATTTTTATTTTTTTCTCTTTATTAGTTGTTAGGTATTTATCAAAAGCATATAATGCCATTAAACAAGCTTCAGTCTGAACTTTTGCGATAATATCAATAGTTCTTTTTAATGATTCATCCTGAACTATTTCAACAGCAACTTTTTTAATTTTATATTCATTAGCCTTTTTAACCCCTCTTGCGCATGCCTTTCTTACTTTCTCGAGTGTCAGTTCATCTTTTTTGCCAAGCCCGGCAAGAATTATCCTTTTATCATTTGAATAGATTAATTCAACTTCAGTATCCTTGCCGGAAAAATCTTCAAGAGTAATTCCGAGGATTTCTGTATTTAACGAATCTGCTATATGTTTCAGCTCTGCGTTAAATAAATTTTTATCCTCATAACAAAGAAAAACAAATGCATCTGTTTTTATTTTATTTGCAGGATTTTTATCAAATGTAATTTTCATTTTATTAAGTTTTACTTTCCCCTATTGTGAATTTAATTTATAATGTTATTGTATGTATTTATCTTTCAAAGCTAAAATTCTTTCTTTTACCTGTTCAAGATTCATATCATAAATTCGCGCGCCAGAGGCATTCTTATGTCCGCCCCCGTTGAATTCCTTAGCAAAGCCGTTCATATCAATATCACCCTTTGACCTGAATGAAAGTTTTATTCCTACTTTCAATTCTACGACAACTATTCCTGCTCTTACCTTATCAATGTCCATCGTATATCCTGAAAGACCTTCCATATCGTCTTCAGCCAGACTAAGTTCATCAAAATCTTTTCGTGTTACATAACCTAAACAAAGTTTACCTTCATTAAAAAATTCAAGTCCTTCTATAAATCTTCCGATAAGTTTTAATTTCTTTAAACTGGTATTACCGAATATCTTATCATAAATCTGAACAGGGTCAGCGCCTTTTTTAATAAGCGCTGCAGCGGTAGAAAATGTTTTAGCATCGGTTCGCGGGAAACGGAAACCGCCGGTATCCGTCATTATTCCTGCGTATAATAACGTTGCAATTTTATCATCAATTAATGACTCGTCAATTAAGGAATAAAAATCAAAAAGCAGCTGGCAGTTTGCAGGGTAACTAGTATCGGATATGTATGCAGTAAAGTCCTTATCATTAATTCCCATGTGATGGTCAATACAAACTTTAGGCTTAGGGGAGTTTCTTAAAATGCTTTCCATGGATTTTGTTCTTGAATACTCATTTGTATCCATTACCAAAATCATATCACATTCATTAATTATTTTTTCGTTCTCTTCCTGATTATCGGGAAAAACTTTTATAATACCGGGGTCAAGAAATTTAAAATTTGAGGGTGTCGGGGAATGATTTATTACTACAGGGTTTTTATTTTTCTTTTTTAGAAAATAATACATCGACATTACACTTCCTATTGCATCTCCATCAGGAACTAAGTGCGTTGTTATGACAATGTTGTTATGCTTATTTATTACTTCGTAAACTTCTTTAAAGCTGTTCAATAGTTAGTAACTTTCTTTCTCCGTTGGGAATTTATTTTCTTTAATATCTTTGCTGTATCTTCTGAATGCATCTTTCATCTCTTTTGCAAGATGCATATATCTTCTTACAAATCTCGGTTTAAAATCTTCTAACATTCCAAGCATATCATGGGTAACTAAAACCTGTCCGTCGCAATCAGGCCCTGCACCGATACCTATAGTTGGAATCCTCAGGGATTTTGAAATTGATTTGCCCAATGCAGCAGGGACTTTCTCAAGTACCAGTCCGAAACAACCGGCTTTCTCCAACAACAAAGCATCTCTTTTAATTGCTTCTGCTTCTGCTCTATCCACACCGCGTGTTTTATAACTTCCGAATTTATTTATTGACTGAGGAGTTAAACCCAAGTGCCCCATTACAGGAATACCTATCTCTACAATTCTTCTAATGGTCTCAATTAAATATTTTCCGCCTTCCATTTTTACGGCATCGCATCCTGTTTCTTTCATAAGTCTTCCTGCGTTTCTTATTGCTTCTTCGGGTCCGATTTGATAACTCATAAATGGCATATCGGCAACAACAAGCGCATTGTTAACTGCCTTCTTCACCATATTTGTATGATAAATAATCTGCTCAAGTGTTACAGGCAAAGTTGTTTCGTTCCCCTGAATAACGTTACCCAGTGAATCACCTACCAGTATCATTTCTATTCCTGCCTCGTCAAGAAATTTAGCCGTGAGATAATCGTATGCAGTGAGCATTGTGATTTTCTCTTTCTTCTTTTTCCTTTCTAGTAAAACTTTTGTCGTAATGTGTTTTGATACGTCTTTGCCGCTTTGCATTTTATATGGGGTTTATTTATGCTTTTTGGTTTCAGCTAAAAGCATATCTGAGTATGAGTGTTTTATAAATACATTTTCATCAAGTCCGAAGTGCTCTATCATATCTTTCATTTGTTTCTTTGCTTTCTCCAGAGAAGAAAAAATCACTTCGAACTCAAGAAAAACTCCAAGATTTTTTACTTTATCTAGATGTATTCTGATATTATCGTAAATAAATACTTCTCTTTTTTTTGCAACAACAACTAACTCTTCAAATAAATTATCTAAAATTTCTTTCAGTTCATTATGGTCTTTTGTACGGACAAGAAGATACTCGGATATTCTTTTGCTTTCCTCTTCAGGTCTGTCATAAAATATCAGGCTTCCGAAATTATTATTTATAATTCTTAATTTTAGTCTTGCCGTCTTAACTTTGTAGTAGTAATCTTTCTGTGCTTCGGCATATTGGTTCTGTGACTGGAATTTACCTCTCAGGGAGAGAGCTTTCTTCTTTATCTGGTTGTAGTTCTCGACGGGAAATTTTATTTCGTAATTTTTCGGCATTATTTTCTTTTATCTAATGATACCTCTTTTGCTTGAAGAAATAAAATTTAAAATATTTGAAATTTCATTTGTGATTTCTA
>JBHEKU010000003.1:0-18683 GCA_041859205.1 Ignavibacteria bacterium | reverse complement strand
AGCTCTTGCAGTAGCTCTTATTGCAGCATTCATTCCCGGTGAATCCCCACCTGATGTTAATACACCAACTCTTTTTATCATCAATTAAATAATTATGGTTTAATCGGGTGATTGTGAAAATATACTAAATCATCGATCGGCTTTCGTATGACACTTCCCAACAGTAATCCGTGATTTTCAAGAATAGATTTCAATTGGTCTTGCAAAAACCATGCGATACTCCCGACAAAATGACATCTATATTGTTTGGCTTGAAAATACTTTAACAAATGCCGTGTAACAAAATTTTCAAATTCTTTCAGCGCAACAGCAGTTTTAAGAATAGAGCGGAACTCAAATACAAGTATCTCTTCGAAAGATTCATACTCCTCTATTTTAATCGAGCAGAACAACTTTGCCAGCTCAAAAAACTCAATGTTATATTTATCATCTATTGGTAAAAGCCATAACTTTATAACATCGAATGCAGCGTAGAAGATATGGATTTTTTCAAAGTCTTCGAACTTATCAATGTTATCAAAGATTAGTTTTTTCAGTTCGTAATACTGCTCAGCGCTCATTTCAGAGGCAGAATATTTATAAAGCAGATATTCAATTTTTAAATAATCGGTAAATTCGTTTCCGTTTTTTTTCAGCTTGCTTAAAAACTCTTCCACGTCGAAAGTTGAAAGAAATGAATTTATCATCTTGCTTTCATCTTCTTTGCGTTTGTTTATCTTATCCAGAATTTTATATGTTGTGGCAAAATTGAAAAGAACTTTAAAGAAGAAGCTTATTAAATTATCTGTCTTGCTATCAAGACTTGTGAAATACTCTTTGGTGTGTGATTTATTTGCAAATGCAAGATTACTGTTGAAATTTGATTCCATCCTGAAATTATAAAAGAAATAATCAGGACCGATGAGCGCGCGCTTATTTTCTTTTTTCGTATTCTCTCTTATTATTTTATTAGCGTATTCGTAGCACTGAACGTTTGAAATTCCTTCCACCTGAAACATATAATAAAAATCCTTGTTGCGTTCAATTTCTAACTGAGTTATAAAATCCCGAACTAACCGCGAGAACTCAGAATACAAATTTCTAATCGTTTGCTCCTTAAATGTTTTTCCTTTGTAAATTTTTTTGAACATTCTCTCATAGATTAACTTCTCTTCGGGGAAATCGGGATAAGTCTTTGCAACTTCATCATAAATTTTTGACATAATCTCTATTGAATTATGAAATGGAGAGTTTATAAAATCTCCAAGCCGTTTCAACTGTTTTTTATCAAGGTGTTTTAAAACATCAATTGTATTGGGGTTTAACATTGAGTTTTTCGGTTAAATTGATTGCAGTTTATTTACTAATAAACAACGATTTACAAATATAATCAGCTCTTACATTTTTATTTTTTTCAGTAATTTCGGCAAATTTCTGTTTGTAATCAATACTGAAAGGGTATAAATTTGCCCTAAATTAATCAAAGTTTCATGAATAAAAATTTAATCATTTTCTCAACATTAATATTACTTCTCGCTAAAATCAGCACGGCTGCTCCGATATCGGGAGTTAAGTTCATAGGGGGCGCCGGCGCTGATTTTACTACAATTCAGGCAGCGTTTACTGCGCTTAATACAGAAGGAGTTGACGGTGCCGTAACATTAAAAATAATGAGTAATTATTCAGCCGCGGAAAGTTACCCGATAAGATTTGGAGTTATTCCCGGCGCATCAGCTGTAAACACAATTACACTTATGCCTAATGATGACATTGTAACAACAATAAATTTAAGCTATACAGGTCCTGCCAATATGATAGAGTTTAACGGAACAGATTACGTTACAATAGAGGGCAGACCCGGCGGAACAGGCACAGCCTACAAGCTGCAGTTTTCATATTTAATTCCTTTATCAGCTCAGGCAAATCTTATCAGCATGTACGATGATGCGTGCAGCAATACAATAAAGTACTGCCGCTTGTATGGCTCAGTTTCTTCAACATCACTGGGATTAATTTCCATTGGAAACTCAAGCCTTACTACAGGCAATGATGATAACACAATTTACGGAAACAATATTAACGGATATGAATTTCTCGGGGCAGGAATTACAAGTACGCAGGTAGCAATAAACTTAATTGGAACAGCGGGCAAACCGAATGACAGAACCATTATTAAAAAAAATCTAATTCACGATTTTACAAATTACGGAGTGTTACAGAGCGCAACAGGCGCAGGTGATAACACAGTTCTGGATAGTAACAGTTTTTATATGTCTGCAAGTTCAGGCATTCCCGCAAGTCAGTCATCAACTTACTATTGCATTAGTTTGAACGGAGGAAACGGCCACAGCGTTACTAATAATTTTTTAGGAGGAACAGGAGCGGAAGCATCAGGCGGAAATTCAAATCAAACTATAGCGCAGCCGCTTATCAGAGGAATTTATCTGAATGTAGGTAACACAAGCTCCACAAATGTTCAGGGCAATATCATTCGTAAATTAACTACTTCAAGTCAGACAGTTACTTCCGGCGGCTCTAATATCGCCATTGAAGTTGCAGCAGGCAGAGTTGATATAGGTACAACTTCGGGAAACACAATTTCTGATAATTATATTTCAACAAGGAACGGATTTATAAGAGGAATATTTATAATATCAAATGACACTATCAGAATTCATAACAATACTATTGCTTCTTTAACACATACAAACACTTTAGCAACCGGCGGAGTATGTTGGGGGATGTACACAGCGGGTACGGGATTTCTATCAATACAAAACAATGCGCTTTCATATATCATAAGCAGCGCGAAAAATACCGATGCGAATTTTCCCGGCTGCATTGGAATTATTAATGATAATAACCACCCAAATGTAACAATCACAGGTAACAGCTTTAACTATTTAGGAATAAACAATAGTCCTGCAACTAATACGTGGTCAACCGCAATTGTAATGAATCCTTCAGGAGGCACGGGCAAAGGAACTATTTCTAAAAATTTAATTTTTGGATTTGCAAATTCTTCAACCGGTACAGGAAACGGCAACAAGGCAATTTACATAAATGCAGGCAGCTACAATATTGTAAATAATGCGGTTTACATTCCTGTGATTTACAGAAATTTTATTAATCAATACGGCATTTGCATTAACGCAGCTTCAGGTAATACAAACAATGTTTTTAATAATACTATTATGATCAGCGATTCTTCCACGGGAGCTGCTAACTGTTCGGCATTTTTAAAGTCAGGTGCAGGCAGAGTTAACTTTTATAATAATCTTATTTTCACTAAAAGATATTCTGTCTCCGGGAATAATTTTGCAATGGAAGTAGCTGACACTAATTCTTTTTATTCAAATTATAATTTCATTTCAACTGAAAATTCTTCACTTGTTTTCAAATGGCTTACAACATCATATAGTCTTGCCGGATTAAAAACAGCTTCATTCAAAGATACAAATTCTAATTATGTTCAAAGCAGTGATATAGTTTTATCAAACTTTATCTCTACTTCATGTCTAATAAATAACGCTTACTCTTACGTATGGTATGTAAAGGGCAGAGGAATTTCAAATCTTACTCCTGCTGTAACGGATGACAGAGAAGGAAACAGCCGTTCTATTTCATTAGCATCCGGTCCTGTTGATATTGGGTGTGATGAAATTACAAACTCTCCCACAGTGCCATTTTCCATAACTGCATCGCCTGCTCCTGTTTTAAACGGAACTTCATTTTTCAATTATCTCAGTTCTAATGTTGTGAGTTTAGACTGGGGAAACAGCGGAACAGTGCCTGATTCATTATCAATGCAATTTTACAGCGGAGTTACTCCTCCGGGCGCAGCATCGTTCAGCACTTACAAAGGTTACTGGCATATAAATGCTTACGGAGGAGACTCTTACACTTATAACTTAACTTTAAAATATGACGAAAACTTACTTGGAGAAATTCCGAACGAGTCAAAACTGGTTCCTGCCAAATCCGAAAATGGTGTTAGCTATACTCCATACCAAATTCAGGGAACAGGAGCAGGACAATTTGCGATTGACACAAACAGCAACACAATCACAATCTACGGATTGACATCATTCTCTTATTTCACTCTCGGAAATTCAGACTCTCCCCTTCCCGTTGAACTAAGCTCGTTCACTCACACATTAAACAAAAGAGATGTTGAACTGAAATGGGCTACTGCTTTTGAAATAAACAATGCGGGATTTGAAGTGCAAAGGAAAAAAGAATCAGGTGATTTTATTAAAATTGCTTTTGTAGCGGGCAAAGGAAATTCAGGTACTCTTAATAATTATAACTATTCGGATAGATTTCTTGAAAGCGGAAAATATTTTTACAGATTAAAGCAAATTGATTTAAACGGTAATTACAAATATTATGATTTAAGTACTTTTGTAGAAATCGGAACGCCTTCAAAATACAATTTGAGCCAGAATTATCCTAACCCGTTTAATCCAAGTACAAGAATCAATTACGATTTACCGGCTCCAAATTTTGTATCAATTAAAGTTTATGATTCCCGTGGATACGAAGTCCAAACATTAGTAAACAAAAAACAAAATTCAGGAAGCTATTCAATTGATTTTAATGCAGCATCACTCTCAAGCGGTATTTACTTTTATAAAATTGAAGCGGGAGATTTTAGAGAAACAAAGAAAATGATGTTAGTGAAGTAGTCACAGATTTCACTGATTTGAAATGATAATTATGATAATATTCAAGCTTTTCCCTTCTCAACCCGGGAGGAGGAATTTACTGACGGCTTCAATGTGCATCTAGGGTTATTAATCAGAATTAAATTTGTGTCAACACATTAAAAAATAAATTTACCTATTAGTATTAATAGGCAGCCTCTACTTTTATAATTGAAATAGTATTGTTAAATTATTGGTGCGGAATTATCAAATGGTGAGATAGTGAAAGGTGAAATAGTGCAGCTTATATTGAAAAACTTATTTTGCAGAAATCCGACAAAAATCCGACGAAGGAGAGAAAATGAATTTATCTTTATTGAAAAAACAACAACGGGATTTTTAAAATCCGACTATTTCCCGACCAAATGAAAAATATTTTGTTCGGTTTTGAGATTTTGTGCTTTTGTTGCGGTAAGAAAACCCGACCAAAACCCGACTTTTAAAATAAAAAAAATGCCGCTACCGGAAAAAAATCCGATAACGGCAAAATAAAATTATATCAAAACATATATTTATTTCTTCTCAGGCATTACGTAGTCTGCATCTTCTGTCGGTACGTTCAGAGTCATTGACTCAATCACAGCCTTCTGGTCTCCGCCCATTGGAGAGTCAGGAGCTTTGATATCAACTGACCATGGATATAAGAAGCCGTCCGTAGCTTTGTAATTGCCATAAAAAACGTCCATTGCAACCTCTTTTTCGCCCATTTTACGCTTTGAAGATTCCTTCAAAAGCAGATAGCTTGTGGCATCAAAGAAGTAGTTTGTAACGTCACCGTCCTTATTGGTAAGCTTTATCTTGTAGACTTCCGTGCCTTCCATATCCTCTTTGCCGATAAGCTCAACCGTTGCGCCTTTTTCTTTGTAGTTTACGATAGTGCCCTCTAAATCGGCATTATCTTTTACGGCTTTGGTTTCTACTTCGGACATTTTTTCAGGCTCTCTTGAACCCTGGAAAGGATTGAGCATCCAGCCCGTAGTGCCGTCGTAAGCCTGAATCATATTCATGCCCTGAATTTGCAGGTCCATCCTCATTTTCAATGGTCTTTTATAAAGACGGGTAAAAGTGATATCCATGCTTCCGGCGCTGAATTTGCCGGTAATTTTAGCAGAATTGATGGAGTTTATCTTCTCCATGCCGCCTATGGCTGTAACGTATTTATTGATGACTTCATCCGCTGTTTGCGCATAGGAATTTGAAATGAATAAAGCCAGAATAATGGCTAGAATTGATTTGAACATAAGGTTTAGTTTAGGTTATTAGTTTATACTGATATTATTTTAAAAGGTTACTGATTATTTTCTACAGGCTGCGGCAGCGTAACGGTTTCGAATTCATCGAGCTTATCCAGCATAAGATTTACGTATCCTTCAGGTTCGTTTTGATACATCTTAGAGAATTTTGCCCCTTTTACTATTTGGTCATATGTATATGAAAACTTATAATGCACCTGCTGATTTATGGTTTCGTCATAGGATTTGAACAGTACTAAAATCTCAAGCGAGGAGTTTTTAAAGTCCTCAATCTCTTTTGAAAAGAACGGGCTTTCTTCATCGATTGGATGAACAATATTCCAGCTAAGCGCGAGCATGTTTATCATGTGCCGCTCGAGTTTCAGAGTATCGAATCCTCGTGTAATATTGCCTTCATCATCGATTTTATTGTAGCTCATAAATACCTGTACTTCTGCTTCAATAAGCTGGCTGTGCCGCGCATTTGCAATTCTGAAAATGAGCGCTGTGATATCTCTGTACGGAGATATTAAACAGTTTTTGCTGGTAAGAAGTTTAACATCGGGGCGTGAAAATCGTGCATATAAAAGACCGGTAATAAGCGCGAAAACAAGTAAGCCAAGGAATGACTCGATAGCCGCTAAAATATTCATCCACCAACCGGAAGGCGCAAGGTGGCCGTAACCGACAGTGGTTATTGTTTGAACGGAGAAAAAGAAGCAATCGCGGTATTGCTCGATTGTAGTAATGCCTTCTGCTCCCCTGAGATTTTCATGTCCGATAATATAATAAAGCGTAGCAAATATGAAGTTTTCTATGATATAGAAAAGCAATATGTACGTATTGAACTTTGACCAGGAAATTGTCAGCAGATTCTGATAGAAATGGAAACGCTCACGGAATGAAAGACCGGTTCTTCGTAAATTAAAAGAGCCGTCGGTGTTCAAGAGCCGCTGATTGGGATTTATTGCATTTGTGCCTAAGCCTAAATCTTTGAAATCTTCCTCTTTAGGAAGCGGTTTAGATTTTGGCGAGCGTTTGATTCCTAGCAAAGTTTAGAGTTTGGGTAAAAATAGAAATTATTTAATGAAAAGGTAAGGAATGAAATTTTATTGGAAGAGAACAAATTTACAAGTGAGCATAATTTTCTGATAGTTTTCAAATTCGATATCATCCACAACGTTCTCACCTCTGACGTATTCGTAGCGAATACCGGCAGAGTTTTTACCATCATTAATAAAGTAATATGTAAGATTTGTCCGGAAGAAATTGAAGTACTTTTTATTGAATAAATCACTTTGGAACTTTGTACCGAAATGATAATTGACATTTATATCGAACATATCTCTTTTTTCACGGAGGAAATAAATACTCCAGTCTAATTTAATTTGCGCTGATGAATTTTGCCCGAAATCGGAAAGCTCATCATTTATCTTTTTTGTATAATCAAATCCCAGGGCAAAATTGTTTCTATATTTGAGAACATTTTCTATAATTGATAGACGGGAGCCGCCCGGTATAATAGCCCTGAGAAAGTTATTTTTTATCGAGGGAAAATAAGGGTTGATATAAAGCGTAGCAGAATATGTATTAAATTTTTTGCTGACGAAATCACGCTTGTATCTCAGGTCGAAGAAGTTATCCAGTAGAAAATTTTTAGAGGAATCAGAGATGATTGAATTTATTAATAAGCCTACTCGGTAGTTATCACGTTTTGATTTTCTGAAAGTGTTTTTCTCGACTTCTACATAAGGTAGAATAGAGTAAGTCCTCTTTTGATTTAATTTAAGATTATATCCTATTGAAGTATGAAGATTAAAATAGGTTGCGCCGGTATCAGGAATATGAATGTAGAATTCTGCAGGGCTGAAGGAATTGTCACTGAACGATCTTACAACATTTAATCCCTGCTGAACATTATCTGAAACAATCTGTGCGTTGAGTGATGCAGTGAACAGTAAAGCTATAAATAAAAAAAGTTTGACTTTCATGGGTAAGGAAAGTCAAACTTAGGAAAAAATAAGATGAAGAAAAATTTAAAACCTAATACCGAAAAATACGACTTACTAAATCGGTAATAAATCTTTTCGGGAGAGTATTCAAATGTTATGAATTTATAAATGAGGATATAACTGAAATGAATCAATTTCTCTTTCACCACTTTCCGCTCCGAAGTTAAGCTTCGCTCCGGAGCGTTATATGGTTTCTTTAGGGGAAGAAAATGGCGATTTCTTCCGGGCAGAGACTTTTATATAAAATATTTTGGATGGTGAATTACGTATACAATTATACATCAATCCTTTTATATCTGTCGAGAAAAAAATTCCTGCATGTTGGTAAGTTTTTTTAATTAAAGGCAAATTTTCAATCTATTAAGTTGTTTTTCTGATTAATTATATAGATTTTTACTACACTAAATGTAATTTTTTGTTGGTAAAAATCAGTTCTGAATATTTATGAATTTCAATGAAAGTAATACTGTAAAGCTACTTCAGCCATTAACAAAAGAAGAAATTCACACTGTTAAAAAATTTATTGCATCGCCTTATTTTAATACCAATCTGAACATATCAAAAATTTTTTCAGAGATAATTAAGTTTCATCCGAAATTTGAAAATAAAAATTTCACAAAGGAATTTATTTATAAGAGAGTATTTCCGGGCAAGAATTATAGTGATGCAAATATGAGATGGATGCTCAGCGAAATACATCATCTGCTGGAAAAGTATTTTGCGCAAAAGCATTTTGACAAAGATGTTTTGATGAAAGATTATTATCTCTCAACAGAGTACTTCAAGGGAATGAAAAAGGAACTTATCCGTAGGTATCTGGATAATGCAAAGGAAAATTTGAATAACACCGGTGAGAAAGATTACATCTACTTTTTTCATAAGTACATTTATCTTACTAATGAATTGAATTACTTAACTCTCTTTAAGCAGGATAAAAAAGCAAAAGATTTAGATTTTTACTTCAACACATATTTAAAATCGCTTGTTAGCTACATAAATCATTCTATAGTTGGTATTACCTACGATTATCTTAATTCCGAAATTCTGCTTTCAAAATATCTTAAAAACGGAATAAGCAAAAAAATAAACACTATCATGCGCCTGCTAAACTTTCAAAGAGTATCGGAGTTTATGGAGAGCGATAATGAAGATGCATCAGAAATTAAAATTCTAACAAAAATTTTGAACATGTTTCTTTATCCTGAAAACGAACAGCTTTATAAAGAAATGAGAATTTTTTTGATTGAAAAGAAAGAGCAGCTTAGTTTTGGTGATAAAGCTAATTATTACTCTAAACTGATTTCTTATTGCAGATTAAAAATAATAAACGGTATTAATCAAGATTATTATAAGTCGGAGTTATTTGAAATTACCAGGATGTTTTTTAAAGAAAAGTACTATAGTGAAGGTAGAGTTTCATTGCTAAGTCCTGTTCTTTTCAGACTGACACTGATTAATATTATAGAACTTGGCAAATATGAATTTGCCGAAAAATTTATCGCTGATTATAGTCATGAACTCCCAATAGCGCATCGGGAAAATGCAATCAACTATGGCAAAGCTCTTTTGTGCTTTTATAGAAAAGATTTTGAAAATGCACTATCGTTTTCGTGTAAAGTAGAAGGAAGTTTTTTTCTGACGGATCAAAAAATGCTGCGGATAATTTTATTCATTGAGAAAGGATTTACAGAAGAGTGCAAAATTGAAGTAAAGTCGTTCAAGAAATTTTTACAAACCAATAAATTTTTATCACCTATTACTAAACAATCATTAGAAAAATTTATAGAATTTATTCAGTACATAAGCTCTTCACCAAACAAAAAAAATAATATACAGAAAAAAAAATTGAACGGCATAATTCAGGACGCAGGAATAACTTTATTCAAAGATTGGCTGAAAGAAAAAATAAACGGGCTATGATTTAAAGCATAGCCCGTAGAAATTAATCCTCAGGGTAGGCAGTAATTAAATTCCCGCCTTTATCATACACAAAAATCCAAGGAACTCCGTCAACATCATATCTGACATAAATATATTCATCACAAGAAATGTGATGATTTTTTGTTTCAGCTTTGACTGAAACTGAATTTTCAAAGCCTGTGCAATTAAAAGTTAAAGCAAGCAGGCAGGCAAAAATAAATGATTTAATTTTCATTTAATTTCCCTATAGGGGTTTGATTTACCACAGGCAAAATACCTGTGAAAATCAGCCTGCCCGGCTTGCCATTAAACTAAAGAAAAATTGAAACAGTCACAGTAAGCGACATTGATTTAATCACTTAGAAGCAAATAAATCTATAGCATTATAAAAAGTAAATATATACAAAAAAACCCTTTAATTTTATGCAGGATAAATTGTAAAAACAACTTAAACTATTCTTACTATCAGAAAGAAAAACAGGTAATTTTTAAAATGAAGATTTTGAAGTGATGAATGATAAACTTTTTGATAAAAAAAAATACTCCTTCCGAAAAAGTATGAAAAAGAAGGAGTATTTTAACGAGGTGAGATTTTAGCTATGAGAATCTTGTTATTTGGCAAACGGGAGAAAAAATTTTAGGGGGGCTATCATTTACTTCTCCCAGATTTAACCATAAAAGTTCTTTGAACTTTTAGAGTTCAAAACCTCCCCCGAAAAAACTAAAAAAACGAGGGAGCGTTTTGATTCACCATTATTAATTCAATTAATTAAAACAATTTTAAACTTTTAAAGAACTAGTGTCCTCCAAGATGTGGACCACCGCATGACTCAGGATAAATTTCTAAAATAGCGCCGGAACGATCAATCACTACAATCCAAACTACGCCATCGATAATAATTTTTTCATATGTGTATTCTTCGCCTGAAACAACTTCAGTTGTACAAGGCTCTGATGCCTTTACTATAAAAGGGGATGTAGAAATTATTCCTACAGCAATCAATACCAGTAAAACAATTTTTAATAATACTTTTCTCATAAGTATGGTAGGTTAAATTACCTCTACTAAAATCTATACAAATATTGCAAAAGATATCTTAATATGCAAAGAAATATTTTTTAGATTTCCGCAGAGTTTTCAAATAAAATTTTTAATAATCTTTGTTTTTAATATTATTTTTGATATTTTTATAAAAAATTACTTTATTATTTCCGTATATTTTGTGCTGATATGAACCTAAATAACCATAATTTAATAATCGTATTAAGAACTATAACTCCTGATGAATTAAAAAGTTTAAAAACATTTCTTTCATCACCATATTTCAACAGTCTTTCGAAAATAAATGAATTATTTGAGATCTTAAAAAAATTCTATCCTGAATTCAATTCCGATTCTTTAACTAGTGAATTTTTATTTAAAAAGCTGTATCCGGGAAAAATTTACAATTATTCTACGATTACAAATCTCATTTCTAAAATGCAGAAATTAATAGAAGAATTTCTTGTAATATCAAACATACAAAAAAATCCTTTAAAAAAGAATGAATTTTTAATAAAAGAATACTTTGGAAGAAATTTAAAATCATTATCCAGTAAGAATATTTTTAGTTTTTCAGAGGAAAAGTCTTCAAAAGAAGATATTGGCTCAGATTTTTTTCAACGAAGTTACAACTTTGATGCCTATAAAGTAAACTATATTCTAAACTACGGGCTGGATAACCATAAGAAATCCACTAAAATTTTGTCGGAGAGTTTATTGAATGTAAATGTAAACTTCATAAATTATTTTATAATGGAATTAATGTCTAACTATATCAATTCCATTATCTCATTATCATCAAATGATACTTACAATATCAAACCTAAACTGGAAAAAGTAATTTATGATCTGGAAATCGAAAAATTAATTAAAAATATCGAACCTTTTAATAATTATACTTATATCATTAATCTTTATTTAAAGCTTGTCCAGGCGTTTTCAAACCTCGGAAATGTGGAAAATTATTACTCTTACAAAAAAGCTCTATTTAAAAATAAAGATAAACTAAATAAAAATGAACTTTACTTTCATTACTCTAAGCTAATAGCGTATTGCTCATTACAAAAAGATAAAACAGGTAATTCTGAATTTCAAAAAGAAATATTTGAAATATGTCAGATCGTTTTAGACAATGAGTACTATATATATTTTGCTTCCAAATTTCTCCCCATAAATCTTTATAAAATAATTATCAACAGTGCAATTACTTTGGAAAAATTTGACTGGCTGGAAAATTTTATAAAAATTTACAGTAAAAAAGTGAATCCGCGGCTTCAAAAAGACGCAGAAAATTTCGGTCTAGCAACCTTGAATTTTGCTACCGGAAACTATAGAGATTGTCTGACAAATTTAAACAATATAAGGGAAAATACTTTCTTTCTTGAAATCCGCGCTATGAAGCTAATAATTTTTTATAACCTGGCTTATTTTAATGAGGGTTTAAACGATTTGAAATCCTTTCAAAAATTCATCAGAATTAATAAGTCCTTTACTCAGCAAAGAAGGCAAACATTAATCAATTTTTTAACATATATGGATAAGCTATTTTTGTATAAAATATCGAATAAGAAATCGGATATGGGTTATTACCGAAAAAAATTGACCATTGAAGAAAATTGCCTATATAAAGATTGGCTCGTAAAAACTTATCAAAAATTAAAATAACTTAATTACATAATATATATGGATAAAGATAAATCGACACAAATGTTCTTTTCATTAATCTACAGCTTTCAGATGCAGACAATGATGCATCTTGGGAAAATTAAAAATCCTGTATCAGATAAAATCGAAACCGATTTACAAGCAGCGCAGGCAACAATAGATTTAATTGAAATGCTATCAGAAAAAACAAAGGGAAATCTTGCTGAAGAAGAAAAAAGATTTCTGGATAGCGCACTTTCAGACTTAAAATTAAATTACGTAGAAGAAAGCAGTAAACCTGCTCAACCGGTCGAAGATAAAAAAGACGAATCCAAATGATTTTCGGAATAACCGGAAATATTGAGAAAGAAAATCTATATGAAGTAATAAAAGATATAGGAGTTTTTCTGTTAAAGAAAAAAACGGAATTTTTTATCGATTCAAAACTATTTACGAAATCATCTGAAAATCCGTACAGAAAATTTTCACTACCGATTACATCTATCCTCAAGAAAAAAGATATTATTCTTTTATCTTTAGGGGGGGACGGGACTTTTTTGAATTCAGCAAGACAAGTAGGAAATAGAAATATTCCTATCCTTGGTGTCAATTTAGGAAATCTCGGTTTCCTTGCAGAGGTACGAGCTAATGAAATAACCGGATTCTTGAGTGAAATGCTCAAGGGAAAATTCAGAGTTACAGAAAGAAATATCCTTGAAGCAAAGGTTAACGGGAAAATATTCTATGGACTTAATGATATAGTGATTGATAAAGCTAACTCTATACGTATGATAAACATCGATGCATTTTATAATGATGAAAGGATTTTCAAATTAGTTGCCGATGGAATTATTATCTCTACACCTATAGGCTCTACAGGATATTCACTTTCTTCGGGCGGCCCGGTTATTAGTCCACATAGTTCAGTTTTTTCAGCTACGCCTATTTGTCCGCACTCTTTAAATATCCGCCCCATCATATTACCAGATGACGGTGAGATAACTGTTAAAACTTTAGGCAGCTCAAATGCCAGAGTAACCGCTGACGGACAGACTTATGTTACAGGTAAATCACCTATGGAAGTTAAATTAAGGAAGGCAGATTATACGATAAAACTTGTTAAACGAATGGACAGCACTTACTTCGATACTTTGAAGAAAAAATTATTATGGAGTGAAGATAAAAGAAAGTAATTACTTCAACTGCTCTTTATACATTTTTACTACGTTTTCAAATCCCATATATAATGAATCACATACCAAGGCATGCCCTATAGATACTTCAAGCAAGTTAGGAATGTTATCATGGAAATATTTCAGATTATCCAAATCTAAATCATGCCCTGCATTAATTCCAATATTTAAATCAACTGCCTTTAAAGCTGCTTCTCTGTATTTTGAAATAGCTGCTTCTTTTCCTGAATGAAAATCCTTAGCATAAGCTTCTGTATATAATTCAATTCTGTCTGTTCCTGTTTCTTTTGCTCCTTCAACCATCTCAACTACAGGATCAACAAAAAGCGAGGTTCTAATTCCGGCATTTTTGAAAACTGAAATAATTTCTTTCAGATAGTTTTCATTTTCAATTGTATCCCATCCATGATCGGATGTTAATTGATTTTCTGCATCAGGTACAAGTGTCACCTGAGTCGGTTTATTTGCTAGAACCAAATCAATGAACTTTTGTTCACGTGGATTTCCTTCAATATTAAATTCAGTGGTAACTATGCTTTTCAACTTTCCAACATCATCATATTTTATATGTCTTTCATCGGGACGGGGATGAACAGTAATACCGTCGGCGCCGAATTTTTGCGCATCGATAGCAACCTTAACAACATCAGGATTATTGTGTCCCCTGCTGTTTCTGAGAAGGGCAAACTTATTTACATTTATTGAAAGCTTAGTCATTATAAACAGGTAAATTAATTTTCAGGAAGCTTTATATCGTATAACTGCTGTGAGCCTTCATTATTTCTCTCTTCAATAATTTTAGAAACAGTCTGTTCTACATCAATAGCAGGCAGATAATATGTTCCGCACTCGAATTGTGAAGTTACGCCTGCCAGGTATCCTCTTATCTGTCCGAATAATATTGCAAATGCATTTATAATATATTGAACATCGTCCGATTGTTTGGAATCCTTACTTCCAACGACTCCGTTTGCAATAAGACTTAGCTGAATTGCGCTTTTATCCAAAGGCATTCCTTCGTCATCGCAATTTGTCTTTAAGTAAATAAACAGAGCAATATCCCCTTCTCCGTTAGTTTCGAAATCAAGAGACAAATCAATAGGATATTTCTTTAAGGTGTAAACATTATCGAATAAATCCAAATTCTCACTTTCAGCAATTTCATTTGTAAGAAACGTATCAGGAAGATATGTAATTGAAATTGAACTGACCTTAAATTTTTTTAAAAATATATCTGATTCTATTGCCTGCATTTAATTTAAAATCTATTTATAAAATTCTTTTACTTTTTCACAAATATAATTCACCTGACTGACTTCAAGCTCGTGATACAAAGGTAGTCTTAATAATCTTTCACTTTCTTTAGTTGTAAAATTATCATCACCATAAAACCTTCCGTATTTTTTACCCCCGATAGAAGAATGAAGAGGTACGTAATGAAATACTGACTGCACTCCGTTCTCACGTAAATGAGCAATCATTTGTTTTCTTTGCTCATAGTCATTCAGCTTAAAATAAAAAATATGACCGTTAGGCTTACAGTGCTCAGGATATGTTTGCAGTTCAAGATGCTCTTTATCTGCAAATTCAGTTAGATTTTCTCTATAAGCATCGGCAAGCAAATTTCTTTTTTTTGTGATTTCATCTGCAATTTCAAACTGAGCATAAAGAAACGCTGCATTAAATTCACTCGGCGAATAGCTCGAACCTATATCTACCCAGCTGTATCTATCAACAATACCTGCTTTAAATTTATTTATATTTGTCCCTTTATCTTTTACAACTTCGGCACGCTCTGAATACTTGTCATCATTTACTAATATTGCACCGCCTTCACCGCACTGAAAATTTTTTGTTTCATGAAAACTTAATGTTCCGAAATGTCCGATACTTCCAAGCTGTTTGCCGTGGTAAGTTGCATTGATACAATGCGCTGCATCTTCTACTACAAATAAATTACGGTCTTTCGCAATCTGCACGATCTTATCCATGTTGCATCCAACGCCTGCATAGTGCACCAGTACAATTGCTTTTGTTCTATCGGTAATTGCTTCTTCAATTTTATTCTCATCAATATTCATTGTATCGGGGCGAATATCAACGAATACTATTTTAGCTCCCCGCAACACGTAAGCATTTGCAGCAGAAACGAAAGTAAATGAAGGCATTATTATTTCATCGCCTTCTTCGATATTCATTAATAAAGAAGTTAGTTCAAGCGCATGAGTACATGAAGTTGTAAGCAGAGCTTTATTGATGCTAAAATAATTTTCGAGCCATTGATTGCATTTTCGCGTGAAGTCACCGTCACCGCAGAACTTATTATTTTTTATAACCTGCTGTAAGTATTTCTCTTCGGATTGCGTTATGAATGGCTTATTGAATGGTATCAATTTTTTATTAATTTTTCTTTATTAATTCTTCTTTAATGGAATTTTATTGTAAACATCTATAATATTATCAAACATAATATCTAAAGTAAATTTTTTATGTAATAGTTTCAATGCGTTACTGCCAAACTCAGGGATAAGTTTTTTATTATTTAACAGATAAATAATTTTTTCGGCCATAGCTTCCGGATTTTTATCAGGCACAAAAAAACCGGTCTCCCCCTGTTCAATCATTTTAGCAACGTCACCTACATCAGTAACAACTGCAGGAATTCCCTGAGCAAGTGAGTATAAGACAGAGAAAGGAAACGTCTCGCCACCCCCTTCTACAGAAGAATGAAGATAAACATCGAATGCTGAATAAACAGCCTGCATATCATCCCTGAATCCGGGAAATATTATTTTGTCGTTTAAACCAAAATCGTTAGTTAAGTCTTTTAATTTTTGCTCAAGATGACCGTTGCCTACAATCATTAATTTTATGTTATCGAATTGCTTTGCAACCTGTGCGAAAGATTTTACAAGATATTCCTGTCCTTTAAATTCAACCAATCTACCCGTATTACCGAATAAAATTGTATCATCAGAAATATTGAACTCATCTCTAACTTTTTTTCTTAACTCAGAATCCTTTTTCATCGATTCAGGCTCAATGCCAAGATGGATTACTTTTATTTTAGCAGCATCAATCTTATCATCTTTTATCAAAAGTTCCTTAGTGCAGAAACCATCAACAAGAAAGTAGTTAGTACAATATTGATTGCGGATGTAATGGGTAATGTTATGTGAGATTGAGTGATAAGAATGGTTCATCGTTATATGTCCTGCACCTGCAAACTTTGCTGCGAAACCTGCTGCAGTCCTGTCATAATTATTATTAGTATGAACTATATCAATTTTATTCTTTTTAATATAATCATAAATAATTTTTGTAAACTTAAAAATCTCACCTTTAACAGGAAAATCGACAGGGAATAAATTTATACCGAACGCTTTAGCTTTTTCATAAAGTAAAATTCCGGGATGGCAGCATATTGTCACATCGTATCCGCGTTCTTTCAGTTTCTTTCCGAACTCAAGCACAAAGTACTCGCCGCCGGAATAAATATCTGAACCGTTCGTTAATAAAATTTTCGGCTTAATTTTAGTCTCCGGGTTCAATTATATATATAAGACTTAAACGTTGGTGAAATATTAAATTTGTAGATATTGAAAGGCACTGACAAAATGAAGAACAGCACAGAAAAAACTTCTGCATCTCCATAGCTCCATTCAAAAATTCCTGAAATGTGAAAAGAAATTAAAACCAGAATAGCACCCAGAATCATCAGCTTATACTCCTCAGGCAGTTTCATTCTGTAATACTTAATAAACTTTAAAAATATCAGAAGAAAAAGACCTGTCCATACTGCAAAACCTGTTATTCCGTTTGTAGCCAGTATCATCATAATATTACTATGTAAGTGCGAATGTTCATTTTGTGTCATTTCAGGACGATAATATTGATAGACTTCCATAACTTTATTATCACCTACTCCTATAATCGGATTGTTAATGAACATCTTCCAGCCGTTCTGCCACATGGTAAGGCGGGGTGCGTTACTTGGATGGTCTAAATCTGTGATGCTTTTTATCCTCTCTGTGTATTTTGATGGCAGGAATAATCCTCCTATTATTATTACTGCTAAAAATGTTAACAAGAATTTTTTATTGATTAGTATGCCAACTATTATCATACAAACAAAAAGCGCTATAAATACATTACGTGATTGTGTTAAAATCATGGAAATAAGAACGGGAACTAATAGTCCCACTAATACTCTTTTATCCATGAACATGCTTCTTCCTTTTAAGAAAATCAGCGGAAAAAATAAAAAGAAAATCATCATTTTTATTTCTCCGGAGGTAAGAGGATAAGCAAGATAGTCAATTCTAATCTCACCGAACGGCTTATTCATTCCTTCGCTGATAGAAATTATATATTGAGTCAGTTCTCCCAATGAAATAAGCGCCTGGATAACCAGAACGGCGATAAGCAGGTTAAATAAAATTTTCTTATCGTATACTTTTATAATGCAAACAAAGAAAATAAGGAAGAGGAGATTTCGCTTTATTCCAATCAATGCATCTTCAGGATAGAACGCAAATAGACGGGAAAGAAAATCAATAAATATATATAGCCCGATAAATATGTTAATCCACTTAAGCTCTTTAAAAGTATCTTTATCGTAAAGAAGTTTTCTATCTAAAAACAAAGTTTCAATAATCCACAATCCTCCCCAGATGCCGAATGCTATTGAAGATACTGCAATTGAAAAGCTTGCAGAAAAAATCTGTATAGTCAGACAGACTAATATAGTAATGTTTAACCTATGTCTCAGCTTTGCTAAATGTATCAACGGGGTTGGATTATTTTTTATTCTTTTTTTTAATTCTCTTTGTAACGGGCTCAAGAAAAACCCCAAGCTTTCTTATTACTTCGGGCTTTTGTTCTGAAAGTTTCGGATCAAAATTCCAGTTAGAGTTTTTTATCACTTCTTCCATTACTAAAGGATGACTTCCTTT
>JBHEKU010000303.1:0-6497 GCA_041859205.1 Ignavibacteria bacterium | reverse complement strand
GACGAACACCAGACAGAATGGGCTAATTTTACCCCATTAGCAGTTGCTAAAGCCGAACTGGACACTCTTTTGTCCAAGGCGAATACCTACAGGCAGGTACTCCAGGATAATTCCAAAGGAGTTACCGATGCCAAGAAAATTACGAAAGAAAGGATGAAAACCAACATCCTGCTACTTCACAGTGCCATGACTGCTTATGCTGATTACAAGAAAGATGTCGTCTTTCAGAATCAGTTGAAAACTCAATGGCCCAGATTCTACAGCAGCAGACGGGAACTTGAACTTTACAATTGTTGCCAGTATATTTATACATTGGCTGATGGTATCAAGACCGATCTGACTAATTATAAAGTTACTCAAACTATGCTCAATGAAACACTTAATGCTATAAAGCTGTTTCATGATTTAATTATCATGCCTCGTACTGTAATTAAAAGTATGAAGCTTACTGCCCAATATCTGAAGGCTTGCGATAAAGAGACTGAATCTTTATTGAAAAACCGGATAGATAAACTAATGAAAATTATTTCTGTTGATTCCCCGGCTTTTGCAGATGCTTATTTTGCAATAAGACCTATAGTGAAAACCAGAGGTAAAAACAAATCTAAAACTGTAAATCCTTCTGCTACCGAAGGAAATATTCCTAATGCATCATAGTTTCAATGCTATGTATAAATCAATTATTCCAGGATTTTCGACGATATTGAAATAATTATGATTTAAATGCATCGCCCTGCCTTTAGGTGGGGCTTTTTTATTGGTGATTGGTAATTAGTGATTAGTAATTGGTTGTTTAATCGTTGATGCGTTCATTTGTTATTGTCCACAGATTAAGCAAAATACTACAAATTTTCCTGACAGGATTTCAGGATTTATTTCTTTAACCTTAGAGAAAACAATGACCAGTAATTAGTAAACAGTTAAACGAATCAACGGTTAAACATTCTCCATTATTTTGTCCACTGATTGCCTCTGATATATTTTATCTATGTTTATCTGTGGATTCGATTTTTTTGTCTTTTAACTTCGGTGAGTTATATATCGATTTTAATTTTTGTTTTTCGACTTTACATTCTTATATTTTGACTTCATCAACTTATATTTGAACTTTGCATTTATATATTTCGACTTCTTCAACATATATTTTAACTTCAGAAACAACAATTTGAATTATTATTCTTATATTTGAGTTTATAAACGATATATTTGAAAAGAAATGTAATAATATTGAATCTGATTTTTTAATTAACCGCAGAGTTCACAAAGAATTAATATGCAAAGTTACGCAGAGAATATAGTAAACAGTTAAACAAATCAACGATTAAACATTCTTCATTCTTTTATTCACTGAAAACTCTGATGTTCCAATGATTCCGAATCGTTCCTCCCGGGACTTCGTTACAATGATGTTTTTTATCTGAGTATATCAGTGTGCTTTTATCAGTGTTTATCAGTGGATTGTTTTTTATTTTAAATACCATTCATACATCCTCTTCACTCCTTCTTCTATTTCAATTTTATGATGCCAGCCTAATGCATGAAGTTTTGAAGGATCGGTTAGTTTACGCATTGTTCCGTCAGGTTTTGCAGTATTAAAATACAAATCTCCTTTGAATTTTATGGTTTCTTTTAATAACTGAGCTAATGCCTTAATAGTTATTTCTTTTCCGGTACCTATATTGATATGGGTGTTGCGAATGTTTTCAGTCCACTGATGGTCACTGATGTTTTGTCCACTGATAGAAACTGATGTTTTTGTCGGTTGATTAGAACTGACGATATCTTTAAAATCAATGTTTTCCATTATATAAATACAGGCATCGGCCATTTCTTCACTCCAGAGAAATTCGCGGAGAGGTGAGCCGGTACCCCAGATTTCAACACTTACTTTACTGTGCTTATCAGTGCTATTATCAGAGTCATTCAGTGGACTTTGCTTTAATCCATATTTAGAGAGAATTCCGAGTATTTCTTCTTCGGTATTTTCTCCACTGATTCCTTCTATCGGACGCTTATTAAAATCTTTTCTTATAGCATCCCAATTGCTTTCTTCCAGACATTTTCCCAAATGAATTTTGCGTATCATGGCTGGTAATACATGGCTTTTTTCCAGATCGAAGTTATCATTAGGACCATAAAGATTGGTAGGCATTACTGCAATAAAGTTTGTTCCATACTGCAGATTATAACTTTCGCACATCTTTAATCCTGCTATTTTTGCAATGGCATAAGGTTCGTTGGTATATTCCAATATATTTGTCAACAGACAATCTTCCGGCATGGGTTGTTGTGCATCACGGGGATATATGCAGGTAGAGCCCAGAAATAATAGCTTTTTTACACCATTCAGATAGGCCTGATGGATAACATTGTTCTGTATCTGAAGGTTTTCATAGATAAACTGTCCTCTATAGGTATTATTAGCTACTATCCCTCCTACTTTAGCTGCAGCCAGAATTACATATTCAGGTTTTTCAATCTGAAAAAATTGAGCTACTGCCTGTTGATTCATTAAATCCAGTTCATCAATAGTTTTACCTATCAGATTGGTATAGCCCTTTGAAAGCAAATTATTCCATAGTGCTGAACCCACAAGACCTTTGTGCCCGGCTATATATATTTTAGATTCTTTTTTCATTTTTATAAGTAAACTTTTTTATTTGTCCACAGATTCCTCAAATGAACACAAATTTTCTCAAATATTGTTTTCTTAATTTCTGTGTAAATCAATGTAATTTGGTTAATGTTTATAATATAACTCTTTTGTATTGCAAACTTTTAGTACCAAAGTTTACTATTAAACCTAATTTGAACTGGGAGGCTTTTAAATAGTTTAGTGTTTGTGATATATATTCAGAATAAATATCATTTGATGCTTTTAGTTCAATAATAATTTTATCATAACAAACAAAATCAGCATAATATTTTTTTTCGAGAATATTTCCTTTATAATTAATTTCAAGTTTCTTTTCCTGTTCAAAAGGGATTTCTGATTTTATAAATTCTAAGGCAAGTGCTTCCTGATAAACTGCTTCCAGAAATCCATTTCCTAAAGTTTTATGAACTTCCATGCAACAACCAATAATTTTATATGCTTCTTCTTTGTAAATTAACTCTTCATTTTCCATCTGATTCATACTAATTTTTTATTAGTAAAACGTACACGAATTTTTAACCATTTTATTTATATTTGTGTTAATTCGTGTAATTTGTGGACTATATTTGCTAGCAATGAAAAACCTCTTCCATGTTATGCCACCATTCTCCTGAATTTATTTCCAATGATTCCTGACAGGGATCGGTTTCTTTCCACCAGCGTTGGGTTTCGGGATCGGCTGCCATTTTTGCCATATCAGCTTCAAAATCTTCACCTATATATTCAAAATAGGCAAATAACATAGAATTGTTGAATAGAAAAATGGAATAATTCCTGATATTACATTCTTCTATCTTTTTAATAACTGAAGGCCATGGATTAGCATGTAATTCCCTGTAATATTGTAATTTCTCAGGTTTTACTTTTATAACTTGTCCGAATCTTCGCATTTATTTTTTTATTTTATGTCCACAAATTATACAATTGAACACAAATTTTCACAAATCAATTTTCTTTTAGTTTGTGGTAATTCGTGTAATTTGTGGATGATTTTTCATTTAATCTCTTCGTATTCTGATTTTTAATGCATTTGGAATTTCATTTTCCGAGAATAAAACCAGATATCCTCCTCCTCCTGCACCACTGAGTTTATATCCTAAAACACCTTCAGGCATTTCCTGTATAGCATCTTCAACAGCAGAAGTTATCATGTGAGGAAACATAGCCGTCTGGGCATTAAACGATGCCGTCATTGCTTTTCCGAATGATAATGCATCCTTACTTAATACTGCTTTCCATAGCTGATCTGCTGCTACAGAAAGAGCTGCGGCTTTTGAAGCAGTAATATCTGTATCATCAGTCACACTGAAACCACTTTCTCTGGGTTTTAATGCAAACAAATATATTCTTTCTTCCAGCCAGCTTATTATTTCAGCTTCATTTAATTTTTCAATTTTCGATGGCCAGTACTCTTCTTTATCGTACCATAAATAGTTCAATCCTGGGATTACTATTCCCAGCGAATCCTGTGAACCACTTACATACTCTGAACCCGGTGGATTTTCATAACAAAACAGTATTTTTGCCAGCTTTTCCTTATCTCCTTCAGGTATATCTGTATGCCATAATTCTATGGCTTTTTTACGGGTACTGGTTGACATACCGCTTCTGTCGTTAAATTCATAATCTGGCTCTATGGATATGGTAATTACCGGACCAGGATGATATTTAGATACATAAGGCTGATCGAGCCATCCACCTGCCAGATCTATTCGATATGGAATCAGACATTCCTGACGTAAAGCAGTGGTACTTCGTGCTGGAAGATTAGCATGGGGAATACGTTTACTGATACGGTATTCTATGCCTAATTCTTCACATAATTTTGCTTTGTCTGAAGTATGCCCGTCATCATTTACAAAAAGGATATCAGGTTTTATGCGGATTAAATCATCTTTAAAATCCAGTATGCCCGAACCACAATTAACCCAGGCTTCTTTTACCATCTTAAGTGCATTAATCATATACAGCCTTTCCTGTTCTGTATTAATGGTATAGCGACCTTTCAGCTGCTGTATGGTTTTATCGGAACCTATACCGACATATAATTCACCCATGGATGCTGCTTCCTCAAAAAAAGCCACATGACCGGAGTGTATCATATCATAACAACCGGAGACAAATATTTTTTTCATACTTTTTTAGATTTTGAAAGTTGATTATGAGAATTAAGGGACTGAGAGACTTAAGAGAATTAAGAGACTGAGAGAGATTGAGACTAAGAGACTAAGAGAAAGAGAGACTAAGAGAAGGGGATACTGATTGAATGAGTGATGAGTTTCTGGTTTCTACATTTTCTTTCAATAATGCCATTTTTCAGGTTGTAATGACATATTAACTAACTTTCCTATAACATTATCATATTGATTATAAAGTTCTTGATATTTTTCTTCATTAATGTATTTGCATGCTAATGCAAATTCAAGCCAAGTTTGAACTTCGCCTGATTCAGCTTCTGAATCGGATAACTTTGCAACAAAAGACTTTGGATATTTCCTTTTACGAAAAGCTTCAGCAAGATTTGCACACACTGAACGAGATGCTCTTCTGATTTGATCAGTCATAGAATATTTTTCTTCAACAGGGAAATCTTTTGTCAAAACAAATATATCCATTGCTGCCTGAAAAGCAATTTTATAAACATCCAAATCTCTATGCGATCTGATTATCATAATATTCAATTTTATTTTCCTATTCTACTTTTCCCTTTTTTCTCCCCATCTCTCAGTCTCCTTTTCTCTCAGTCCTATAATTCCTCTATCTCTCAGTCCCTTAGTCTCTCTTTCTCTATTTCCCTCACTCCCTCAGTCTCTCTTCCTCTTAGTCTCCATAACTCTCAGTCAACTTTAGAGTCATGCAGTTTTTTCACATAAACCATATCATGCTTCATCATTAGTTTTACCAGTTCTTTAAAAGGAGTTTGGGTAGGATTCCAGCCCAGCAGTGTTTTGGCTTTGGTTGGATCTCCAAGTAATTGTTCAACCTCAGCTGGTCGGAAGTATTTGGGATCTACTTCAACCAAGACCTTTCCGTTTGCTTTGTTGATACCTTTTTCTTCGACTCCATTTCCTTGCCATTCAATAATAATATCTACTTCAGCAAAAGCCAGTTCAATAAACTCACGTACGGTATGCATTTCACCTGTAGCAATTACAAAGTCTTCAGGCTCTGTATGCTGAAGTATCATCCACATACATTCCACATAGTCTTTGGCATAACCCCAGTCCCGGAGTGAATCCAGATTGCCCATATATAGTTTTTTTTGCAGACCATGGGCAATACGGCTTGCTGCAAGCGTAATTTTCCGGGTAACAAAGGTTTCTCCTCTTCTTTCGCTTTCGTGGTTAAACAGTATGCCATTTACAGCAAACATGCCATAAGATTCCCTGTAATTCTTTGTAATCCAGAAACCATACTGTTTGGCAACACCATAAGGGGAGCGCGGGTAAAAAGGTGTTGTTTCTTTTTGGGGTACTTCCTGTACTTTACCATAGAGTTCTGAAGTTGATGCCTGATAAATCTTGCATTTCTTTTCAAGTCCCAGTATTCTTACTGCTTCTAAAATACGCAGTGTGCCCACAGCATCAGCATCAGCAGTATACTCAGGTACTTCAAAACTAACCTGAACATGGCTTTGTGCTGCCAGGTTATAAATTTCGTCGGGTTGAACAGCCTGAATAATTCTGATTAAGGAACTGCTGTCAGTCATGTCTCCATAATAGATTTTTAATCTTGGAACTTTATGCATATCCTGTATCCATTCCTCAAAATAAAGGTGTTCTATTCTGCTGGTGTTAAAATAAGAGGCACGGCGCATAATCCCATGCACTTCATATCCTTT
>JBHEKU010000146.1:0-6522 GCA_041859205.1 Ignavibacteria bacterium | reverse complement strand
ATATGTTAAATTTAAGCCCGGCAGAATATCATCTGTATTTAAATCTACATTAATCGGCTTCGGAGTCTGCGATGTTCTGTCAAATCCTTCGAGCTTTTGTTGTGTTTGTTCATATCTTACACCTGCTACAATTCTGAACTTCTTTAATGGAACTTCGAATGATACATATCCCGCTTTTTGATTTTCTTCTGCATTATATCTGTCTGCGTTATTTGTCACTTCAACCATAGTCAAAGTATTGGAAGCAAAATAGCTTGGATCAAAAATTGACTCTAAAGGCTGGTTTGAATTAAAAAACGTACCTGTTCTGTATGGTTCAAAATTTCTGGCTCTGAAATTTCTTGTGATTCCGCTGATTAATACTCCGAACTTAACTTTAGACTGCGGTAGATTTTTAGGCTTAATAAAATTCATGTCGAAATCAACTCCGGCACTTCTGTTAATATCTAACAATGTTGAAAAAAATCTTCTACCAACGTTTGCGTTAGGAACAACCGTAATAGGGACAAAGAACGCGTCCTCTGATCCGTAATCTCTTCTGTAATAAACGGTTTTTGTATCCGGCTCATTTCTTGTAGACTCTGAATACGAACCTCTCCATGTTACATTTAATGCATTTAAATTATTTATATAATGCGAACCGGAAAGCTGTGAAGAAATTAATTTTCGTTCGGAAAAAGCTGTACGATAATTTTTTCTTTCTTCATCACCCTGTGTAAATGAAAGTATCCTGTAGCCTTGCGAAAATTCAGTTTCATCTTCAGAGCTTATGGATAAAGTATTCTTGAACGTAAATTTGTTATAATCTCCAACTTTATATGAAAAGTTTGCAATACCACCATTTGAAACTAAATAATTCGATTTTTTCCCATCAAAATTTACAAACTTAGTCGTGTCCCCTATATATTCACTTCTTGTGTATTCTTCAATTTTGAATGAGTTTCTATATGAATAAGCCAGGATTACACCAAGAGGATTTTTCAAAAAATTGAATTGGTTTCCCAATGATAATTGAAAATTTCCATTAGCAGGCGCTTTAGATTTAGTTTGCCCCCAGTTGTTTCTGAAGTCTTTTCCAAAATCGTTAGCTCCTACAACCTGACCATCAGGTATAGAAGATGGAAGTGAACGACCACCGTCATCTAATCCGGAGTTAAAAAACAATATTTTTGATTGCCCTGCATTATATGACATGAAATCATCCTTGAGAGATGTATTTGTTAGAAAAGAACCCCCTGTAGTAAAACCTAATGTTAGGGCTTCCGGGAATTCTTTTGTATTGAGCTGAACCAAACCTCCGGAAAAATTTCCGGGCAAATCCGACGTGAATGATTTAGCTATAACTATATTTTCAAGAAGATTGGACGGGAATAAATCGAATGAAAAAGCTTTTTTATCAGGTTCTGTAGAAGGGATTATTACTCCGTTTAATGTAGTATTGTTATATCTTTCATTCGTTCCTCTTACATTCACAAATTTGTCGTTTACAATTGTAACACCGATAACTCTTTTTAAAACATCTGATGCAACTGCATCGGGAGAACGTTTTATTTGCTGCTCACTAATAGCATCTGAAATTTTATTTGAATTTTTCTGTTCCTGAAGAAGTGAATTTTCATTTGCCATCGATATAGTTGCTTCAACAACTATTTCCTCGGTGGCAACGCCTTCACCTATAAGAGAAGCATCTAGATTTACAACTTCTCCTTGCTTAACAACAACACTTTTTACAGAATAAGTTTTGTACCCCACATAAGTAAACTCAACTGTGTAAGTACCTGGTTTTGAAAGCTGAACAGTATATGTTCCATCTAAATCTGTTTCTGTGCCAGATTTATCTTCAATGGCTTTTACAATCGCGCCGATAAGAGGTTCAGAGTTCGATGCATCTAAAACTTTACCTTTTATTTCCTGTGAATAAGAACTTGAATAAAATGAGGTGTAAAATGAAATGATTAGAAAAAAGAACAATAAAATTTTTAACATTTTCCCGTATGATAGTTTGAGTGTATTTTTATTCATACAAACTACCTATCCACAGTCAAGTGAATGTTAAGCCATTGTTACGAATGTTAAGGTGATGTTACGGAATTGTTAAGCGGTAATAGTAATTTAACAAATGAAATCTTTTCACGAAATTAATTCTTGGGAAAGAATAGATTTGCAAGTTATTCCGTAAGTCTTCTCAGATAATTTATCTGCCCAAGATGATAATTCAGATGTGTAAGCAGATGCATCAGCATGTGGTCAGTCTTAACTACTCTGTCATGTTTTTCCAATGGATAATCCTTTTCAAAGATGTCTTCAGATAAATTGCGCAGAGTGTTCATTACAACTGTTGTTGTTTTTTCTAAATCTGTGAGAATTTTTTCACGAGGAACATTTTTTGAGGAAAATTCTTTATCCCGCTCACGGATATAACCGGAACTTCCCAGCACGGAGCCGATAAAATGATTCAGGTTACCGTTCAAATGCAGAAATAAATTTCCCGCACTGTTTTTTACATCGCCTTTTACCATCCATAAATCTTCTTCATTTTTAAAAAGCAGAAGTTCGTCTTTTAGTTTATTTAAATCTCTTTCAAAAAATTCCACTAAAACTTCTTTAAGCATATTTATTTTTTAAATTATTTAAAAATATAAATAGAACTTAAAATAAAAAAGGGGCTTTCGCCCCTTTTAATTTCTTAAATTAATTTATTTTATCAAAATCATTTTTTTTATTTCATTAAAACTACCCGCTTTAATTTTATAATAATAAACTCCACTCGAAAGAAATTCACCGTTAAATTCTGCTTCATATACTCCCGGGCTTTGTTTTTCATTTACAAGAGTTTCAATTTCCCTACCCATTAAATCAAAAACTTTTAACGTTACAGCACACGAAGATTTTATTTCATATTTTATCTTGGTTGACGGATTGAAAGGATTAGGATAGTTTTGACTCAACAAATATTTTTCCGGAAGTTCACTGCTTAATTGAATTACTCCGATTATTTCGGCAAGAGGTCGTTTCCATAATGAAACTTCATTTCCACCAAGAAAATTTGCATTACCTAAAAATAAATTTCCGTTGAAGACAACTGCAGAAGAAATTCCGGAGTTTCCTAAGTTTTGCGTCTTATCAAAAAATGTAACTCCATAATTTGTAGATGCAAAAAATCCCGTATCCAATCCCACAAATACATAATTATTATATTGGTCAATACCTCTTACTCTTTTTGTTGTATTTAAAACTTTAGTCCAGTTTGCTCCAAGATTTGTAGAACGGAAAATACCACTGGCATATGTACCTATGAATAGTGCTGACTCAGAAACTGAAATTGCGTCAATATTATCAGACATAAAAAGTGAACTCCAGCTAGTTCCATCATTTGATGAAACATGTAATCCCTGCGCCCCCGCATAAATTCTGCTGCCAAATACTGCGAGTCTATAAACTCCGTAACTAAGTCCGGGTTTAATATTTACCCAGTTTGCTCCTTCATTGGTAGAAAGTAAAATCTGATCCATTGTAAAAGCGTTAGCATATATTTTTCCGTTCGCTGCGCACATATCTGAAATAACTGTACTTGTCAATGAAGTGGGATACCAGTTCAATCCATCGTTGGTAGATTTATATACACCTGCTCCGCTAAATGAAGCACAGTAAATATTCGAGCCTGAGACAGCTATTGACCAAGCATAGAAAGGCCAGTTGAGATGTGAAGTCCAGTTAGCTCCGCCATTTGATGAACGGAATAACAACGCAGTTCCTCCCGCATAAATATTGTTATTGGATACAGCTAATTTTCCGATGTCTCCACCAAGAACAGTGCTGCTAATCGGAATCCATTGAGAATATAATACAGTTGAAGTAAGAAAAATTGAGGATACGAAAAATAGAAGTGAAAATAGTAAGAGCTTGAAGTTCTTCATCGTGGATAGCCACCTTTCCCCAAGCTCTTTAATTATAATTTAAAGTTCTAACCCAAGCATTGTAATTCAGAAATAGAGTATTACTTCGAGAGCAAAAGATAGGGTTTCAATATAAATAAAAAAGGGGCTTTCGCCCCTTTCATTTTTTAAATCAAAATACTTTTTTGCTTACTCCGAAAATACTTTCTTAAAAAATCCTTTTTCTGATTTTTTCTTACCGTTAGGTTTAAAGTTTTCCGACTTTGCAAGCTCTCTTAAAATATCCTTTTCTTTTCCTGATAGCTTTGTCGGAATATGAACATTTATTCTCACAAGCTGGTCGCCTCTTCTATCCGAATGCAATCTTTGTATTCCTTTATGAGCCATCTTCAAAATACTTCCCGGCTGTGTGCCTGCATCTATTTTTAATTTAGCTTTTCCTTTTAAAGTCGGCACTACTACATCAGCACCAATCGCTGCATCAATTAAACTTAAGTCTAAATCAAAATAAATATCATCTTCTTCACGCTTAAATATTGAATGCTCTTCCTCTTCAAGATGAATGAACAAATCCCCTGCCGGACCTCCGCGCATACCTGCATTGCCCTGGCCTTCCATAGGAATATAATTACCATCGCTTACTCCAGATGGAATATTAACTTTTATTTCTGCTTCTGTTTTTACTCTGCCTTCGCCGTTACAGTCATGACATCTTTCCTTTACAACTCTTCCTTCACCGTTACAAACGTTACACATAGTTACATTTACGAACTGCCCGAATATCGAACGCGATACCTGCCTTACTTCTCCGCTGCCGTTGCAATGAGTACATTTCGTATAACCGCTTTCGCCTTTAGCTCCGGAACCTTTGCAAGTATCACATGTTTTGAACTTCTTAACTTTAATTGTCTTCTCAACTCCGTCAGCAATTTCTTCAAGAGTGAGTTTCAGATTTATCTTTAAATCATTTCCTCTAACTCCGCTGCCTTGTCTTCTTCTTCCTTGTCCTCTGCCGCCGCCGAAAAATTCATCGAAAATACTTCCACCACCGCCGCCGCCAAATATATCGCCGAAGTGTGAAAAAATATCGTTCATATCGGTGAAGCCTGAAAATCCTCCCGGACCACCGCTTACTCCCTGATGCCCGAACTGATCATACCTTTGTCTCTTTGTAGGGTCAGATAAAACTTCGTAAGCCTCTGCGCACTCTTTAAACATTTCTTCAGCTTCATGATTACCCGGATTTCTATCCGGATGATATTTCATCGCAAGCTTTCTGTATGAGCTTTTTATTTCATCTCCTGATGCAGTTCTTTCAACTGATAATATTTCGTAGTAATCTCTTTTTGTCATTTTAAAAATTTTTGATTTCCTCAATTAATCATTCAATGTAATCACCATTAAGATAGATTAAGAAATTCAATTAACTAAATATATTTTATTTATGCGGATACTAAAACCTTTGCATGCTTTATTACTTTATCTTTAAGCATATATCCTTTTTCAATTACTTCAACAACTGTATTCGGCTCAACTTCCTTCGGCACCTGCATTAAAGCATCCATAGTGTCAACATCAAATGGTTTTCCCATCACATCTATTTCTTTCAACCCTTCGTTTTCAAGAACATTGGAAAATTTCTGATAGACTAATTCTAATCCTTGCTTAAGTGTCTCTAAATCTTTCGTCTCGCCTTTATTTACCGAGTGTAAAGATCTATCTAAATCATTATAAACAGGTATAAGCTCCTTAATAATTTTCTCTGCAGAATATTTTATGAACTCAGTTACTTCAGTGTCTTTTCTTTTTTTGTAGTTTTCAAACTCAGCAACTTTTCTGAGAAGTAAATCTCTCAGCTCTCCGTTTTCCTGTTTAAGCTTTTCAATTTCAGTAAGTTCTACAGTTTCTTTTCCAGTTTCTTTTCCGGCTTCATTTACATTTTCTTCTGTGGTTTCTACAGGGTTATTTTCTTTTTTATTTTTATCTTTCATTATGGCTTTGTATATATTTCCTTTTTTAAAATTTTTAAACAAATTAAATCACCATTTCAGTAATAAGTTTAGAAGTATATTCAAGCAAAGTTATCATCTTTGCATAGTTCATTCTCTTTGGTCCTATAACACCTATCTTTCCGTTTACGTCTCCGAAGGAATAAGCAGTAGTAAGTACGCTTAAATCTTTCAATTTATCGTCGGCATTTTCATCACCGATTTTTATTGATACGTTCTGATTTAACAAATCCGAGTTCTGAAATATATGCACAACAAAATTCCTGTCCTCAGTTAAATTAATAATGCTCTTAACATTTTTCATATCTATAAATTCCGGCTGCGAAATTATTTCACTCGTTCCGCCTAGATAAATCTTCCCGCCTTTTTCTTCATCGTAAAATTTATCGATTGTATTGATAAACAACTGTATCAGTTCAGGGTTTTCAGATTTTAAATCACCTATCCTTTGCGAAAACGTTTCTTTTATTTCTTTCAGAGTAAGTCCGCAAAGTCTTTCATTCAATAACGATGAAATTCTTTCCAGCTTTGATTTCAAAATTTCCGAATCAAGCTCAAGTATAAGTGTCTTTACAATTCCTGAACGAATGTTCAGCACTGCAAGTATTTTTGTAGAT
>JBHEKU010000054.1:0-3800 GCA_041859205.1 Ignavibacteria bacterium | reverse complement strand
AAAGTATCCGAAACAAGAAATCACTACGGAATAAGTGACGAAACAGTGCAGTAATAGCCCGGTATAAGTCCGTATTAACGCCGTATTAAGTCCGTTCTTTTTCTTTTGATATCAGCTTCAATATTTCATGGCATCGTTTGTTGCGTCGCACACTTGTACAGCATATCAATGGGCATCAATAGTAGTCCATAGACAACAATCACCGGCGATACTGCTACCGTAAATTTCAACTGCCTCTATACATTTAAAAAAATAAAATACACATGCAAGATAGCTCCGGGAAAACGGGGCATCCAAAAGACTACGGCATAAACACAAACCCACCGCACAAAGCCATCTTTTATTCCGTTTCCTTTTGGAGTGCAAAGAAACTCGTTTCCTTTCGCTTATAGATGCATGTTATTTTATTTTTTCATTTTAAATGTATTGTTATGTCAGCATCATTTCCTTTTCCAGGTCGCCGTCGCAGGCAGTGGGTTTCTTTTTTGGTTACAGGTTGTCATCATAGCAGCCTTGTTCATGTAGTGTATCGTTGCCCGGTCATTGCAGGCGTTCCTTTGGTGCATCTTGCGTGGGTTCATCGTATCGTACCGGCTTTATAGTCGGTACTTTTAAGTAATTTTATTTTACTAAAATGATGCAGGACTTAAAATTCATATCGTTTGTAAATAAAATGCAACTTCATTTCTCTAATGACAGGGTTTCAGTTGGATTAGATACATTCCAGTCTGACATACACTTCACCTTAGCATTTAATAGTACCAACCGGGATGGTAGTAAAAATGAATACATCAATTTTCATGTTTCAAGAAATATCGGTGACCCCGCCAAGAAACCGAAAAGCGAAGTAGTGAGAATGAGAAAAGAAACTGCTGAACAATTAGTTGAGGACTTTTCAAAGTTTTTATTGCAACATATCTTAGAGCCCTTGGATATAGAAGCACTTCAAAGAAGAAATAACGAACCGCTTTGTTTTATTTCAGACATAGATTTTCAAGAAAGCAAGTTTTATAATTCGGCAAACAACCAGTTTAATCAAATTATTTCCTGTGTATCCGAGGAAAGAAGAAAGGGTAGATTTTATGTAAGCAATAATTTAGAAGATGAACTTGAAAAATTATCTCCTGATGAATTAGCATTTATAGAATATTGTCATTCAGGAAAACCTCTTGATGAAGTTTCAAGTGAAGTAGTTGAAAGCGGTAAGATTGTTACCGATACAGATTTGATTACTGCGATAAATTTTTATGGAAAGTGGTATTTGCATAAAAATGATATACCGTTTGTAGATTTAGTAAAAACATTTTTGAAACCAAAATTGAGTTTCAAAATTTACTATCGTTTTAAAAGGGCAATCGTTGCAGTAAGAAAAGCAAGTACCTATAGAGAAATTGAGCATCTGAATAGGCCTGTGATAATTGTGAAAAGTGCAAAGAATATAACAACATGAATGGAAGTTATGTGGCTTCGCCACGATTCTTTTATGATTACTTACGCCGTTCCTCTTTGTAAGCAAGATTTGCCCACCGCACAGACCCAACGCTTCCAGAAGAGCATTATGTCTCGTCTTGAAACAGGTTGACTAAAATTCAATCAAATTACAATTACGAATTTTTTAACTGGTTTTAGTGATGAAAATTTTATCCGTCAACTCTCATATTGTATCAAAAAGGCATTTGCGCTTGTTAGATATGCAAGGTCTTATGATGAAGTAAAACATCTGTATAATCCTCTGGGACAGTATAATATTGAAGGCATATGGCATCTAAAAGAAAAGCAGTAAGGTATCTCCTACAGCCACCTTCTAATCTGGTAAAATAAACTCAGTTGGTTTAACAAACCTTATACGGATACTCGACTATGATGGGAAGCGTTTGCAAAATGCCACAATATTTTAGTTGATTATATAAAGCCCGCCAGGAACAAATTGAATAATTCGCAAAAAAAAAATTTATTGTACGCCCTAAAGATGATTTTTGCCGATTTTTCACTACCAGCCAATATTCCCTGATATACAGTTCTACATCAATATTACTTTACGATGAAAAAATTAATTCTTTTCATCATAAATATTTTCTTGGTGAAGATTCTATCATAAATAGACCATTTAGCAAAAAAGTTATACCGATGAGATTAAAATAGCGTTATGTCAAATTCATGCAGTCTATCGGTATAATACCTGAAACGTACGATAAGATTTTAAAGTCGAATTAGTATTAGATATTCGCTTGATTATACTAACCTCATAAATTATTTAACCTTACAACTATTTTATATTCCAATTTTTGAAAAGTCCACAACTTTTGTCCCTTCAACAATTTCAGGAAGGTTTACATCGAAATAATTCTTTGTAGTTTCCTCCTTGGTATGACCGAGCATTTTTGAGATAACAGGTCTGCTTGCACCATATCGCACCCAAAGTTGGGCATTGGTATGCCTGGCTACTTTATTACTTACGGATTTACTTAACCCCGCAAGCTTAGCAATTTCTTTCAGGTTGCGGTTGTAAACTGGCTCCTCCACAAAGACCTTGCTGTCAAAAACAGTTATCTGTTTTTTATCGGATGCATATTTTTCAATAATCTGCTGTGCATTAGGAAATTTAAATAACGGTATTATGGTTTGGTTATCGTTCTTATCCCTTGCCCCAATGATAAAGTAACCATACTCGGGGTCATTCGTTAGCTGGGTTTTATTAAATATCTGAAGGTCTTTGTAATAATAACCAGTATAAATCTGAAATAAGAATAAATCCCTGTCTCTTTGCAGATGTTCTTTTTCTTTTGTAAACCGGAGTTTTCTCCATCTTTTTATTTCTTCTGGTTCAAGGTATGTTCGTTTTGGCTTTGTCATCCTGATTTTTATATCATCAAACATAAACTCTATCTGACCCTGGTTAAGATAGTTTTCCTTACGGGCCTGGCGAATTACCCGCTTCAGGGATTCCATATATTTCTTACAGGTGGAACCAGTCAGGTTAAGTTCTTTTTGCATGTACTGGTTAAAGTCACGCAATAAAGAATTATCCAAATCAGAAAAGTAAACCTTGCTCTTGAATTTTTTCAGATGCAGCAGGCATGTCGTGTACTTCTTAATAGTGTTCAGTTCAAGCTTTTCAGGTGGCTTTTTAATAAAATCTTCCATATAGTCGGTAAACAGGTTGCGTTCGCCTTTCCGGTTCAGATGACCAAAAATAGTAGCAAAGTCAAGGTTTCTGTTATTGTTATAAGATTGTTTTATCAGTTCGTTTACCACAGTTCTCTTTTCCGAAATCTTGTTATTAATTTCAAAAGCAAAGGGATGGGAGTTCTTCACCCATGCATTTTCTTTGCCTGCCCATTGGTCAGTTTTTATTTTCTGTGGAATGGGAATTTTAAAATATCTTGACGACCTTTCAATAGAAATGCGCAGGTAAACAGAATACAACCCAGATGTGTTTCGTTCATTTCTCCAGTTAAAAACTACTGATACGGATGGTATAATCATACCCAAATATAATACAGCAGAAAGACAAATCCGTAAAACAAACCGTAAAACAATTAACGGGAATTAATGGGAATCAGCGGGAAGACATAAATCAAAAAATCGGACGAAATGTACTCTGAAAGCTACATCTGTCCGATTTCGATCCTTGTTAATATTTTTCAATTCTTATTACTGGTAGTCCCGACAGGAATCGAACCTGTATCTAAAGTTTAGGAAACTTCTATTCTATCCATTGAACTACGGGACCATTTCCGGTTAAAGCCGGAGGGGTGCAAAAATAGTCATTCCGGCCTTTTAAATCGCAATCTTTGCAA
>JBHEKU010000007.1:0-16013 GCA_041859205.1 Ignavibacteria bacterium | reverse complement strand
GTCATAACAGTAGAGGTACCGTCCTGATTTCCGTTTACATAATAAGTAGTTGTGTTTATTCCGTCATAAGTTACGGCAACATGAGTCCATGTATTTAACGGTATGGCAGTATTTCCAAATGCCGTAAAATTATTTTTAATGAATTGCAGCTTGCCATTACCTAAACCAAAGGCAAAACCTGTTGTACGATTTTTTCCAATTATTGCATTAAACGCACCTTCCGATGCAGGATTTATCCATGCCTCTATTGTAATTGCCGCAGGATTTAGTTTTGCTGCATTGGGTATAGCTATATAAGAGCTTGTACCGTTAAATATAGCCGCCTGATTATAATTGTATTGGGCTTTGCTTTGCGAAACAATACAAAACAATAAAACAAATAGAATTGAGATTTTGATAATTGCTTTCATGAGATTTTTCCCGTTTTAATTACATTAATAAAAATGTTCATCAAATCTAGGATTTAGACCTCATCGAAACAAAAACAATTTTTTTTAATTATAGCAATTTTTTAAGCGCTGGATAATCAAGATTGTTCGCTTTATTGCTATTTTCGAGGTTTTCTAAATCGCCCAAATATTAAAATTCAGAATCTCCCATGCCTTGAAATTCTCGTATGAAATGGCTACTTTGTTTATTCGTATAAAACAACGTTGTTAATATTTAATAACAAGGACTAATAGTATAATGAAAAAGAACTTTCATCCTCAATACAGACCGGTAGTATTTAAAGATATTACATGTGACTTTGCTTTTTTAGGAAGATCAACAGCTAACTCTAACGAAACAATTAAATGGGAAGACGGAAAAGAATATCCTCTTTTCAAAATTGAAATTTCAAGCGGTTCGCATCCTTTCTTCACAGGAAAGAAAGTCCTTATGGATACTGCAGGACGTGTAGAAAAATTCAACAAAAAATTCGGAAAGAAAAAAGTAGAACCAACTGCTTAATTTTTACTAAATTTGAAGATTTTAGAAAGCCTGATGGATTTTTTCCATTAGGCTTTTTTCATTTCCGGTCAGATAGTTAGCCTTCGTTTCAAATAGTAATAGTAAATCTTGTGCGTCTTTGTCTTGAATTTTCCATAGATATTGCATATCTTATTAAGACTAAGTATAGATAACGAATTTACTTAATAAAAATCAGCAGTTAATAATCTAACAAGTTGAACTATTTTGAAATATATGCTGGAGCAAAACCATAAAAAAATATCTGATTCCGGAGAAGCTATAGATGAAATAAAATATCTCGGCGAATCAACTAACGGATGCATTTTTACCTGCAATGAAGGATTTTACCATTTTCATTTTAAGAACCTCCTTTTGAAAATGAACAAAGAGGATTTTTTATTCTTCAATAAAATCGTTAATGAATGCGTAATTGAAAAGAACGGAATGAAAACATACCTCGGCAAAGAAATCCTTATAAAATGCACTACCGTCAGCAATATTCATTTCGGATTTACACGTCCGGAATTTTTTGAACTAAAAGAGCTTTTTGCAGAAGCTGTTTTTATGAACCAAGTATTTGAAACAACTAATCCAAAGAATCAAAATTTAATCAACGAATGAATTTCACGGGACCTAAAGTAAAGCTATCAAGAAAAATCGGTGTTGCGCTTACCCCTAAGGCACGAAAATATATGGAGAACAAACCTTACGGACCAGGACAACACGGCCCGAATAAACGTAAGGGCGGAAAGATGTCCGATTTTAAAAAGCAGCTTTTTGAAAAACAAAAACTCAGATATCAATATAATATCAGCGAGAAACAGATGTCTAACTACTATGCTGAGGCAAAAAGAAGAGAAGGCTCAACACCTGAAAATCTTTTGAAGCTTCTTGAAACCCGTTTAGACGCTCTTGTATTAAGAGGCGGTCTTGCAGGCAGCGTTTATGCATCACGCCAGCTGATAAATCACGGACACATATTTGTTAACGGAAAAAAACTTGATAAGCCTTCTTATCTTGTAAAACCGGGAGACGTGCTTTCAGTAAAAGAAAAAAGCCGCAAGATGCCTTTGATAAATACAGCTATAAAAATTGCTCATCCGCCCTCCTACTTATCTCTTGATAAGCCGAAGATGGAAGTTACATTCCTGAATATTCCTGCAAGCAGAGCAGAGATACCGGTTGTATGCGATGAGATTTTAGTTATCGAATATTATTCAAGATAATTGAGAAATAATTGCAAGAAAATCTAATTTAATTTTAACTTGATTTATAAAACTGCCTGATAGATTTTTCTTTCAGGCTTTTTTGTTTTCATAATAAAAAATCATGTCTATTATAAATACAGAATCGAAAATAAAATTTCTTAAGGCTGTTATATTCAGCAATGAAAAAATTGCCGGTCATACTTATCATTTAAAAGTGCAGGGTGAAGATATAAAAAATATTGACTACACTCCCGGTATGCACATGAAAGTAGTAGTTGAATCAATTGATGATTCTTTGCAAAATATAAAGCTCCGCTCTTATTCAATATGGGATTTTGATTCTGAAAAAGGAACGATTGATATTGCCGTTTGTACACATTCATCGGGTCTCGGTTCAAAATGGATCGAACAAGCCGAAGCCGGCAATGATTTTTATTTCTTTTTAAAGAAAACACTTATAGTTGATGACTCCGCCGATAACTATTTTTTCATAGGAGATATTTCCACTCTCGGACACTTTTATAAAATTAACCGTGCGCTTCCGAAAGATAAAAAAGTATTCAGCTTTATGTACGGAAACGAAACTGATTTCTTTTCTGATATTGACGGAACTAAGCCTTTTGATTTTTACCCGCTTCCTTCAGACAGAAACTTACCTACGCCGATAGAATTTCTCGAAGAGAAAATCACCGGTACTTTAGATAAATTACATAAAGATTATTCAATAAAACCGGAAGCATCATCCGGCAGCTGCATTGCATACATTGGAGGCGATGCGCGAGTCTGCGCAGAGCTTACAGCTTTCTTTACAAGAAAACTTGGCTGGCATCCTTCACAGATAAAAATGAAATCCTTCTGGAATCCGGATAAAGTAAGAGAAGAATAACCATCTTTTTCCTCTCATTCCGACTTTAAACTCTCCCCCAAATTTCGCATTTTTAATAAAATTAAAAACAGAAAGGATTTACAATTTTGGCATCACAAAGAACACTTTGTATCATAAAACCGGACGCAGTTAAGAAAAACGTATCGGGTTCAATTCTTCAAATGATACTTGACTCCGGCTTCAAAGTAAAAGGCATGAAGCTTGTTCAGCTTTCAGAAGCACAGGCAGGAAAATTTTACGAAGTTCATAAAGAAAGACCTTTTTATAAAGACTTGGTTTCTTTCATGACTTCAGGTCCCGTTATTCCAATCGCTCTTGAAAAAGAAGATGGCATACTTGCATGGAGAACATTGATAGGCGCAACAGATCCTGCAGAAGCTGAAGAAGGAACTATCAGAAAAAAATTCGCAGCATCAAAAGGCGAAAACGCAGTACACGGTTCAGACTCAGAAGAGAACGGAAAACTTGAAATTGCTTTCTTCTTCCCTGAAAGCGAACTGGTATAATTTTATTTTAAAGAACTAAGTTTGTTTTATTTTATTGTATTAAGTAAAGCCCGATTTTGTATCGGGCTTTTTTGTTTTATATAGATTATTTTTGAAACGTTGAGCTCCATACTTATAAATATAATCCTTCTCACATTCCTCATCGCGCCGGATTACCGCGCAATGGATGTTTTCAATATAAATTACTCCCAGAATGAAAAAGTTATAGATGCCAACCCTGATGACTGGGATGCTAACGGCTTCAATGAATTTTCAAATACAAACCAAAGAGATACTCTTCGCAATAAAGTTAAGTTTCAATTCTCTTGGGATGAGCAGAATCTCTATGGCATTTTTATCGTGTATGACAAAGAGCTGTTCAAATTAGTAAAGGGAATGGATAACCCTAACCTCTTTCTTAACGATGCAATCGAACTTTACCTTGATACAAAGAACGATGATGTAAAGAACAGAATGGATATAAATGATTATCAGTTTATCTTCGACGCCCTTGGTGATTTTACAATTTTTAAAGGCGATAAGAACGAAATAAAAGATACTGCAAATTATAAAGTCCCTAAAGATTTTGGAACCACTAATATCGTAACTCAGGTAAAGACATCTTTCATAGGAACGATTAACGATAATTCAGATAAAGATTCGCTCTATATAATAGAGTTTGCTATTCCGTTCTCCAGCATAGGTATCATTCCTGCAGAGGGGCATAAGATGAAAATGGATATCTGCATCGATGACCGCGATTCCCGAAAACTTTCCGATACCGTAAATACAAACGGAGTAGTAGGCGAAATGTCATTCATGAACTGGAGCGGCAATACTGATTTCGGCTTCCCGGGCGACTGGCGTCCGGTGCAGCTTACAGGCAAACCAAATTTCATTAATGTAATCAACAAGAAATTCAGTAAGTCATGGCTTCTTATTTTCGGACTGACAATTTTGATATCCGTAGTAGTAATCTTCATTCTGTTCAGAAGGATTAAGAAGCTGAAGAATATTCCTGAACGACAGGAGATTACCGAGTCACCTTTAATTCATGTCATTGAAAAAGAGCACACTGAAAATCCTGATGAAAAAGAGCTTCCTCATAAAGAGCTATTTGAAAGAGCAAGAAAATATACAGAGCTGAACATGGAAAATAAAGTGTTGGCTGAAACACTTGCTAAAGAGCTTGCATTAAGCTTAAGACAGATGCAGCGGATTTTCAAAGACGAGCTTGATACAACTCCCACCAGCTTTATCACTCTTATAAAACTTGAGCGCGCTGCCGAGATGCTGAAGTCCGGCAAGAACGTAACTGAAGCCGGATTTGCAACAGGCTTTAACGACTCATCATATTTCTCCCGCGTATTTAAAAAGTACTTCGGTGTCTCACCCAGCGAGTATAAGTAACCAGTGTCACATTATTGTCACATTCTTATTTTCCGTCATTTTTCTTTCAATGACGAATTTTTGACGGATTCTGTAATTTTACTACAAATTCCAATTGTCACATTATTGTCACATTCAGAGAGAAGCTCAGTCCCGTCTTTCTTGTCCAGCTTTAGCGGGAAGCGGGATTATATTTTCATCATTTTTCTTTCAATGACGAATTTTTGACGGGTTTTATAAAATCCATTGTTGTAAAAACAATACAGATGTTTTTTAGTCGACTATATACTTCTTTCGCCAAGAATAGAATTCCTCCCTTCGTTAGTCCAGCTTTATCGGTAGAGGGAGGTGGTCCCTATTTATCGGGAACGACGGGTGTTCGTTCAAACACCCCTCCCCGACTTCGTCAGGACTCCCCTCAAGGGGAGAATTTTTGTTTGCCCTGAGTGGTATATTTGTTAACTACCCCCTGCCCCCCTCCTTAGTAAGGAGGGGGAAGCTGCATTCACATTTTAAACAATCTGATAATGGGTGACATTTATCCATCCAATGCAAAAAACCTGACAGGATTGAACCTATCAGGTTAGTGTTATAAAAATCTCTATACAAATATAATATGCAGGTAGGAATAAAAAAAGAAGTTTTGCCCTATTAGTAGGAATAGGGCAAAATATGGCTTGACTAATCTTCTGCGAGAACGATTATCTTATCGTTTTCGGTTAGAGTTATTTTATCGGACTTATTCGGATTTATTTTTACTCCGTAAGCTTTCTCAACATCAAAGGAATGTTTTACTATTCTGTAACCGATAGCAACATGTCCTTTCTGCGCCGCTGATTCCAGCACTGTATAAAAATCAACTGTTGAGCCCGGCGCAATATAATTGCTTGCAGGCTTCAGATAAATTTCCGAGCCGTCTGCATTGAATAAATCATCGAAGACACTTTTCAGTTCTTTATTTTCTGAAAGCTGGGAGATAAGCAAGCTGATTAATTTATTGCTGACAATAAAATCATCTGCCTTTGTAACTTCTGCAAGCTCTTTATCTTTCACATCTAGAATTTCACTTACGATGCTGAAGTTAAAATTATTTTTTTCTGCAATATTTCTTAAGTGAAGAAGAGTTATCAGTGCCTTTGCATCAGCAATCTTTGTCGTAAATTTATCTGCATAACATAAGAGAATTATATGTTCAAACTTTCCGTCGGCAACTGATTCCAGAAATCTTCTTTCAGTTGTATTTCCTTCTATGAAAACAAGTTTTGCATTCGCCAGAGTTTTACCCATCTCGTCAATTTCAGACTGATGCTCGGCAAAATCGGATGCAACAGTTATTGTCGAGTCAGGCGCTACGTATGAATCAAGTTCCTTTATCAATGCAAGTCCTGTCTGGTTCCATCCAAGAATTAAAATGTCTTCCCTTTCAACTACAGGGTTTACAATTTTCGATATTACAGCTTCATTTATTTTATAGGGAGTATTGGAAAGCTTTATTTTATCGTCATCCTCTGCTATAGAAATTACTCTGTCGTTTGCTCCATACAAAGTATCCATCGGCGGATTTATAAGCACTTCGCCTTTCTCTCTTCTTATTCCCATTACGCAGGAAGATTCAAATGCAAACAACGAATCTTTAAAAGTTTTTCCTGTAAGAGCAGGTACATTTTCAAAATATATTTCATCGCCGTCAAAATCTAAAAGTTCAGTGTAAACAACCGACAGACCGGACTGTCTGCATGTCTGCGCAATTACTCTTGATACTAAATCCTTAGAGAGAACAAGTGTAAGCTCATGCTCGCCAACTGTCTCGGCAATCTCAACATTTTTTTCATCAGCAAGCTCGGCAACAATATGATATGCCTCGGACTTTCTGTGAGGATTTTTTGTAAGGGCAAGCAAAGTTTTTATAACCTGAATATCCGGTTCATCTTCTTCAGGTGAAAGAATTATTATAGAACGGGCAGAGTGCGGATTAACAATTTCCAAATCATTCAAATCAATCGGATTTCCGTTTCTGCATATTATCTCAGTATTTTTTGTATCGGGAATTCTTAAATCAATTTCATCTTCCATCTCTACCTTATCCTTATTTGCAAGAATAACTATAGAGGGCTTCTTCTGATTTTCATTAGCAATTGTAAGCTCTGAAATAATTGTAAATATTTTTTCAGACCAGCCGAGAATAAGAGTGTGGTTATCTTCCATCACGGGAGATTTTCCTTTGCGAAGGTCATCAAGCTTATTTCCAATTCCACTGGCAAGCACACCGATAAGAGTTGAAACAATAAAAATCCCGCCGAGTGTAACACAGAACATAATTATTCTGAACGACCAGCCGGCATCGCCGCCCATAGTTCCGGGGTCAAGCGTACGCATAAGACTTGCCCATGCTGCGTCAAAAAAACCGAGCGATTCTTCTGCGCCTTCAGGTGTTACTCCTGCAATAACAATTATAGCAGCAGCTATTACAACTAAGCATAAAGATAAAATTCCCAGCGCGCCTATCAATGCGCCGGAGCCTTTAGACATAAGCTTATCGAACTTATATCTTACAACATTAGAGAAGGATTTTTGATGTTTCATTATTATAGTTTAGTAGGGTTATTTTTTTGAGACTGATTTATATCGGTGGCATGTTACAATGTGGTCGTTTACCATTCCCGCTGCCTGCATATATGCATAACAGATTGTTGAGCCGACAAATTTAAATCCGCGTTTGAGTAAATCCTTACTCATTGCATCGGATTCTTTTGTCTTCGCAGGAATATCTCTCATACTTGCTCGTGTATTTTTTATAGTCTTGCCGCCTGTGAACTGCCAGATATATTTATCGAACGAGCCGAATTCTTTCTGAACTTCCAGAAATGCTTTTGCATTTGCAACCGATGAATATATTTTAAGCTTATTTCTTACAATCCCTGCATCGTTCATTAACTTCACAATTTTCTTTTCATTGTACTTCGCTACTTTCTGAGGGTCGAAGTTATCAAACGCCTTCCGGAAGTTTTCTCTTTTATTGAGAATGGTTGACCAGCTAAGTCCTGCCTGAAAGCCGTCAAGAATAATAAATTCAAAATGCCTGTTATCATCATGCACGGGAGTTCCCCATTCGTTATCGTGGTAAGCAATCATAAGCTCAGAGCCTTTGCACCAGTCACATCTTATTAATTCTTTTTTACTCATTATTGGAAATATTGAAAATAAAAAATTATTGTTTAGCTTTTTTCTTTGAAATAAAAGCTGCAAGTATAAACGATGCAATCATTCCTGAAATTATTGTAAACGAAAACTGCTGAAGCACAAGAGTAACGGGGCTGGAGTTTGCAATCAGAGTTTTTATTGAGCCGCTTTTTTTAAGCGAATCGAGACTGGTGCTGTTTATTTCAGGTATCATGCTTTGTTTTATCGAAGCAAAAATTTCAGGATTAATGAATTTATAAAAAACAAAAATAAAAACCACTATTACAATGGATGCGAAAAAGGCAGTTGTAAAGCCGACCTTCATGCCTTCGCCGTAATAATATTTTTGCTCGCTTAACGAATTTATTTTTTTATTAATAGGAAAATAAAGAAAAACATAAAGAACTAAATTCAGCAGAAGAAAATCAATAAAAAACTTAGTGGTGAAATTAATTGAGTTTCCGAAAACGAAAAAGAGAATAAGGGTTATAATGCTGTAAACAATTCCTGTTATTAGTCCGTATTTCAAAGTAATATGCATGGTGTTTTTTATGTTAAGGTGTAAAACTAATCATTAAAAATGAAAAATAAGATTGTAAAAGAATGTCCTTTAGAATGTTCTTTAAGAATGTCTTTTGTGAATTACATTTCACTGCTATTAATTTTATATTGATATTCGCTAAAATGCAGCCAAGAAACAATAAAATATCGACTGTAACTATATGTTTTAATGATTTAGAAGAGCTGAAGAGAACGTGCAAATCCGTTGACATGCAGACACAAAAACCCGATGAGCATCTGATAATAAATGCATCAACTAAGCCGGATATAGATGATTATCTCAAATCAATTATATTGCCTGAGTACAGAAGATGGGAAAATATAAAAGACGAACATATCTCGTCAAGCTTTAATGAAGGAGTTTTAAGAAGTAAAGGTGAAGTTATTCATCTGCTGAATGCAGGAGATGAATATTATGATGAAAGTATTGTAAAAAGAGTTTCAGATGAATTTGAAAAAGATAGTGCGCTTATGTGGACGCACGGAAACTATGTCCAATATCGCGGCGGCGCATGGGTTGTGACAGGAAAAGCATTTAATCCTGAACATCTATATAGAGGGATTTCTACAATCGGCCACCCCACGATGTTTGTGAAAAGAGAGTTGTACAATAAGTACGGACTCTTTGATAAGAACAAACGCATTGCAATGGACTACGATTTTATTGTTAGAATTGCCGATGAAAAATTTAAACACATTGATTACCCTATAGTAAAATTTTATCCGGGTGGCACAAGCAGTGAAAAGCAGGCGCTGGGTAAACGCGAAGAAAAAGAAAGCTATATAAAATACAGAGGCAATAGTTTAAAAATGCAGCTGTGGTTTTTACGTTCGAATTTACTTGATAAGATTACGAATACAAAATTAGGCGCTAAGCTTTTTCAGTTAAAAAATAAGAATAAAGTTTTAAAACAATAAGAGTCTTTGAAAATTATTATCATAGGAACGGCATATCCGATGCGCGGAGGAATGGCTCACTTCAATGAGCTGATGTATAAATATTTGTCAAAAGATAATGATGTAAAAATTTATTCATTCAAAAGGCAGTATCCTGAATTTTTATTCCCGGGCAAGACACAATACGAAGAAGGCAAACCGCTGACTGAGTTTAAAGAAGGCAGCAATGTAATTTCGATTGATTCGGTTAATCCTTTCAACTGGATTAAGTGGGGATTTAAAATCGCGAAAGAAAATGCCGACCTTATTATAATTAAGTACTGGATACCTTTCTTCGCTCCGGCATTTTTTACTTTGGCTTGGATTATCAGGAAGTTTTCAAAAGCTAAGGTTTTATTTCAGGCAGATAACGTTATTCCCCATGAAAAAAGATTCGGCGATACATTTTTAACAAAACTTGCTTTAAGCCAGGGAGATAAGTTTCAGGTGTTATCGGAATCAGTTGCAGAAGATTTAAAGCTCTTTAACAAAAAAAATAAACCTGTCATTCATTCGAAACATCCCGTATATAATTTATTCGGAGATAAAATTGAAAAGAATGAAGCGCGTGAGTATATAAAAAAAGAATTTGGAGTAGATGTTATAAAAGATAAAGTAATTTTGTTCTTCGGCTATATAAGAAAGTATAAAGGATTAAATTATTTAATCGATGCAATGAAGGACGTTGTGAAGGAAATGGATGTGAAATTATTAGTAGTCGGTGAGTTTTACGAAGATGAAACAAAGTACAGAGAGCAGATAAAGCAGAACAATTTAGAAAAAAATATTTTTGTAGTTTCGGAGTTTATGCCTAATGAGAAAGTCCGTTACTTTTTCTCTGCATGTGATTGCGCAGTGCTGCCGTATAACTCGGCTACTCAAAGCGGAATTACACAGATTGCTTACTTCTACGATAAGCCGGTTATAGCTACAAAAGTCGGCGGTCTCTCTGAAGTAATTTTGAATGAGAAGACGGGATACTTAGTTGAGCCGAAAAATAGTTTACAAATAGCTGAATCGATATTGAAGTTTTATAAAGAGAACAGAGAAGAAGAATTCAGCAAGAACGTAAGTGAAGAAAAAAAGAAATATATGTGGGAAAGTTTTGTTCAGGAAATAATTGCAGGATAAATATTGTTAGAGGATCTAAAACATACATTAAAGCACTCAGCCGTTTACGGGCTAAGCAGAGTTGCGAGCAAGGCGCTCTCGTTTGTGTTTATACCGCTGTATACTTCCGCTTATTCTGCGGGAACAATAGGCAATATAAATCTTCTTGAAACTTTCTGGCAGTATTTATTTACTTTGTGTCTGTTTGGATTTGAAACAACGATTATTACGCACTGCTCAACTCTGAATGAGGAAAAGAGAAAAAAACTTCTGTTCAATTTTCTAATGCTTCTCGTGCTTAATTGTTTTGTTTTTTTAATTGTAGGAATAATATTTAAAAATAATTTTTCACAGCTCTTCCTGAAGCAGGAAATTTATGGCAACGTAATTTTTTATTGTTTTCTTATTTGTATATTTGAATCTCTGCTCGCTCTGCCGCTTTGTATAGCAAGATTAAAACAAAAACCGGGACTCTACAGTACAATTGCTCTTTCAAGTTTATTCATAAGTTTCTTTCTGCAGATATATTTTGTTTATTTTCAGAAGAGCGATTTCGATTTTATATTTTTGGCGAAGTTCCTTGCCCCGATGATAGTTTTTATTTTCTGCATTCCGGTGATTATCAAAAATGTTAAGATAAACTTTGATAAAGAAAGTATAAAAGATATAGTTAATTTTTCTTTTTTCTGGACGGTATATGCAATATTAAGTATGCTGCTGAATACAGTGGACAGATTTATTTTAACCAGTTATGTTTCGATGGATATGGTTGGAGTTTATACTGTCGGTTACAGTGTAGGCAGTCTGACAAATTTTTTAGTTGTTATGCCATTCTCTTTAGCATTCAGCGGTCTCTTTTATAAAAAGGTTAACGAGGAAAATGCCGAGAGATATTTCACAAAGATGTCTACTTATTTATTTTTTGCAATTATTTTTGTTTCGTTATTAGCATCACTTATAATGCCTGAAGCACTAAAATTATTTGTGAAAAATCCTAAGCTATGGGAAGCAATTAATACAATAAGGATAATTCTATTTGCTAACTGCGTTCTTTCTTTATTCACAGTTGTCGGCTTCGGATTTCTCTACAAGAAGGAATCAAAAATTGTTACCTGGTTTACTTTTTTAGTTCTGCTGTTTAATGTTATTGGTAATTTTATTTTTATCCGTTATTATGGAATATATGCCGCAGGAATATTATCGGTGCTTTCAAATATTTTGCTTATAGTATTTCTTTATATAAAATCTAAAAGGTACTATTTTATAAAACTTGAGATTTATAAATTAATTTTGCTTTCAGTATTATATATAGGGTTGGTCTATTTATCAACACTTATAAAACAAGATAATCTGCTTTTCGATTTTGGAATAAATTTAGCACTGATTGCTGCTTTCTTCTTACTGCTTTATCTCGGCAGATTTTTTGAAAATATTGAACTATACAGCATTAAAGGGTTTATCAACAAATATTTAAAAATAAACTTATTCCGAAAAAATTCATAATTAGAATCCATAAAAATATAAAATGAAATACGATCCAATTAAAAACGTTTTTGCAAAAGCTGTTGCAAGAAATATTTTTCTGAGAAAAATATTCTATGAGCTGCTTGACCTTATGTTTCTCCGCTCATGGCACGTCAGAAAAATGATAAGAGAAATTTTTCCTGATACAAACAAAAAACTTGATATATACGATGCCGGCATGGGCTTTGGCCAATATTCATATTTTCTTGCCAAACGATTTCCGAACTGTACTATACTAGGCGTTGATGTGAAAGATGACCAGGTCGCCGACTGCAATTATTTCTTCAGCAAAGAAGGATATAAAAATGCAAAGTTTGAAATTGCCGACCTGACTAAAATAAATATTGAGAACAAATATGATTTCATTTTATGCGTTGATGTTATGGAGCATATAGAAGAAGATGAGCTTGTATTCAGGAACTATCACCGCGCTTTAAAACCCGGAGGGAAACTTTTAATCAACACTCCATCTAACTTAGGCGGCAGCGATGCGCATGATGAAAGCGATGAAAGCTTTATTGAAGAGCATGCAAGATTAGGTTACTCAAAAGAAGATATCGAAGGCAAACTGAAAAGAGCCGGACTAACAATGACTCACTTCAAATATGCCTATGGTAAGTACGGCACTATCTCATGGAGATGGGGAATAAAGTATCCGATTCTTATGGCAGGCGCATCAAAGATTTTAATTTTACTTTTGCCGTTCTATTATATATTCACACTTTGGTTTGTTTTGATTTTGATGTGGCTTGATGTGAGAACTGATAACCCCGAAGGCACGGGTGTAACTTTAGTTGCAGAAAAAATTTAACGAGAGTTTATTGAATACTGCAATTGAAAATACTTCCTATAAAAAGATACTCTGGAGCATTATATCTTTATCGTTTCTGTTAAAAATTCTGCTGGCTTTTTTTCTTCCGTCTGAAATCCGTTCAGATAGTTATGTATACCATTCTCTTGCTCAAAGCATCGTAAATACTTTCACATATTCATTTGAAGGAAAACTTACAGGAGTAATTGCTCCGGGCTATTCTATTTTTCTTTCGGGTTTATATTTTGTTTTCGGTCCCGAACAATTCTATGTAAAGATAGTACAGTCCGTACTTGAAATATTTACATGCTATCTTTTTTTCAGAGTTTGTTTAAATTATTTTGATAAAAAAAAATCTTTGATAGCATTGGCAATCTTTGCTTTTTTTCCATCGAATATATTGTTCAGCCAGACAATTCTTACTGAGCCATTATTCGGCTTTATATCTATCCTTATTTTATTCATAGTATTAAAAGATAACTTTTTCAAATATGTTTTTTTTATAGGACTGCTCTGGGGATATGCGATTTTAATCCGTTCCTCATTCGCCCCTTCGATATTATTAATTCCGATATTTTTATTTTTCTACAAAAGAAAAGAAATAAATTTAAACGGCTTTCTAAAATATTCGTTATTATTTTTCATAGGAGCGTTTTTTGTTATCTCTCCATGGCTGATAAGAAACAAAACTGTTTTAAACACATACACAATCGCAACGCAGGGCGGATTTACATTCTGGTCAGGCAGTAATCCTAATGCCACAGGAACGTGGTATCATAAAATAGAGGAGTCAAATCCCTTATTTAATATTGAAGATGAAGCATTAAGAGATAAAGAGTTTTTTAAGCTCGGCATTGATTACGCCGTAAACAATCCGGCTAAATTTTTAATTACCGGAATAAAAAAACTCGGCTATCTTTTCTCCAGTGAACGAATGATAATTTTATATTTCACTAAAGGTGACGGAAAGGAATCTACTTCAACTCAGGTTTATAAAAGTGTCAGCCCTGTTTGGATAGCTTTAATTAATATTCCATATTTTATTGTTATGAGCTTAGGGTTATGGGGACTTATGATGATGAAACGAAAAACTTTTTTTTTATGGGGAATGATATTCAGCTGGCTGTTCACATTTTTTATGTTTGTTGCTCTGGCAAGATATCACTATGTCCTGATTCCGTTTTTTATAATCGGTACAGTTTATTTTATTTACCACTATAAAACGGATTTTTATGGTATAGCCAAATGGAAAAAAGCTACTGCGGTTTTATTCAATTTGTTTCTACTCGGAGTATGGGGAGCAGAATTTTATTTGTTGTATTTTAAATAGAGAGTTAAGATAGAAATAAGAATGACAGATTTTAAAAAAAAGGCCGAAGAAAAAAATTACTGGAGAAAGAGGAATAAATTCTATTACGATTCTCTTGAAAATCTATTTAAGAACTTAATTCCTGCAAATGCTTCAGTACTTGAAGTAGGATGCGCCGAAGGGGATTCATTGCATGCAATCGGTAATAAAGTTGAAGCAGGGTTTGATTTCAATCCGTATCACATTCAGAATGCAAAGCAAAAATATCCCAATATAAAATTCGCATGTTTAGATGTAGAGAGTGATGATTTTAATGAAAGAGCAAAAGAAATAAATCAGCAGTTTGATTTCATAATCTTATGTGATTTAATAGGTACTCTCAACGATATACAGAATGTTTTTGAACGATTAAAAATATTCTGCCACTCCCGTACAAAGGTAATAGTAACATACCGAAACTACTTCTGGAATCCTGTATTAAAAGCAGCAGAAAAGCTCGGCTTAAAAATGAAAGAAGGCGAACAGAACTGGCTCTACATTCATGAAATAAAAAACCTTTTAACACTTGCAGAATTTGATGTAGTCAGGACCGGCGGTATGCTTTTAATGCCGGTCAAAATTCCATTCATAACTTCATTCATAAATAAGTATTTTGCAAAGCTTCCAATTATAAAAAGGCTATGTCTTACCGGATATGTGGTAGCCAACAACGATATTTCTGAAGTAAAAGGGAGTGAAGATTATAAAGTTACTGTTCTTGTTCCTGCCAGAAACGAAGAAGGAAATATAGAAAATATAGTCAGGTTAATTCCTCATATGGGAAGCGGAACAGAAATAGTTTTTGTTGAAGGAAATTCAAGCGATAATACTTATAAAAAAATAGAAGAAGTAATAGCACAGAATACCGATAAAGACATAAAACTTTTTAAGCAGCCGGGCAAAGGTAAAGGTGATGCCGTAAGGAAAGGATTTGAAAATGCCACAGGAGATATTTTAATGATACTCGATGCTGATTTAACCGTCGCCCCAAAAGACCTGCCTAAATTTTATGATGCTTTAAGCACAGGCAAGGGTGAATTTATAAACGGCAGCAGATTAGTTTACCAGATGCATGAAAAAGCAATGCGCAGTCTGAATAAGGCCGGCAATATTTTTTTCAGCAATGTATTCAGCTGGCTGCTTGAACAAAGAATAACCGATACACTCTGTGGCACAAAAGTGTTATTCAAAAATGATTATATAAAACTTGTTGAGAACAGAAAATACTTTGGAGATTTTGATCCCTTCGGAGATTTTGATTTGCTCTTCGGCGCTGCAAAACTGAATTTGAAAATTATAGAAATTCCTGTCCGCTACGGCGAGCGCACATACGGCGAAACAAATATAAACCGTTTTCGCGATGGTATGATGCTGCTTCGTATGTGTTTCTTCGCAATGCGAAAGATAAAATTTAATCTGTAGTCTTTTGCAAAAGCAAAAGAAAATATTACTTTTTACTACACTCTCCATTCTGTTTCTCTTATCTTTAATTCGGATTATCTTTTTTATTGAGCAGGTCAGCCGTCAAAGTCTGCAAATGGATTTTACCGCATATTACACTGCGGGCAAAGTAATGAATCTGGGTTTAAGTCCTTACAATAACTACATTGAACAGGACTGGAAT